>JBAQRU010000194.1:0-16251 GCA_049296025.1 Lysobacteraceae bacterium | reverse complement strand
CGCCGGCATTGGCGCGCGGCGACCGCTGGCGCATCGTCGCGCTCGGCGTCTGCGGCTACTACCTCGCGAGCCTGCTCGATTTCCTCGGCCTGGCCTATATTTCGGCGACGCTCGAACGGGTGATCCTGTATCTCACGCCGACCTTCGTGCTGCTGTTCGGCGCGCTGCTCTCGCATCGACGCCCCACGCGGCGTCAGCTCGTCGCGCTGGCGATCAGCTATCTCGGCGTGCTGCTGGCGTTCGGCCATGATCTGGGCATCACTGGCGGCGATGTCGTTCGCGGCGGTCTGCTGGTGCTCGGCAGCGCGGTGTCGTATGCGGTCTATCTCTACGGCAGCGGCGAAATCGTCGCGCGGGTCGGCGCGGTGCGGTTGACCGCGTATGCCAGCACCGTCGCGAGCGTGCTGTGCATCGGCCAGTACCTGCTGCTCGAACCATCGGGTTTACCCACTTTGCCGGGCGCGGTCTACGGGCTGTCGCTGTTGAACGGCACGGTGTGCACGGTGTTGCCGGTGCTGGCGACGATGATCGGGGTGCGACGCATCGGCTCGGGTCCGGCGTCGCAGATCGGCATGATCGGGCCGGTTTCGACCATCGTGCTGAGCCTGTTGATCCTGCATGAACCGATGGGCCCCTGGCAGATCGCGGGGACGCTGCTGGTGGTGGCGGGCGTGTTGACGATGTCACGGGCAAAGACGGTGTGAAGGCCCTGCGCTCGGACAAGTTGGGCTCCGGCATGCGGATTCCGTACACTCCGCGCATGCCGGCGGCTGGTGTCCGGCAGGGGAAGATCAATGACGCTCTTGCAGATCCTGCTCGTGGTCGTGGCGACGATCGTCGGCTTCGTCGTGCTGCTGTTGCTGTTGCTGCGTTTCGCATTGCCCTGGTGGCTGTCGCGGAAGATCGCGGCGATGGCCGATCTGCCGCAGACCGGTATCGCTGCGCGCATCACGCTGGTACCGAACGTCCAGACCTGGCAGCAACCGGGGACTGCGGGCCAGGTCGATGCGCTGTTGGCTGCGGGCTTCGACGAGGTCGGGCGTTTCTCCGTCCCGGAGATGCCGACGATGCAGCTGTGGGCCGGCGTCCACCCGCGGGATGGCGTCGCCGCTGCGGTCTACGATCATGGCAAGATGCCGGTGTTCTTCGATCTGGTGCGGGTTTACGATGATTACGCCACCTGCACCGTCACCACCAACCCGATCCACGATCCGGACAACGTTCCGCCGGGCAGTACATGCGTCGCCGATCCCGCGATGACGGCGCAGGTCGCGCATGACATCCTGCGCGCACAGCCTCTGGCCGGCACGGTGTTGCCGATGGATGCCGAAAATTTCGGCCCGGTCTTCATCGAGCTGTACGCGCGTTCGATCGATCACATCCTGTCGAAGAACATGCCGGATGCGGACAAGATGCGGCGCGTCGGCGCGCGTGTCTCCGAAGCCACCGGCACGCCGGTGCCGGAGCTCGACGACAAGCAGATGCAGTGGGCGATCGAGATGGAACGCGGCAATCGTTTGTCCGCGCTGCAGGAAGCCATCATCGATCGTTTCCTGCAGTCCGGGCAGGTCGATGCCCGCGAGTGGGAGCGGGTCCGCGACCGCGTGGTCGTGGTCCACGACCTGTTGAGCCGCGAAGACGCCGCCGATCTTGCGCGGATGGCGGCCGACTGGGACGCTTCCGGGCCGGTGGCCGAATCGGTGCTGTCGCAGATGCTGTCGCCGCTCGATACCTTCGAACACATCGCGGTGCTGTTGCCCGAAACGCAGCGGCTGCGGTTGCTGGGCGAAGTCGATCACCCGCTGTATTCGCAGTTGTACGTGGCGAATGTCTAGCGGTGGAGCTTTGCTTCAGCGGCTGCCGGCTGCGAGCGACTGCAGCTTGAGTACGGTCGACCAATTGCGGCTGGTGATGCTGTCGCGAAATGCCGGGCCAACGAGTTTGTCGGCGCATGCGCTTTTCAGGATGCCATCCGGGCACCACAGATAAAGCGCGTCCGCGCCGAGAGCGGCATGTTCGCTCGCCGCCTTGTCGACCAGCGCCTGCAACGGCTTGCGGTCGGCACCTGCGGCGATGAAACCGACGAGCATCCGCGACGGATCGTCCATGCGATCGAGAAACGGATTGCCGGCTGCAGCGGCATCCAACTCGGCCGCCGTCAATACGAGCGTGTTGGCCGAAACGCCGGTGGTCCGGATCAGCGCGGCGGCGATCCGCTTCGCATTGGTCGCGGTCGAACTGCGGCCGGCATCGAACACCACGTTGCCGCTGTTGAGCATGGTTTGGACATCCTTGAATCCGAGACCGTCGAACATCGTGCGCAGATCCGCCATCGCGACGCGTTTGGCCTTGCCGACGTTGATGCCGCGGAACAGGGCGATCTGGAGTGCCATGGCCTGAGGTATCCCCGCTTTTTCCCCAAAGAAAATCAAACGGATCGATTGATTGGCAGTCGCCGTTCTTTTACCCGTCGTTCCCGCGAACGCGGGGCCCCGTTGTTTTTGCGCTGCGCGGAAGCTTGAAAGTCACTGGATCCCCGCGTTCGCGGGGATGACGACGTTTTTTGACACACTCGAAAAAAGTGGGGATACCTCAGGCTATGGATCAGACCTCCAGCGTCGCCAGATCGCCCGCGCCATGCAAATAGCCCCGCCGCTGTCGTGTACGTGCCGTCGCAACGGCTGGTGGCGGTGAAATCGCCATTCAGACCTCCAGCGTCGCCAGATCGCCCGCGCCATGCAAAAAGCCCCGCCGCTGTCGTGTACGTGCCGTCGCAACGGCTGGAGGCGGTGAAATCGCCATTCAGACCTCCAGTGTCGCCAGATCGCCCTTGGTTTCCAACCACGTTTTCCGATCCGATGCGCGCTTCTTCGCCAGCAGCATGTCCATCAGCGCATGGGTTTCGGTGCCGCCGTCGACGGTGAGCTGGACCAGTCGGCGCGTATCGGGATGGATCGCCGATTCGCGCAACTGCTGCGGATTCATTTCGCCGAGGCCCTTGAAACGGGTGACGTTGACCGCGCCGCCGAAGCCCTTGGTATTCACGGATTTTTCGCGCTCGATCTTCTCCAGCAGCAGGCGCTTTTCCTCTTCGTCCAGCGCGTAGAACACCTGCTTGCCCACGTCGACGCGGAACAGCGGCGGCATCGCCACGAAGATGTTGCCGGCGATCACCAGCGCCGGAAAATGTTTCAGGAACAGCGCGGACAGCAGCGTCGCGATATGCAGGCCGTCGGAGTCGGCGTCGGCGAGGATCACCACCTTGCCGTAGCGCAGGCCGCTGATGTCGTCCTTGCCGGGGTCGCAGCCGATCGCCACCGCGAGGTCGTGCACTTCCTGCGACGCAAGCACGCTGCCGGAGGCGACTTCCCAGGTGTTGAGGATCTTGCCGCGCAGCGGAAGAATCGCCTGGAAATCCTTGTCGCGCGCCTGTCTGGCCGAACCGCCGGCGGAATCGCCTTCGACCAGGAACAACTCGGTGCGCGACAGGTCCTGGCTGATGCAGTCGGCGAGCTTGCCGGGCAGGGCAGGGCCCTGGGTGACTTTCTTGCGGACGATCTGCTTTTCGGTTTTCAGGCGCGCAGCGGCGCGTTCGATCGCGAGCTGCGCGATCTTTTCGCCCAGTTCGGTATTCGTGTTCAACCACAGCGAGAACGCATCGTGCGCGGCGCCTTCGACGAATGCGGCGGCCTGTCGCGACGACAGACGCTCTTTGGTCTGACCGCTGAACTGCGGGTCGGTCATCTTCACGCTGAGCACGAAGGCGACGCGATCCCACACGTCTTCCGGCGCAAGCTTCACGCCGCGCGGCAGCAGGTTGCGGAAATCGCAGAATTCCCGCAGCGCGTCGGTGAAGCCGGTGCGCAGGCCGTTCACATGCGTACCGTGCTGCGCGGTGGGAATCAGGTTGACGTAGCTTTCCTGGACCAGATCGCCTTCCGGCACCCAGGACGCGGCCCAGTCGACGATTTCGGAATCCTTTTTCAGCTGGCCCACGAACAGATCCGGCGGCAGCGCTTCGCTCGCCCCGAGTTCGCTTTTCAGATAATCGCGCAGGCCGTCTTCGTAGAACCACTGGTCCTTTTCGCCGGTAGCCGTATCGTGCAGGCTCACCGTCAGGCCGGGGCAGAGCACGGCTTTCGCGCGCAGCACGTGGCGCAGATGGCGCAGATTGAATTTCGCGGTGTCGAAATATTTCGGATCGGGCCAGAAGCGCAGGCGCGTGCCGGTGTTCTTCTTGTCGACGCTGCCGACAATGTCTAGGTTGGACGCGCGGTCGCCGTCGCGGAAGGCCATCCGGTACTCGTTGCCGTCGCGCTTGATGAACAGCTCGACCTGCTTCGACAGCGCATTGACCACGCTCACGCCGACGCCGTGCAGGCCGCCGCTGAAGGTGTAGTTCTTGTTGTTGAACTTGCCGCCCGCGTGCAGGCGGGTGAGGATCAGTTCGACGCCGGAAATTTTTTCCTCGGGATGGATGTCCACCGGCATGCCGCGACCGTCGTCGGAGACTTCGCAGCTGCCGTCGGTGTGCAGCACAACCTCGATGCTGCGGGCATGGCCTGCGAGCGCCTCGTCGACGGCGTTGTCGATGACTTCCTGCGCCAGATGGTTTGGGCGGGTGGTGTCGGTGTACATGCCCGGCCGGCGTTTGACCGGGTCCAGGCCGGAGAGGACTTCGATATCTGCGGCGTTGTAGCGACTGCTCATTGCGATGACGGAACCGTGTGAAGAGGGCGGCAAACGCGGCGCCCGAGGCCGGCGAGCTTGGCGGGACGGCCGCCGGGGGTCAAGCCGTTCAGATCCGGGCATGGTGGGGCGGGGACATTCACCGCGCAGAAGGCCGATCGGCGCTATGGTGCACGGGCTCGCACAAGACCCCGCCGATGTCCGGCGCGCGTGCGGGCAGAGCACGGATCATGACCTTTTCCCGCCGTTTCGCACTTGCCCTGTCGCCGCTGGCGCTTGCGGTCGCGTGGCTGGCAATCGCTGGCCCGGCCGCCGCCCAGTCGCAGACCGATACCCCACAGCAGTCCGCCGAGGACGCCGACAAGGCCAAGGCCGAAGCCGACAAGCGCCAGGCCGAAGCCGAAGCCGCGCGCAAGGCCGAGGCCCGCAAGCCCAAGCGCGACAAGGCCAGGGACGACAAAGCCCCCCAGCGCGAGCTTGAGGAAGAAGAAGACATCTGAAGCCTCGTGTTTGTCGCTTGCGCCCGTCGCCCGCGCTTCTTGACCCATCCACACTTGACTTGTCGCATCCAAAGACGCCCCGGCCCGGCCGGGGCGTTCCTGTTTCCGGCGTTCCTGTTTCTTTCTCCGAAAAATCAGAGGCTTGTCATGATTCTGTCGCCTCATCGGCCGCATCCCGGTAAACTATCGCTTTCCAGCGACCCGCTGCCGCCATGACCTCCCCCCGCACTGCCACTCCACTCGTCTTCGTTACCGGCGGCGTGGTGTCTTCGCTCGGCAAAGGGATTGCCGCCGCCTCGCTCGCAGCCATTCTCGAAGCCCGCGGCCTGCGGGTGACGATGATGAAGCTCGACCCCTACATCAACGTCGATCCGGGCACCATGAGCCCGTTCCAGCACGGCGAGGTCTACGTCACCGACGACGGCGCCGAGACCGACCTCGATCTGGGCCACTACGAGCGCTACGTCAACACCCGCCTGTCCGGCAGGAACTCGATCACCACCGGCAAGATCTACGAAGCCGTGATCCGCAAGGAACGCCGTGGCGACTATCTCGGCGCGACTGTGCAGGTGATCCCGCACATCACCGACGAGATCAAGCGCTGCATCGATGCGGCCACCGAAGGCTTCGACGTGGCGCTGGTGGAGATCGGCGGCACCGTCGGCGATATCGAATCGCTGCCGTTCCTCGAAGCGATCCGCCAGATCCGCACCGAACGCGGTGCCGACCAGGCGATGTTCATGCATCTCACCCTGGTGCCGTACATCGCCGCCGCCGGCGAGCTGAAGACCAAACCGACCCAGCATTCCGTGAAGGAGCTGCGCTCGATCGGCATCCAGCCCGACGTGCTGCTGTGCCGCAGCGAACAGCCGCTGCCGGACGGCGAACGCCGCAAGATCGCGCTGTTCACCAACGTGTCCGAGAAGGCGGTCATTTCCGCAGTCGATCTGGACAACATCTACAAGATTCCGATGTGGCTTCACCAGCAGCAGCTCGACCAGATCGTGGTCGAACATCTGCGCCTGCAGAACAAGGTCGCGCCGACCGCCGACCTGTCCGAATGGGAAGCCGTTGTCGACGCGTCCGAGCATCCGGTCGATGAAGTCGTCATCGCGGTGGTCGGCAAATACGTCGATCACAAGGATGCCTACAAATCCGTGGCCGAGGCGCTGAAGCACGGCGGCATCCGCCAGCGCAGCCGGGTCACGCTGAAGTGGCTGGAATCCGAAGACATCGAGCGCGATGGCGCCGCTGCGGTGCTGGCCGGGATCGACGGCATCCTGGTGCCGGGCGGATTCGGCGATCGCGGTTTCGAAGGCAAGGTGCTCACCGCGCAGTACGCCCGCGAACACCGCATTCCCTATTTCGGCATCTGCTACGGCATGCAGGCGGCAGTCGTCGACTATGCCCGCCACGTGCTGGGCCTGGCCGATGCCAACAGCACCGAGAACGACCGCCAGAGCCCGCATCCGGTGATCGGTCTGATCACCGAGTGGCGCACCGCCTCCGGCGAAGTCGAGCGTCGCAGCGAGAAGAGCGATCTCGGCGGCACCATGCGCCTGGGCCTGCAGGAACAGCGGGTGAAGCCGGGCACACTGGCGCACCGCATGTACGGCAAGGACGTGGTCAGCGAGCGTCATCGCCATCGCTACGAATTCAACAACCGCTACCGCACCCAGCTCGAAGACGCTGGTCTGGTGATCGCAGCGAAGTCGATGGATGACCTGCTGGTCGAAATGATCGAGTTGCCGCAGGCGCGGCATCCGTGGTTCCTGGCCTGTCAGGCGCATCCGGAATTCCTCTCCACGCCGCGTCACGGCCACCCGCTGTTCATCGGTTTCATCCGCGCCGCGCGCGAGTACAAAGCCGATCAAGGCCGGGCCAATGAACGCCATGCCAATGAAGGCCTGGCGGGCGAAACATTGTTGAAGGAAGCGAACGCGTGAGCGATGGTGCGGTCTCTGCTGTTCTTGCACTGTCGCTGGTCGGGCTGTTGGCGGTGTCCGTCGCCATGCTGTTTTTCGTCGGCGTGTCCGCGACCATCAGCGCGGTCGGGCTCGCCCGCGAGCAGGGGCGCGAGCGCTTCGCGCTGCTGTCCATGGTGGTGCCGATGGTCGGCTGGGTCTATCTGATCCGTCACGGTCGTTCCGTGCGCTGGTTGCGCCGCTATCTGATCATCGGGCTCGGCTGTCTCGCCGTCGCCGCGCTGTTGTCCTATTCCATGCTGCAACGAGGGCTCGTCACACCATGAAACTCTGCGGTTTCGATGTCGGTCTCGACCACCCGTTCTTCCTGATCGCCGGCCCCTGCGTGATCGAATCCGAGCAGCTGCAACTGGATGTCGCCGGCCAGCTCAGGGAGATCACCTCGGCGCTCGGCATTCCCTTCATCTTCAAGTCGAGCTTCGACAAGGCCAACCGCACCTCGGGCACCAGCTTCCGTGGGCCCGGCATGGAGGAAGGCCTGCGCGTGCTCGCGGAAGTGAAGCGCCAGATCGGGGTGCCGGTGCTCACCGACGTGCACGAATACACGCCGATGGACGAAGTGGCGAGCGTGGTCGATGTGCTGCAGACGCCCGCATTCCTCGTCCGCCAGACCGATTTCATCAGGAAAGTCTGCGCCGCCGGCAAACCGGTCAACATCAAGAAAGGCCAGTTCCTGTCGCCGTGGGACATGAAGCCCGTCGTCGAGAAGGCGAAGTCCACCGGCAACCACGACATCATGGTCTGCGAGCGCGGCGCCAGCTTCGGCTACAACAATCTGGTCAGCGACATGCGCAGCCTGTCGGTGATGCGCGACACCGGCTGTCCGGTGGTGTTCGACGCGACACACTCGGTGCAGTTGCCGGGCGGGCAGGGCAACAGCAGCGGCGGCCAGCGCGAATTCGTCCCGGTGCTGGCGCGCGCCGCGACGGCGGTTGGCATCGCCGGCCTGTTCATGGAAACCCACCCCGACCCGAGCAAAGCGCTCTCCGATGGCCCGAACGCATGGCCGCTGGGCAAGATGCGCGCGCTGCTGGAAACGCTGCAGGCACTGGACGAGGTAACGAAGCGCAACGGTTTTCTCGAAATGTCAGCGCATGAATAGGGTGCGCCTTGGCGCACCGCTCTCACGGACTTTTGCCCACCCCGGTGCGCCAAGGCGCACGAGATTCCACTACACCGGTGCGCCAAGGCGCACCCTATGAATTCCACTCCAATCGATACCGACATGACCACGATCACGAAGATCCACGCCCGCGAAATCCTCGACAGCCGCGGCAATCCGACGCTGGAGGCCGAAATCACCCTGGCCGACGGCAGCTTCGGCCGCGCGATGGTGCCCTCGGGCGCGTCCACCGGCACCAAGGAAGCCGTCGAACTGCGCGATGGCGACAAGACCCGCTATCTCGGCAAGGGCGTGCTGAAGGCCGTTGGCAACGTCAACGGCGCGATCGCGCAGACGCTGACCGGTTTCGACGCCGCCGATCAGGCCGGGCTCGACAAGCGGCTGATCGATCTCGACGGCACCGAGAACAAGGGCCGGCTCGGCGCGAACGCATTGCTGAGCGTGTCGATGGCCGCTGCGCACGCGGTCGCCGCCTCGCGCAAACAGGCGCTGTGGCAATACCTCGCGAATGGCCGTGACGTGACCTTGCCGGTGCCGATGATGAACATCATCAACGGCGGCGCGCATGCCGACAACAACGTCGATCTGCAGGAATTCATGGTGCTGCCGGTCGGCTTCGATTCGTTTTCCGAAGCGCTGCGCTGCGGCACCGAAATCTTCCACGCGCTGAAATCCGTGCTGAAAAGCCGGGGCCTGAGCACCTCGGTCGGCGACGAGGGCGGCTTCGCGCCGGACCTGCGCAGCAACTCAGAAGCGCTGGACACCATTCTCGAAGCCATCGGCAAGGCCGGCTACACGGCTGGCGAGGATGTGCAGCTCGGCCTCGATGTCGCGTCCAGCGAGTTCTTCGAGAACGGCAAATACAATCTCACCGGCGAAGGCAAGCGCCTGACCAGCGAGCAGTTCACCGATTTCCTCGCCGACTGGTGTCGCCAGTATCCGATCATCACCATCGAAGACGGCATGGCCGAACACGATTGGGCTGGCTGGAAACTGCTCACCGATCGCCTGACCAGCAGGATCCAACTGGTCGGCGACGATCTGTTCGTCACCAATCCGAAGATTTTCCAGGAAGGCATCGACAAGCGCATCGCCAACGCGATCCTGATCAAGGTCAACCAGATCGGCACGCTGACCGAAACGCTGGAAGCGATCGCGATGGCGCACGCCGCAGGCTACGCGTCGATCGTCTCGCACCGTTCGGGCGAAACCGAGGACACCACCATCGCCGATATCGCGGTCGCGACCACCGCCACGCAAATCAAGACCGGCTCGCTGTGTCGCAGCGATCGCGTCGCGAAGTACAACCAGCTGCTGCGGATCGAACAGCAGCTCGGCCCGGCCGCGAAGTACGCCGGTCGCGCGGCGTTCGTTTCGCTGAAACAGGGTTGATGCCGCACGCATGACCGACGGGATGCGCACGCTGCGGATGCTGGCGCTGATCCTGGTCGCGCTGTTGGCGTGGCTGCAGTATCGGCTGTGGTTCGGCGAGGGCGGCGCGTCCGCCACGTCCTCGCTGCAGGGCAAGGTCGAGCGCCAGGGCGTGGAGAATCGCGGCCTGCAGCAGCGCAACGAACAGTTGGCGGCGGAAGTCGAGAACCTCAAATCCGGCGAAACCGCCGCCGAGGAGCGCGCGCGCAGCGAGCTGGGCATGATCAAGCCCGGCGAGACGTTCTACCGCGTGGTCGAATCGCCGACGCCTGTCGACGCTGCCATCGATGCCGAAGAGCCTTCGCCATGACCCTGGATCAAGTCCCGGGCAGGCTCTGGGCGGTGGTGCCGGCGGCCGGTCGCGGCACCCGCTTCGGCAGCGAACTGCCGAAGCAATATCTCGAAGTCGCGGGCCGGCCGCTGATCGCCCACACCCTCGATGTTCTGCTCTCGCATGCATCCGTGAGCGGCGTGATGGTGGTGCTGGCCGAAGACGACAGGTATTGGCGCGATGCGGACGTCCTGGCCGACAAGCCGGTGATGACCTGCATCGGCGGCGCCGAGCGCGCGGATTCGGTGCTGGCTGGTCTCAATGCGCTGCCCGAGTCGGTGCGCGCCGATGCCTTCGTGCTGGTGCACGACGCCGCGCGCCCGAATCTCTCGCATGCGGATCTCGATCGCCTGCTTGATATGGGGATGAGCGATCCGGTCGGTGCGATTCTCGCTGCGCCGGTGCGCGACACCCTGAAATTCGCGGGCGACGATGGCGGCATCGACCGCACCGAACCGCGCGAGCACCTGTGGCGCGCGTTCACGCCGCAGCTGTTCCGGCGCATGCAGCTGAGTCGCGCGCTCGATGCTGCGCGCGCAGCGGGCGTGGCGATCACCGACGAATCGATGGCGATGGAGCGGCAGGGTCTGCGTCCGCTGTTGATCGAAGGCAGCGAAGACAATTTCAAGGTCACCACGCCGGCGGATCTGGCGCGGTTCGAGTACGTACTTTCGCATCGACATCGTTGATCCAACAGCGATGAAAAGGAGTGTCATGAATATCTTCACTAAAATCTTCATTTCGAACGTGTTGGCCGCGCTGGCCGTTGTTTTCGCAGGGTCCGCGCCTGCACTGGCCGCACAGTCGCAGACGCCTGTCGCTGTGCAGACGCCGGTACAGGCGCCGCAGGCCGTGCCGAAATCGGTGCGGCCGCTCGCGCCGCAGGAGGCATTGACCCAGTGCCTGTTGAAATCGACATCGGCGGATGAAAAACGCGTGCTGGTGAAATGGGTGTTCGCGGTGATCGCCCAGCATCCGGATATTTCATCGATGACCCAGATCGATCCGGCGCAGCGCAGTGCGATCGATCGCGATGCGGCCAAGGTCTTCGAGCAATTGCTGGCCGATCAATGCGCTGGGCCATTGCGCACGGCGATGAAGCAGTCGGGCACCGATGCCATCGGCAAGAGTTTCCAGGCGCTGGGCACGTCCGCCGCGACCGACATGCTGCAGAACCCGCAGGTGGTCGCCAGCGGCGCAGGCTTGATGAAGCATCTGGACATGCAGCGCCTGCTGTTGGCGCTGATCGCACCGTGACCGCCAACGTCCGCATCGGCCAGGGTTTCGACGTCCACGCCTTCGGCGAGGGCGATCATGTGATGCTCGGCGGCGTGCGCGTGCCGCATGCGCAGGGCATCGTTGCGCACAGCGATGGCGATGTGGTGCTGCATGCGGTGTGCGATGCGCTGCTTGGCGCGCTGGCGCTGGGCGATATCGGCAAGCATTTTCCGCCGTCCGATCCACGCTGGAAGGGCGCCGACAGCCGTACGTTCGTGCGTCACTGCGACCATCTGATCCGCCATCAGGGTTGGATGGTCGGCAATATCGATGTCACCGTGATCTGCGAACGGCCGAAGGTCGGGCCGCATGCCGAAGCGATGCGGCGGACGATCGCGCTGGATCTGGGCATCGAACTCGATGAGGTCAGCGTCAAGGCCACCACCACCGAAACCCTGGGATTCACCGGGCGCGGCGAAGGCATCGCGGCGCAGGCGGTGTGTCTGTTGATCAGGACGTGAGTCCGGACGTGCGCCCCGACGCTGGCGGGGCGACAACGCCTCAGGCGCACGGCGAAGCGGTGTTGACCGCGCGCATCCGCGGCGTGCCGGAAGATTTCGCCGTCGAGGAAGTCGACGCTTTCGACGCCAGCGGCGCGGGCGAGCATCTCCTGCTGACCATCGAGAAGCGCGGAATGAACACCGCGTTCGCGGCCAAGCGCATCGCTGCATGGGCGGGCGTCGCCGAGTCGGCGATCGGCTATGCGGGCCTGAAGGATCGCCATGCCTTGACGCGACAGCGCTTCAGCGTATGGATTCCGAAAAGGATCGCGCCGGACATCGATGCCTTGCAGTCCGACGATCTGCGCGTGCTCGACGCGCAATGGCATGCGCGCAAACTGCCGCGCGGGGCGCTTGCGGGCAATCGTTTCGTGCTGACGCTGCGCGAGGTCGAAGGCGACGCAGCCGCGACCGAAACGCGTCTGCGCGTCATCGCCGAACGCGGTGTGCCGAATTATTTCGGCGAGCAGCGCTTCGGGCGCGGCGGCGACAATGTGTCCAAGGCGCTGTCGATGTTCGCCGGTCGTCGCGTGGCGCGCGAAGAGCGCGGTCATTTGCTGTCGGCGGCCCGTTCCGAACTGTTCAATCGCGTGCTCGGCGCGCGGGTCGAAGCGGCGTGTTGGGACGTGGGGCTCGATGGCGAAGTGTGGATGCTCGACGGCAGTCGCAGCGTGTTCGGCCCGGAGCCGTGGAGCGAAGTGCTTGCGGAGCGGCTGGCGCGGTTCGATATCCATCCCAGCGGCCCGCTCTGGGGTCGTGGCGAACTGCGCAGCCAGGGTGAGGCACGTGCGTTGGAACTGTCGGCGCTCGAAGGCGCGCCGCTCGACGCGTTGCGCGATGGTCTGGAGCGCGCCGGTTTGGAGCAGGAGCGCCGCGCGCTGCGACTGCGGCCGCAGGCATTGAGCTTCGATTGGCTGGAACCGCGCACCCTGGCACTGCGCTTCGGTTTGCCGGCCGGCTGCTACGCCACCACCGTGCTGGCCGAGCTGGGCAAAGTCATCGCCGAGACCTGGCGCGACTGAATGGCGCGGGTCCTGTCCGACCGCTGGTCGGAAAACCAGACCCGGACAGGCCGTTGTTCGGTCACCGGCGTATAAGCCGGAAGAACGCCCGGCGGGGTCGCCGGGCGGTTCTGTCGTCTCGGAGAATTCTGATGAACGCCAAGATGTGCTCGCTCGTTGTTCTGGTCGCCGGTCTGTCGCTGTCGGGATGCAAGACGATGGAGGGATCCAGCGCTGTCGCGCCCGCCGCCAAACCCGCCTCGCCCGGCACGCAATATGCGCCGAGAATCGAGGAAAACGATGCATACGTTGCCCAGGTCGAAAGCATGGCCCGTCGCCGCGGCCTGACCGTGCGCTGGGTCAACAAACCGGTGAAGCGCTACGTCGATCAGGAGTGAGGCGGGCCGGAAGTAAGACGGGCCGGGAGTGAGGCGATGCGTCGGGCCGACGCTGTTCAGCGCCGACCCAACAGCACGAGCACCGCGCCGGTGCCGCCCTGTGCGGGCGGTGCCGAGTGGAATGCCAGCACGTCGCTGCGGTGACGCAGCACGCGGTCGACCAGATTCTTGATCGTCGGTACGCCGTCGGGAGAGTTCAGGCCCTTGCCGTGGATCACCCGGACGCAGCCCATCCCCGACTCGAAGCCTTCCTTGACGAACTGGCGCAGCATCGCCTCGGCGGTCGTGGCGTTGACGTGATGCAGATCCAGTTCGTCCTGTGCCGCGTATTCGCCGCGCGCCAGTCGCTGCAGCACGCCTTTGGGCACGTTGTCGCGACGATAGCTCGATACGTCGCCAGCCAGCAGCGGCGCGGCGTCCAGCGCGCGCTGGAATTCACTGCGCGCATCGGCCTCGTCGCGATCGCGCATGCGCGCGCTGGGCTTGGGCTTGGGTTTCTGCGGACCGGCGGCCGCTGCCGGCAACTCGCGCACCGGGCCGATCGCCGAACGGAACAGCTCGCCATCGTCGATGTCGGCAGCGTCGATCTCAGCGGGCGGCTCGCCGATACGGGTTTTCTCGGGCTTGCGGTCGCGGGCGCTCATCGCATCGAAGGTTAGCAGGGCTGCAGGACTGCAGGATGCAGAACGGCAGAACGGCAGAACCGCGTGCGCTGCGGAGGGTCGCTGCTGATCGGACGGGCGCTTCCGGTATCATGGCGCGGACTTCTTCCTCCGCGACAAGGCGACTTTCCGAACCCATGCGCATTCTGGTCAGCAACGATGATGGCGTCGACGCCCCCGGCATCCGCATCCTCGCCGCTGGCCTGCGCGAGGCCGGGCACGAGGTGCTGATGGTCGCGCCCGACCGCGACCGCTCCGGCGCCAGCAATTCGCTGACCCTGGACATGCCGATCCGCGTGGTCCGCCACGACGAACACACCTGGCGCGTCCACGGTACGCCGACAGACTGCGTCCACGTCGCCATCACCGGCATGCTGGAGCAGGAGCCCGACATCGTCGTCTCCGGCATCAACAACACCGCGAACCTCGGCGACGACGTGATCTATTCCGGCACCGTCGCCGCTGCGATGGAAGGCCGGTTCCTCGGCCTGCCGGCGGTCGCGATGTCGCTGGTCACCGCCGATCACAAGGGCAAGCATTACGGAACCGCCGCGCGCGCCGCGGTCGAGATCGTCGCCCGCCTGCGCGCCGATCCGCTGCCGGCCGACACCATCCTCAACGTCAACGTGCCCGATCTGCCGTGGGGCGAGATCGCCGGTTTCGAGGTCACGCGCCTGGGCAACCGCCACCGCGCCGAAGCCTGCACGCCGCAGGAAGACCCGCGCGGTCGCCAGTGGTGGTGGATCGGCGCTGCGGGTGCGGAACAGGACGCCGGGCCCGGCACCGATTTCGACGCTGTGCGCCGCCGCTGCATTTCGATCACGCCGATCCACGTCGATCTCACCCGTTACCAGGCGCTCGAACACGTCGCCAGTTGGGTGGGTGGGCTCGCTGCCGGTCTCGGCGAGCGTGCCGGCGATCGTGCCAGCGATGCCCCGATCGGCGACGGAGACGCGGCATGACCGCACGCATGCGTCTGCAGCCCGAAGCCATCGGCATGGGCATGACTTCGCAGCGCGTGCGCGACCGCTTGATCGAACGTCTCCGCGAAGGCACACCCAACAGCGCGGGCATCGTCGACGAAAACGTGCTCAACGCGATCCGCACCGTCCCCCGGCATCTGTTCGTCGATGAAGCGCTCGCGGCGCGCGCGTACGAAGACAATGCGCTGCCGATCGGCCATGGCCAGACCATCTCCCAGCCGTGGGTGGTCGCGCGGATGACCGAGGCGCTGTTCGAGGACGGCGTTGCGCCGAAGAAGGTGCTGGAGATCGGCACCGGTTCGGGTTATCAGGCCGCAGTGCTCGCCGCGCTGGGTCTGGAAGTACATACGGTCGAACGCATCGGCGACCTGCTGCGCACCGCGCGCAAGCGCTTCCGCACGCTGGGCCTGAATATCCGCAGCAAACACGACGACGGCCGTATCGGCTGGCCGGAGAACGGTCCGTTCGACGCGATCATCGTCACCGCCGCCGCGCCTGCGCTGGTCGATGCATTGACCGGACAACTCGCGGTGGGCGGGACGCTCATCGCGCCGGTCGGTGGCAGCGGCGGGCAGTCGCTGGTGAAACTGCGCAAGGGCGCGGACGGCCAGATCGAGCGCAGCGACCTGGCGCCGGTGGTGTTCGTGCCGCTGCTGTCGGGGATGATCGACGGATGAGTGCGCGCACCGCATGAAGATCTTCGCACCGATGTATGCGCGTGCGATCGCCTGGTCCCGTCACCCGCGCGCACCTGCTTTCCTCACCGGCCTGAGTTTCGTCGAGGCCATCATTTTTCCGGTGCCGCCGGAAGTGATGCTGGCGCCGATGTCGCTGGCGCAGCCCAAGCGCGCGCTGTGGTTCGCCGCGCTGAGCCTGATCGGTTCGATCTCCGGCGCAGTGATCGGCTATCTGCTCGGTCATTACGCCTTCGAACTGATGCGGCCTCTGTTCGAATGGCTGGGCATGATGCACGGCATCGAATCCGGCATCGACACGATCAAGACCAAAATGGCCGAATCGCCGTGGGCGGTGTTCTGGCTGCTGGTCGCCGGAGGTTTCGCACCGATTCCGATGAAAGTCTTCACCTGGGCATCCGGCGTGGTCGGGGTGCCATGGGTGCCGTACCTCGCAGCGATGGCGATCGGTCGCGGCAAGCGCGTGTTCCTGGTCGCGATCGCGATCCGCCTCGGCGGCGAGCGCGCAGAGCGCGCGCTGCATCGTTATGTCGAACCGATCGGCTGGGGCGCCACGGCCGTCCTGCTGGTCGCGATCAGCTATCTCGTGTTCAAGGCGCGGGGCGGATGAAGCGTTTGCGTACTCTTGTTGCCGTGTTCGCGATGCTGGCGCTGCTTGCGGCCTGTGCGCGCACC
>JBAQRU010000193.1:0-11935 GCA_049296025.1 Lysobacteraceae bacterium | reverse complement strand
ATTCAAAAGGCCATGAAGGGTAAGCTGCATTTCAGAACCGTAAGGCGCAATAAGCAGAGCGGAACCCCCGCATAGCAATTTCTGCCATCGGATGCCACGGCGACGGTAAGCATCGGCGGAATCGCCTTCGGCGGCTCCGCCCCATTTAACATCCACTCCCCCCGTAAACACCCTAACCCCATCATCCCCAGTCCAAACAATCCGCCAGCCCTGTCTCTTCTGACAGCATTAAGATTCAGCATCTCACCACTTCTAAAAACAGATCCCTCCCCAGGCTTTGCCCTCTTTCGAGATGACATGACTCTGGTGTGTGCGCCGACATCCCAAAAAACACAAAAGCGCCCGAAGGCGCTTTTGTGACAATCCTGCTGCGATGTTGGGCTTCGCCGATGGTGGGGTTCGCTACGCTCACCACCACCCTACGCGATGCACGCGTTGCTTACTTCGCGGCAATTACTTTCACCATTTCAAGGCACTTGGTGGAATAGCCCCACTCGTTGTCGTACCACGAGACGAGTTTGACGAAGGTGCTGTCGAGGGCGATGCCGGCGTCGGCGTCGAAGATCGAGGTGCGGGTGTCGCCGACGAAATCGGTGGCGACGACTTTGTCTTCGGTGTAGCCCAGCACGCCTTTGAGTGCGCCTTCGGACTGCGCTTTCATTTCGGCGCAGATCTCGGCGTAGGTGGCGGGTTTTTCGAGTTCGATGGTCAGGTCGACCACCGAGACGTCGGAGGTCGGCACGCGGAACGCCATGCCGGTGAGCTTGCCCTTGAGTTCCGGCAGCACCACGCCGACGGCCTTGGCCGCGCCGGTGCTGGAGGGAATGATGTTTTCGAGAATGCCGCGACCGCCGCGCCAGTCCTTGTTGCTGGGGCCATCAACGGTTTTCTGCGTCGCGGTGGCGGCGTGCACGGTGGTCATCAGGCCGCGCTTGATGCCCCACTTGTCGTTGATGACCTTGGCGACCGGCGCGAGGCAGTTGGTGGTGCACGAGGCGTTGGAGACGATGGCTTCGCCGGCGTACTTCTGGTGGTTCACGCCGTAGACGAACATCGGCGTGTCGTCTTTCGACGGCGCGGACAGGATGACTTTCTTCGCGCCTGCGGCGAGGTGCTTCTCGGCGCTGGCCTTGTCGAGGAACAGGCCGGTGGATTCGATGACGATGTCGGCGCCGACTTCATCCCACTTCAGGTTGGCCGGGTCGCGTTCCTGGGTGAGGCGAATGCGGGTGCCGTTGACGATCAGGGTGTTGCCATCGACCGACACGTCGCCCTTGAAGCGGCCGTGGACCGAGTCGTAGCGGAGCATGTAGGCCAGATAGTCGGGGTCGAGCAGGTCGTTGATGCCGACGATTTCGATCTCGCCGCCGAAATTCTGCACGGCGGAACGCAGGACATTGCGGCCGATGCGGCCGAAACCATTGATGCCAACCTTGATCGCCATGGGCGGAACGCTCCTGAACGGGGTGAGGGCGGGGGGTAGCCCGGCATTTTAGCGGATCATCCCCGTGGGCGCCGAAGACCGGGTCTTGGCCCCAATGATGTGACGGCGGGCATATATTCGGGGATCGAACCTGTCTCGAAGGCCTCGCCTGCTGGCGATTTGTTAAAAAATTGATCATCCTCAAACCGCGCCCGGAAAGGCGCCCGATACTGCCGGCCAATCCGGTACATCAGACTTCTACTGCCCAGGAGGCATTCCCATGATTCACCGTTTCGCTCCGCTCGCCCTCGCCCTCGTTCTCGGCGGTGTCGCCGCTCCCGCTTTCGCCCAACAGGCCGGCGAGTGGACCTTCGGCGTCGGCGCCCATCAGGTCAACCCGAAATCCGATAACGGCAGCCTCGTCGGCGGTACGCTCGACGTCGAAGTCGGTAGCAGCGTCCGTCCGACCATCACTGCCGAATACTTCGTCCGCGACAACCTCGGTATCGAAGTGCTCGCCGCGCTGCCGTTCCAGCATGACGTCGACATCGTCGGTCTGGGCAAGGTCGGTTCGACCAAGCACCTGCCGCCGACCGTGTCGCTGCAATACCACTTCGGCGATGGCAAGCTGAAGCCGTTCGTCGGCCTCGGCGTGAACTACACCCGCTTCTTCAGCACCGGCACCAGCGGCGCGCTGGCCGGCAGCGATCTGGAGCTGGACGATTCCTTCGGTCTGGCCATGCACGCCGGCATCGATTTCGCAGTCAGCGAGAAGGGTTCGATCCGCGTCGACGCCCGCTGGATGGACATCGACACCGACGCCAAGCTCGACGGCGCCGACATCGGCACCGTGAACATCGACCCGCTGGTCTACGGCGCGGCTTACGTGTTCAAGTTCTGATCGCAACACCTCTGCGCTCCGGTCCACGCCGGAGCGACAGGGCAGCAACAGTGCAACTGCAGAAACGGGTCATGTCGGTTACTCTCCACCGCATGATCCGTTTCTTTTTTTTTGGCGGCGCATCACGTCGCACGCACCCATCGCATCCACGGCACCCGGCCGTCATGGTCCTGCTGCTGTTGGCGCTGTTGCCCACCGCCGCGCAGGCCTGGGGACCGAAAGGCCATCGTCTGGTCGGTGGACTGGCCAGCGGCGAACTCACCCCGCAGGCCCGCGCCGAAGTGGCACGACTGCTGGGCGGCGAAACCGAACCCACGTTGGCCGGCGTCGCCAACTGGGCCGATGATCTTCGCGAGCACGACCCGGATCTCGGCAAACGTTCCGCACGCTGGCATTACGTCAATCTGGCCGAAGACGACTGCCGCTATCACCCGCCGGTGGATTGTCCCGATGGCGATTGCCTGATCGAGGCCATCGTCCGCCAGCGCGATCTCCTCGCCGACCGCCGGCAGCCCGCTGCGGTGCGCGCGCAGGCGCTGAAGTTCCTGGTGCATTTCGTCGGCGACGCGCACCAGCCGCTGCACGCCGGCTACGCACGCGATCGCGGCGGCAACACACTCCAGATCCAACTCGACGGCAAAGGCAGCAATCTGCACAGGCTGTGGGACGGTGATGTCATCGCGTCGGCGCAGATGAACGAGCGCCGCTATCTGCGGCACCTGCAGCGCATGCCGCTGCCGGCACAGGCGCGCATCGGTATCGACAACCCCGCAGCATGGGCCGAGGCTTCATGCCAGATCGTGCTGCGCGACGGTTTCTATCCGAAGCGGGCGAAGATCGAACCCGCGTATTTCTCGCGCTGGCGTCCCGCCGTTGACGAACAGCTGCGGATCGCCGGGCACCGTCTCGCCGCGCTGCTCAACGATGCATTGAAGGCCGGAGCCGGCAAACCTTGAGCGGTGACGCAGTCTTGCTCGCGGCGTTGTTCCTTCTCGTCGCAATGCTCTATTCGTCGGTCGGCCACGCCGGCGCCAGCGGTTATCTGGCCGCGATGGCATTGGTCGGTCTGGCGCCGGAGCAAATGCGGCCCACCGCGCTGACGTTGAATCTGCTGGTCGGCGGGATTGGCCTGTTCCGTTTCTGGCGCGGCGGTTTCGTGCGCTGGCGCAATATCCTGCCGTTCGTGCTGGCATCGGCTCCGGCCGCGTATTTCGCGGCGCAGATCAAACTGCCGAAAGAAAGCTATTCGATGCTGCTGGCGGGCGTACTGCTGGTCGCCGCATTCGGCGTCTTCCGCTCGGTGGCGCGCGCCGAAACCGACGACCTGCAGGCCAGCGGCCGACAGGTGCCGTGGGCAGCGGGCCTGATCGCCGGTAGCGTCATCGGCATGTTGTCTGGACTGACCGGCACCGGCGGCGCGATCTTCCTCACACCGCTGCTGCTGTTCGCACGCTGGATGCCGACCCGCGAGGCCAGCGGCACCTCGGTGGCGTTCGTGTGGATCAATTCGCTGACTGCATTGGCCGGGCTGCTGCAGTCCGAACAAACGCTGCCGGCGATGCTGCCGCTGTGGCTGGGCGCGGTGGCGGTGGGTGCGCTGATCGGCACACAGCTGGGCTTGAAATGGCTGCCGGTGCGCGGCCTGCGCTACGCACTCGGCATCGTGCTTTTGATCGCGGCGGGGAAGTTGCTGATTTGACCTTGGCAAACATGCCCGAAGCCATGCGGCCCTCCATGACCACAGTGGTCGCGCGATTCAATCCGTTGTCAGCATCCGTCTTGTGCATTGGCGGGTTGCGCCGGCGCAAGCCATTTCAGTGCTGCGATCGGGACCAATGGAGCGGACCTCGCTGACGACCCATGCACGCGTTTCACCGATGGTTTGGGCGATGGATTCACGATCGCTTCGGAATCCGCAGCCGGTACCGGAGCTTCGAGCGGCTCCATCGGTGCGGGGGGCGCCGGAGGTGGTGCAGGCGGTGCGGGCGGCGCGGGCGGCGCGGGCGGCGCGGGTGGTGGTGGAGGGAAAGAGGAGGTATTTCCGGCCGAAAGCGTGCGTCCGCCGATCGTGACCGCAAGCTCGACGCCCCTGAAACCGCTGCCGCGCATGTCTTCGCCGACTTTCACGATGGCCGCTTCGCCACGCTCGACAATCAGCCGCGGCCTCGCCAGTTCCCTGCCTCCCTGTTTCAGTACCATCGCGATGTCGTAACGCGATCCGCCGGCTTCGCGCACGGTCGCATCGACATCGACCCGACCACCGCTTCCACCCTCTTGAGCGAACGAGAAGGATTTGCCGAAGTCGTTCGCGATCGCGAATGTCTCGGTATCGCTGCCATCGATCCGCATGCGGATATCGGCGTTGAAATCGCCGACCGACGACGACGCCATTCTTGCCGGCTGCGCCGACCACACCGCGAATCCGGCGCCGCACATCAGCATCGCCACCGTGGCGATCCCGACACGCCGCACCCATGGGCGCGGCATTGGTGATCTGAGTTGCATGACTCTCTCCTTCATGGGATGGGAAAACCCCCAGTGGCAGGACAACGGCGCCTGCTGTCCGGCCATGAGGGTTTTGAGCATCGCTTCGCCGTACGCGCGTCGCGATTGAGGATGGGCCGCGACCACCGCCTGGTCACAGGCGAGTTCCTGGTCGTGGCGGAAACGGGCAGCCGCCAGATGCACCAGCGGGTTGAACCAGAACAGGCAACGAACGATGGCAACAACGAGATTCGCGAACGGGTCGCCGTGATGCAGATGCCGACGTTCGTGCGCGAGCATCAGCCGGCGCTGTTCGTCGTCGTACCGCTGGGCGAAGTCGACGGGCAGCACGATCTTCGCGCGCATCGCCCCGACGACCGCAGGCAGGCCATGGCTGGACTGCGAACGCCACAGGCGTTCGGCCAATGGTTGCAACGGGCCCAGCGCGCGCTCGAAACGACGCTGCTGATGCCACAGACGCAGCGCCATGATCACCACGCCGATCAGCCACAGCATCAGCCAGAGAAAGGAACGATCCTCTTCGACCCCCATCGGTGCCATTGCGATGGGTTCGGCGATGGTCCGCAATGTCTGCGCAACGGCGACGGTCTGCACCGTGCGCGCGGGCAGCAGACACGCGATCAACACAGCGGGCAGCAGCCACCATGATGCATAGGCCACACCGGCACCGAAATGGCTACGCAACAGACGCGGCAGGATCAACAGCGCCAGCACCGCGACACCGACCGCAAGCGTTGCGGCCCACAGCCACTGCAGGACCTCATGGGTCGCGATCATGGTCTGTCTCCTCATCCAATGAATCGACCAGTCGCCGCAATTCGGCGACATCGTCCGCGCTCAATTTGCGGTGCTGGCTGAAATGCGCGACCAGCGGCGCGACGCGGCCGTCGAACAGCCGCGCGAGCATGCTCTCGCTTTCGCCCATCACCCAGTCCTCGCGCCGCAGCCGTGGGCTGTACAGATAGCGGCGCCCGTCTTTCTGCGCCTCGATCGCGCCTTTGTTGAGCAGGCGGTTGAGCAGGGTCTTGACCGTCGCTTCCTGCCACTGCTGGCGCTCGCCCAGCGCCGCGAGCACCTCTTCCGAGGTCTGCGGGCTGCGCTGCCACAGGACTTCCATCACGACTGACTCGGCTTCACTGATCTGCATATCGTTTACATCCGTAATTGAATTTAGATTACACCTGTAATCTTTCGTGTCAACCCCTGCCAAGGGCACGGCTTTCCTACCCGCCATGGTTCACCCCGAGAGGTCCCGATCATTTTTTGATCATGGACGAAGCGATCCGCCCCGATCTCCGCGATGATGTCGGCATGACCAGTCCGCACGCGCCCCAGCCCCACCGCCTCGACCACATCGACGACGCGGTCGAAACCCTCCTCGCCAGCATCGACGGCCCGCTGCGCGTGGCCGCGCCGCTGGGCATCGGCAAGCCGCACCGGCTGCTCAATGCGCTGTACGCGCGGGTGGAGAAAGACCCCTCGCGCGCGGTGCATCTGTACACCGCGCTGTCGCTGGATCCGCCGGTACCGGCGAGCGATCTGCAGCGCCGGTTTCTCGCGCCGTTCGTGACCCGGCACTTCGGCGACGACTTCCCTCGTCTCGCCTACGTGCAGGCGCAGAAGCGCGACGCGCTGCCGGCGCATATCGAGATCGAAGAGTTCTACATGCAGTCCGGCGCGCTGCTGCGATCGCGGCAGGCGCAGTCGCGCTACGCCAGCCTCAACTACACGCATGTCGCGCGCGCCATCGCCGAACGCGGCGTCAATTGCCTGGTGCAGAAAGTCGCCGCGAACGCCGATGGCTCGCGGCTGTCGCTGTCGTCGAACACCGATCTGACCTTCGATGCGATCGATGCGATCCTCGCGCGCGGCCTGCCGCGACCGCTGATGGTGGCCGAGGTCGATCCGGAATTGCCGTGGCTGGACAATGGTGCTGCAGTCGATGCCGATTTCTTCGACATCGTGCTGACCCCGCCGGGGCCGTATCCGAAACTGTTCGCGCTGCCGCGACAGCCGGTGGCCGATGCCGAATACGCGATCGGGTTCTACGCCAGCACACTGGTGCGCGACGGCGGCACACTGCAAATCGGCATCGGTGCACTGGCCGACGCGCTGTGTCACGCGCTGGTGCTGCGCCATACCGACAACGCCGCGTATCGACGCGTGCTGCAGGCATTGGATCCGGAGATCGAACGGAATCCGGCGGTGATCGCCAGCGGCGGGCTGGATGCATTCGAGCATGGCTTGTACGGCTGCAGCGAAATGATCAACGAAGGTTTCCGCAAGCTGGTGCAGAGCGGCGTGCTGCGGCGCAAGGTGGTCGACGACGAACCGCTGATGCGACGCATCAACGACGGCAGCGCCAGCGACGCCGATCGCGAACGGCTGGAACGCGAGGGCGAATTCCTGCATGGCGCGTTCTATCTGGGCTCGCACGAGTTCTACGATTGGCTGCGGAACCTCGACGCCGACGGGCAACGCGGCATCGGCATGCGCCGGGTCAGCGAAGTCAACGAACTCTACGGCGGCCGCGAATCGCTGGAACGCGTGCAGCGCCATCAGTCTCGATTCTTCAATACCTGCATGATGGCCACCGCGCTCGGCGCGGCGGTGTCCGACGGTCTCGCCGACGGCCGCGTGGTCTCCGGCGTGGGCGGCCAATACAACTTCGTGGCGATGGCGCATGCGCTGCCCGAGGCGCGTTCGGTGCTGATGCTGCGCGCCACCCGCGAGGAACCCGGACAACCGGCGATCACCAGCATCGTCTGGAACTACGGCCACACCACCATTCCGCGCCATCTGCGCGACATCTACGTCAGCGAATACGGCATCGCCGATCTGCACGGCGCCTGCGACGAGGACTGCATCGCGGCAATGGCCGGCATCGCCGACGCCCGCTTCCAGCATGGCCTGCTGACGACGGCGAACCTCTCCGGCAAGCTCGGCGAGGACCTGCTGCGGCTGCGACTGTCCGGACGCAACACGCCGGAAGGGCTGCGCGCGGCGCTGGCGCCGTTCCGCGCCGACGGCACCCTGACCGACTATCCGCTGGGCAGCGATTTCACCCCGGTCGAACAGCGATTGGTGAAAGCCCTGACCTGGCTGAAGGCGAATACCGCGACCCGCGCGACGAAGCTGAAAACGATCGCGCGGGCGTTGATGGGCGCGCGCGCATCGTCAACGGAAGATATTGAAGCGTTGGCGCGGATGGATTACGGAAATCCGTCTGGGCTTGGCGAAACGCTGTATTCGAAAGTGGTGGCGTTGGCGTTGCGGGAGACTGCTGGCTGAGCTCGCACGCCGGAAACGAAACTGGCGCCGTCGCAAGGACGACGCCCGTCTTCATCGATTGACGGTTCAGATGTCCTGGCCTTTACCCGGCTTGACCGGCTCCTTCGTGCACTGGCCTTCAACTTCCGCTTTGATGAACATGCCGGTGGGGCCGCTGATATTGGTGACATCCACATTCAAGGTATGGACACCAGGCGCAAGGACGGGCCACACGGCAAAGTCGTTGAGCTGGCCCGGCACGGCGGTGAAACAGTGGCCGGTCGCCGCATGTCGCACGCTGGCGATGGTCGGATGCAACGGCCTACCAGCCGCCGCCACCGCCGCCGTCCGCCACCTTCTTCGGCTTCGGCGTCTTCGAGGTGCGGTTGGCATCGTTGGGATCGGTGATCGCGGAGGCGGTCGGCGCCGGATGGCAGGGTTCGATCACCACCGCGCCGCGATACGTCGACATCTGCGCGAGGCAATCCTCTTCGCTCGCGGCCACGATCCGTATGGTGTAGGCCTCCATCTCCTCCTCCACGTCCAGTTCCGCGGTCCAGACACTCGCGGCGGCGGCGTGGCCCGCGACGGCGATCAGCGCGACCAGCGACCAGGCCGTGCGGTTCAATCGGATGACATGCATCTTGAAAATCTCCCTGGTGGATGTGTGAAAACAACGCGCGCGGTCGACAGCAGGGGCGATCACCCGCCGCCCATACCGCTGTCTGCGGTTCCGATCAACCGCCGCCGACATGGCCGGGTCCGCCGAGCCCCGAACCCTCACCTTTCCCCGGTTTCCGTCCGCGACTGGCATCGTTCGGATCGGTGATCGCGGATGACTCAAGCACGGGCTGGCGGGGTTCGATCAACATCGCATCCCGATACGACGACAGTTCGGCCAGACGGGCGGTTTCGGAATCGGCGACGATACGGAGCATCTTCGGTGCAGGGCCACCGTCGTCGAACGCGATCAGCGCGCTCCATTGCCGACCTTCGGCGACCGCCAGCGGCGGCGCTGCGAGCGCAGCAACGAGAGCCAGCGTGATGTGACGATGGCGATTCATGGTGGTTGCCCTGGTGTGTTTCGGTGATTGGCCGCATCCCTGCGGCCCTTGCCCATCCGAACAAGTGTCAGTAGGCGTCGAACCAGCACCAGGTCACCACCGTGACGCCAGGTGAACCGGTGAGGCTGGCGAGCTGGCCCTCGCAGTACGCCTGCGTGTCCGCCGTGATCTCGATATAGGAAAAGGTGGAAACCGTTCCGTCCGGATGCTTGGTCGGATTGACGTATTTGACCTTCGCGCGCCACGCACCGGGCACGTAAGGTGTCGGGCCAACCGGATCGAGTCCGCCGATCCTGGCGGCGTTAGCCGGAGCCGTAGCGGCGGCGGCCGCGATCAGAAGGGTCAAACCGATCATTGAGCACAAGGATTTCATCGAGACTCCGCATGTTGTGTTGTTTCAGCAGCGGCGCTGGAACAAGAAAGATGGAAACGATGTCGCACGCACGGCGGGGCCGACGCCTTATTTCTTCGGCTTGGCGCGCACGCTGCGATTCTCGTCATTCGGATCGGTGATGCGCACCAACTCGCCCACCGCTGCGTCGTAGGCATCGGCCTGATACGTCTCGCGGATGCGTTTGACTTGATCCAACAGCACCGCCGCAACGTCGGCGGTATCGCCATTGTTGTCGCTGACCACCGCCAGTTCGAAGTGCTGGTACATCACGCCGGAGAACGGCGGGGTGTAGGAACACGGGTTCATCGAGACCAGGGTGTAGCCGAAATTATTGACGGCATTGTTGATCGCGGCCTGCAGCGCGCTGTTGCACGCGGCCCAGGTCGAATAGGGACCGACGACCGAACCCGCGCCGTTGCCGTAATTGGCGGTACCGAAATAACCGCCACCGCTACCGACCACCGGCGCGGCGTGGGCACTGCCCAGCGATGCGAGCGCAAGGCCCAGACCAAGACCAACGGCATGTAATTTGTTCATGTATGGAATTCCTCTGCTGAACGAGATTCTGTTGAACGACATGGTCGGACGCGGGCGTCTTGTCCGCTCCGATATCCCCTTGCTGCGAACGCTGTCGCGGCACCCCGCTCACTACGGACGAGGCGAACCCACACTAGGCAGCGCACAACCTGCAGGCCAGTACGAACCCGGGCAAATCCGGGTACATCCGGGTCGTTTTCGCCGAGCCATGGACCACAGCGAAGCGACGAACACCGTCGCCCCGCACGGACTGCCATCGAAAAATCAATCGCTTGCGTGGATTTCTCCCCGGGATCTCCCCGTAATCCCCGTGGCATTGGCGGTGCGGGCAGCCGTAGACTGTCCGAGGACATCCAGCCATCGGAAACACCCTATGCGGAACGGTTTCGCTCTTGCGCTCAGCCTCGGTCTGCTGGCGACGTCGTCGGCCACCGCCCACGACACCCTGCCGTCCAGATGGTGTCCGGCCGGCACCACCATCGTCACTGTTTCGAGCTTCGACCTGACGCCCTCCACCCTGGCCGACTACCGCGCACTGCACCTCAGCGACGGCCAAGTGCTGGGCAGCGAATGCTACGATCTCAAGACCTGCGGCATCGTCGACGACTGGTTCTGGGCCAACGAAGCCGCACACGAAGCCTGCACCACGGATCAGCTGAAGAACGGGCAGTCGACCCCGGCAATGCCCTTCGTGTCCCACCCCGACGCGTTCAACCACGACGGCGATGAAGACCACGACGGCATCAAGGATCACCACCAGCTCTACAAGTTCAAGTCCGGCCTGAAAGGCGTCTGCGTGGTGTGCCAGCCGGCGACGGCCACGCCGGCGGAGCCTGCGAACCCCGATCGCTGACGGTCGAGCGCCGCTCGGAGAAAGCGTGAATCACACCAACGCGCTGCGCCGCGTATAAGCCAGCACCGCGTCGACGCGGCGCTGCAGATCCTCGCGCGTCCGCGCTTCCATCGCGCATTGGCCCAACACGAAGTAGGCGGAACGCAGGACATCGCGCCAGCGCGGGTTGTGCGGCAGCTTCGCGACGGTGAGGTAGCGCTCCATCGCGCGGGCGCGCAGGCGGCCGTCGTCGATGGCGACGCGCCAGATGCGGCTTTTTTCGGCCAGTTCCAGGCGGCTGCTGCCGGTGGCGCGTTCCCAGGTGTCTATGACCGCGAGCATCAGTTCGACCAGCGAACGGCGGAATTCATTGCGATGGATTTCGTCGGGCATGCCCGCTTCGCGGGTGTCGTCGGCAGCGGCTGTCGGCGACGCCGTATCGGCGCCTTCATCGACACGCGCCTGCAGGCCGAGCACGATCAATCCGTCACCGTGTTCCCACTGCGCGAGATGCGCAAGCAGCGGCGTGCCGTCGCGCGCGACAAAATCGAAGGCCTGCGCGGCGGTGTCTTCCATCCGCTCCAGCGCCGAGATCAATGCGGCCTGATCGGCGACGGCGAGGAATTCGGCGACGGCATGTCCGATCGGCGCATGTTCGCCCGCACCGAGTGATCGACACGCGGCGCGATTCGCGGCCAGCACCTGGCCTTCGGCATCGAGCATGCAGACCGCGTCGTCGCGGCTGTCGAGCAGGGCCTGCAGCAGGCTGCGATCTTCGGCCAGGGCATCGGCTTCGCGGCGGTAGCGCGCGAGTTCTTCTTCCTGGCGCACGCGCCGCGCTTCTTCCTGCAGGCGTTCGCGCTGGCGACGACGCTGCAGCAGCATCCACAGCCCCAGTCCCACCGCAGAGGCGATCGCCACCGTCAGCCACAGCAGCAGCGTGCGCTGCCACAGCTCCGCGCGACGCAGGCGGTTCTCGGTTTCCAGCGCGGCGATGGTGCGATCGCGC
>JBAQRU010000192.1:0-9797 GCA_049296025.1 Lysobacteraceae bacterium | reverse complement strand
GGTCTCGGCACCCCCGTGCGCGCGGTGGCCGACGGCAACGTGGTGTTCGCCGAGTGGATGACCGGTTACGGCCTGATCGTGATCCTCGATCACGGCAACGGTTACCTGAGCCTGTACGCGCACAACGAATCGCTGCTCAAGGACGTCGGCGCCACGGTCAAACGCGGCGACGCGGTGGCGCGGGTCGGCAACTCCGGCGGCCTGGAACAACCTGCGCTGTATTTCGAGCTGCGCCGCAACGGTCAGCCCGTCGATCCCGGCAGCTGGCTCCGGCGCCAATAAGCCGTTACGGTAGGCCATACGTCCGCGCAATGAACCTGCCGTGGCCTTTGCGGTCGGAACCTTGGATTTCTTTGGTTGGAGTATTCGATGCCCTTGCTTCCGTCGTCCCCGTCGTCCTTGCGCAGCCGCTGCCTGCCGGGTCTGCTCGCGTTCGCGCTGTGCGCGCCGTTGGCCTTGGCCCAAGAGAACAAGCCGGAGGCCAAGCCCGAGGTCAAGCCGGCCGATCCGGCAGCATCGAAAAAAACCGACGAGAGCGAAGCCAGCAAAGTGCCGCTGGAAGAGATCCGTCGCTACGTCAGCGTCTTCAACGCGGTGAAATACGCGTACGTCGAACCGGTGGAGGACCGCAAACTGATGCAGTCGGCGATTCGCGGTCTGCTGCTCGATCTCGATCCGCACAGCGCCTATCTCGTGCGCAGCGATGCCGAGGCCTTCGACGAAGACACCAGCGGCGCCTACGACGGCATCGGCGTGGAAGTGCAGCAGCAGCCGGACGGCACCATTCTCGTGATCGCGCCGATCGACGACACCCCGGCGGCGCGCGCGGGCGTCAAGCCGGGCGACATCATCATCGCGATCGACGGCAGGACGCTCACGCCCGAACAGATCGACAGCAATCCGCTGCGCGGCGAACCGGGCAGCAAGACCACGCTCACCGTGCAGCGCGAAGGCGCGAAGAAGCCGCTCGACATCACCGTGCAGCGCGAAACCATCCGCATCAGCAGCGTCCGCAGCCGGATGCTGGAACCGGGCTACGCGTATCTGCGGATCAGCGCGTTCCAGGCCGATACCGCCACCGATTTCGAACAGCAGATCGACAAGCTGCAGGCGCAGACCGGTGCCGGCAAAAGCCTGCGCGGACTGGTGCTGGACCTGCGCAGCAACCCGGGCGGTCTGTTGACGTCCGCCGTGCAGATCGCCGACGACCTGCTCGACAATGGCGGCATCGTCAGCACCCGTGGCCGCAATCCGGTGGCCGATGCGATCTTCAACGCGACGCCGGGCGATCGCATGCGCGGTGCGCCGCTGGTGGTGCTGGTGGATGCCGGTTCGGCCAGCGCATCGGAAGTGCTGGCCGCTGCGTTGCGCGACAACAAGCGCGCGCAGGTCGTGGGCAGCCGCACGTTCGGCAAGGGATCGGTGCAGACCTTGTTGCCGCTGGACAATGGCGACGCGGTCAAACTCACCACCGCGCGGTATTACACGCCCAGCGGCAAATCGATCCAGGCGCGCGGCATCGACCCGGATGTCGTGCTCAAGCCCGATGGCGCGGTCAAGTCGACGCAGAATGGCATCATTATTTCCGAAGCGGCGTTGCCGGGACATCTGCGCGGCGAGCAGGAAACTTCGGGCGTCGGCATCGGCGATGTGCTCGAAGGCGATGCACCGATCGCTGCCGCGCTGGCTGTATTGAAAAAGCAGGTCGCGAGTCTGCCCGTCGCCAGCGATCGGCGCTGAAGCCGCGCGCGAGATTGCGCTGATCCCGTCCACTGCGGTTGCGGTGGACCAAAGGCTGAGGTATCCCCAGATTTTCCCCAAGAAAATCAGATGGATCGTTTGATTGGCAGTCGCCATTCTTTTACCCGTCGTTCCCGCGAACGCGGGAACCCAGTGTCTTTACGCTGCGCAGAAGCTTGAAAGTCGCTGGACCCCCGCGTTCGCGGGGAGGACGACGCTTTTTTAAACGCTCGAAAAAAATGCGGAGACCTCAGGCCAAAAGTCATGAATGACTATCGGCCCGTCCGCATTGCCGATCTTGTCCCTAGGATGGCCACGGTCGGCCCGCCATCGCGGGCCCCGCATCCGGGGACTTCAATCCATGCTCGCCATCCGCGATCTCAGCAAAACCTACGCCAACGGCGTGCGCGCACTCGATGCGGTGACGCTCGATATTCCGCGCGGCATGTTCGGTCTGCTCGGTCCGAACGGCGCCGGCAAATCCTCGCTGATGCGCACGCTCGCCACGCTGCAGGAAGCCGACAGCGGCACCGCGACGCTCGACGACGGCAAGGGCGGCAGCATCGACGTATTGCGCGACAAGGATACGGTGCGCAGGCAATTGGGCTATCTGCCGCAGGATTTCGGCGTGTATCCGAAAGTCAGCGCGCTGGATCTGCTGGAACACTTCGCCGTGCTCAAAGGCCTGGCCGATCGCAAGCAGCGGCGCGAAATCGTCGACGGTCTGTTGCAGCAGGTGAATCTGTGGGATGTGCGCAAGCGCAAGCTCGGCGGTTTCTCCGGCGGCATGCGCCAGCGCTTCGGCATCGCCCAGGCATTGCTTGGCAATCCGCGACTCGTGATCGTCGATGAGCCGACAGCAGGGCTCGACCCGCAGGAGCGCAACCGTTTCCTCAATCTGCTCGCCGAGATCGGCGAGAACGTCGCGGTGATCCTGTCGACGCATATCGTGCAGGACGTGACCGATCTGTGCCCGAACATGGCGATCATGAACAAAGGCAAGGTGCTGCTGGCCGGCCGGCCGGCGGAGGCCATCGATTCGCTCACCGACCGCATCTGGCGAAAACAGGTGCGGAAAGACCAGCTCGAACGCTACGAAAAGAGTTTCGTGGTGCTGTCCACGCGGCTCGTCGGCGGTAATCCGGTGATCCACGTCTTCAGTCAGCATCAGCCCGACCACGGCTTCGACCTCGTCGCGCCTGATCTCGAGGACGTGTACTTCCAGCGCCTGCGCCAGCACGCCAAAGCCGCCTGAGGATCACGCCATGTTCGAGTTCTTCAGATTCGAGCTGCGCCAGCAACTGCGCTCGCCGCTGCTGTGGATGATGGGCACGCTGTTCGCCGCGCTCGCGTTTGGCGCGGCCTCCACCGACGCGATCCAGCTCGGCGGCGGCATCGGCAATGTCCATCGCAATGCACCGATGATCGCGGTCCAGTTCCTGGGCATCTTCACCCTCATCGGCATGCTGTTCATCGCGATGTCGATCAACGGCGCACTGCTGCGCGATTTCGAGCAGGGCACCGCCGAGCTGATTTTCGCCAGCCCGATCAAGCGCCGCGATTACGTCGCCGGTCGGATCGCGGCGGCCGTGCTCGGCTGTCTGCTGATCTACGCGCTGATCGGCTTCGGCATTTTCATCGCCCAATTCATGCCCTGGATCGACGCCGAACGACTGGGGCCGGTGACGCTGTATCCGTACGTGTGGGCGTTCGCGGTCATCGTGCTTCCCAATCTGCTGTTCACCGCCGCACTGCTGTCGCTGCTGGCCATCGTCACCCGCGGCATTCTGTGGGTGTATATCGGCGTGCTCGGTTTTTTCATTCTCTCCGGCGTGAGCGCGGTGCTGTTGCGCGATCTGGACAACGTCTGGATCGCCACGCTTGCGGAGCCGCTGGGCATGCGTGCTTTCGGCCGCACGATCCGCTACTGGGCCGCGGAACAGCGCAACACCCAACTGCCTGCGATCACTGGTTACATTCTCGCCAATCGCGCGCTCTGGCTGGGAATTGCGTTGGCACTGTTCGCTGCGTGTTTTGCGCTGTTCAAGACCGAGCGCAGCGGCACCGCGCGCGGTTGGCGCCGCGCGAAAGCCCTGCCGGCGGCTGCGGATTCCGAGGCGGAAGCGCCGGCGCCCGCAGCGAGACAGCTTCCCAAGGTGTCGCCGTCCTTCGGCTCGTCCACGGGCGTCTCGCAGTTCCTGCATCAACTGCGATTCGACACGCTGGGCGTTCTGCGCGGCATTCCGTTCATCGTGATGCTGCTGTTCGCATTGGCGAATTTCATTCCCGCGGCGATCTTCGCGGAGACCATGTACGACACACCGGTCCATCCGGTGACCTCGCAGATACTGCAGGCGCTGCAGGGGGCCTACAGCTTCGTGCTGATCATCATCGTGCTGTTCTACGCAGGCGAACTGGTGGCCAAGGAGCGCAGCGTCAAGATCCATGAGGTGACCGACGCGATGCCGGTGCCGAACTGGGTGCCGCTGGCGGCGAAATTCGGCGCGCTCGTTGCGGTCATCGTCTGCTTTCAACTGCTTGGCGGCATCGTCGCCATACTCATCCAGCTCGGCAAAGGGCATACCCAGCTCGAACTGGCGGTCTATGCGCAGACGCTGATGCTCAACAGCCTCGTGTTCGTGCTGATGGGCGGACTGGCGCTGTGTCTGCAGGTCTTCACCAACAACAAATATGCCGGCTACGCGCTGCTGGTGCTGGTGCTGATCGGACAGATCGTGCTGGGCACGCTGGACTACACCCACAACCTTTACAACTACGCCAGCGCGCCGAACGCGCCGTATTCCGACATGAACGGCTACGGACATTTCCTGCGAACCCAGCTCTGGTTCCAGGCGTACTGGGGCGTGTTCCTGCTGCTGCTGTTGCTGCTGTCCGCAGCGCTCTGGGTGCGCGGCGCGGGCGGCAGCATGCGCGAACGCCTGCGTCTCGCGCGTCAGCGCTTGAGCGGCCCGCTGGGGATCGCGACCGCACTGTCGGTGCTGGCATTCGCCGCTGTCGGCGGCTACCTGTTCTGGAACACGAATATCCGCAACGAGTACCTGTCTCCGGACGAAACGATCGATCTGCAGGCCAGGTACGAGCGCGAGTACAAGCAATACAAGCACCTGCAGCAGCCGAAGATCATTGCGACCGATATCGAGGTCGATCTGCGTCCCGAGACCCAGACGATGCGCGCCAAAGGCACCTACCGCGTACGCAATCCGTACGCGAAGCCGATCACCGAGCTGCATATCGGCATGGACGACGACAAGTCGCTGACCGGCATCGACATGGGCGGCGCGGAGTTGATCAAGCACGACGAGCCGCTCGGCTATCGCATCTACCGGTTGAAATCGCCGATCCTGCCGGGTGCGGAGCGGATCATCACGTTCAACGTCGAGTTGGCGCCGAACGGCATCAGCAACGACACGGCGCAGTCGCAGATCGTCGACAACGGGACGTTCTTCAACAGCCAGGTCTTCCCGTCGTTCGGCTACAACGACAATGCCGAAATCCAGGACCGCAACGAGCGTCGCAAGCGCAAGCTCGGTGAATCGCAACGCATGCCGAAGCTTGAGGACCAGGCTGCGCGCGCCAATACCTATCTCACCGACGACGCCGACTGGATCGATTTCAAGACCACCATCTGTACCGCGCTGGACCAGATCGCGCTGTCGCCTGGCTATCTGCAGAAGGAATTCATCCGCGATGGCCGCCGTTGTTTCAGCTATGCGATGGATCGCCCGATGCTGAACTTCTATTCCTACCTGTCGGCGCGCTGGCAGGTGAGGAAGGGCAAGTACAAGGACATCCCGATCGAGATCTACTACGACGCCAAGCATCCCTACAACGTCGACCGGATGATTGAATCGGTGCGGGCATCGCTGGCCTATTACGAGGCCAATTTCACGCCGTATCAGCACCGCCAGGTGCGCATCATCGAATTCCCGGGTTATGCGAGCTTCGCGCAGAGCTTCGCCAACACGATTCCGTATTCGGAGTCCGTCGGCTTCATCGCCGATCTGCGCGGCAAGGATGCGATCGACTACGTGTACTACATCACCGCGCACGAGATCGCGCACCAGTGGTGGGCGCATCAGGTGATCGGCGCCAACGTGCAGGGCGCGACGGTGTTGTCGGAATCGCTGGCGCAGTATTCGGCGCTGATGGTGATGGAGAAGGAATACGGCCGCGGCAAGATGCGGCGATTCCTGAAGTATGAACTGGACAACTACCTCTCCGGTCGCGGTGGCGAGGTGGTCGAGGAACTGCCGCTGTATCGCGTCGAAAACCAGCCGTACATCCACTACCGCAAGGCGTCGCTGGTGTTCTACCGGCTGCGCGACGAGATCGGCGAGGACACGTTGAATCGCGCGCTGAAGAAGTTCCTGCAGGACAAGGGCTATCAGCAGCCGCCCTATGCGACATCGGTGGAATTGCTCGACTACATCCGCGCCGAAGCGGGGCCGCGGCACGCGTCGTTGATCGCGGATCTGTTCGAGAAGATCAGCTTCTACGACAATCGGATCGAAACGGCGACCGCGAAAAAGCGCGCCGACGGCAAATATGAGGTGGTGCTCGATCTGCATGCCGCCAAGCTCTACGCCGACGGCAAGGGCAAGGAGACGCCGGGCAAGCTCGACGACTGGATCGAGGTCGGCGTGTTCGCGCGCGGCCCGTCGGGCGAGGAGGCCGATGAGGAAGTGCTGTATCTCAAGCGCCATCGCATCACCGGCGGGCAGCCGAAACTCACGGTCGTGGTCGATGCGGAACCCTACGAAGCGGGATTCGATCCCTACAACAAACTCATCGATCGGGTGTCTTCGGACAACCGCAAGCGCGTGAGTCTCTGAGCACGGGAAGGATGCGGCGGTGCGTGCGAAGCGCGCCGTCGCGTCCGGATGCTGCTGCCCTGCTCAGGGCGGCGTGATCAATGCGCTGCAGCCGTTGATCGTCTGGGCTCAGTAGCCCCGGCTGTGACGCAGCCGGCGCGCGATCGCGGCGCGCGCGACCAGCGCGAACAGCACCCCGAACAGAAAACCGGCGATGTGCGCGCTCCAGGCCACCGCACCGAAGGCCGGGCCGATGTAGGCGAACACCACCTGCAGGATCGCCCACACGCCGATCAGCAGCGACGCCGGTGCGCGGATGAATTCGAGGAACAGGCCCAGCGGTACGACCACGCCGAGCTTGGCGCGCGGGAACAGCGCCAGGTAGGCGCCGATCACCGCCGACACCGCGCCGCTGGCGCCGATGATCAGACGCTCGGGCGTGCCGATCATGAACACGGCGGCCAGATTGGCGATGGTCCCGCCCAGCAGGAACAGCGCCAGGAAGCGCCATGGCCCCATCGTGCGTTCCGCCGGCAGCCCGAAGATCAGCAGGAAGACGAGGTTGCCCAGCAGATGCGCCCAGTCCGCATGCAGGAACATGGCGGTGAACAATCGCAGCCAACGCTGATCCGTCCATAGCGCGCGCCAGGTGTCGATTGCCGCCGGCCCCCCGGTCAGTGCGCCCCATTCCTGCAGCAGCGCGCGCTGGGTCGCGTCCGGCCGCGTGCTGGCCCACAGATAGGCCAGCCACAGTGCGGCGAAGACCAGCGGGGTGGCCCAGCGCAGGCCGGCTTTCTGACGGGTGGGAAGCTGAACGAACATGGCGTCTGACGATCGCGGAAATCGTGGGGAATGCCCATGAAAGCATGGGTTCCGACAAAAAAGGGGGTTGTTAGCTTTGAGTTAACGGGCAAGGTATAGTGCGTACGGCGTCGTACGTCGGGAGGGGGCTTCCGGCAGGAGCGGCACGGGCAGGGATACTGGCCTGGTCGCGCGGCGCAGATCATCATCCTGTCCACGGAGACGCAAGCAAAATGCAAACCCAGAATCGTTTCATCCAGATGACCGCGCTCGCGCTCGGCATCGCAGGCGCACTGGCTGTCGGCCAGGCGCAGGCCTCTGGCTTCCAGCTCAAGGAAAACAGCGTCAAAGCCATGGGCCGCGCGTTCGCCGGTTCCGGCGTCGCCACCGGCGACGCATCGGTCGTCGTCAACAATCCGGCGACCATGACCTCGTTCGAGGGCACCACGATCCAGTCCGACATCACGGTCATCGACCTCAACGCCAACTTTGATGGCGGCGGCTTTGCCGGCACCGGCACTCCGCTGATACGTCCGCTCACCGGCGGCGACGGCGGCAATGCCGGTAAGCCGACTCCGGTTCCGGCGATGTCGGTCATCCACAAGTTCGACAACGGCCTCGCGGTCGGCGCAATGATCAGCGCACCGTTCGGCCTGAAGACCGAATACGACGCAGGCTGGGTCGGCCGCTACCAGGCGCTCACCTCAGACCTCAAGACGGTCGACCTGACGCTCTCCGCCGCGTATGAAATCGTGCCGGACCGTTTCTCGGTCGGTGCGGGCCTCGTGTACGAGCGCGCCGAAGCCGAACTGTCGAAGGCTGTCGATTTCGGCTCGCTTCTGGCGTTCAGTTCGGTTCCGGGTTTCGCCCCGCAATCGGCAGACGGCAAAGCCGTCATCACCGGCGACGACACCGGCATCGGCTTCATTGTCGGCATGAATTTCCGCCCGACCGACAAGCTGGCCATCGGCGTGTCGCACCGTTCCGAAATCGACCATGAGCTCAGCGGCAAGGCCGACTGGACCGTGCCGGGCAGCGCCCGCACCGTGTTCAACGGCATCGGCCGCAGCGCGTTGTTCAACGATGGCAAAGCGCTTGCCAAGCTGACCACGCCGAGCATCACCTCGGTCAGTCTCGCCTATCAGTTCAACGACCAGCTCACGCTCATGGGCGATTTCGCCCAGACCGACTGGCATTCGCTGAAAGAAATCCGCATCGAATTCGCCAATCCGGATTCCGATTCGGTCGAAGACTTCAGCTGGGGCGACACCCGCTTCTGGTCGGTCGGCGCAGAGTACAAACTGTCCGAAGCGTTCACGCTCCGCGCAGGTTATGCGTACGACGAGACGCCGACCACGTTCGCCACGCGCACTCCGCGTCTGCCCGACGAAGACCGCCGCTGGTATTCGTTCGGCCTGACCTGGAACATGAGCGAGCAGATCGAGATCAACGCGGCGTATACCCGCATCGAGCCGGATGCGCCGAAAATCGGCATCAACGATTCGAGCCGCCATTCTGTCTTCGGCGAGTTCAGTAGCGACGTGAACCTGTTCGGCATTTCCGGCCGCTACAGCTTCTGATTTCCGCTGTATCGAGCCGTACGAAAAACCCCGCCTCGGCGGGGTTTTTTTTGCGTGATTTGATGGGGTGTTTTCCCTGCCCGCGATCTTGATGTGGCATGGCTCGGGCAGGCGCGGGCCTGGTTTGCGGGAGAGGCGAATTCCGGTCCGTGCGATCGATAAAATTTGCTTGTTGCCGATTGAAATTTCGTGATAATCGAGGTCATGGGTTGAAAGCAGTCGAGCCTTCAATGAGCGGCAGTCAGCCCGCATGACGATGAAGACAGGGACGGTCCATATGCCAATCCTTCAAGCCTCCATGCCAGCCCGCACGCACCCGGGCCGACGTGTCGGCTGCGCGCCGATCGAACGCACGACAAGGCAAACCACATGACAGAACGGCAAGATCGAGTCCGGCTGCAAAGCCTTGGCGCAATCGTATCCACGCTGCGGAACAGGCGCAGGCTTTTACTGACGCTGGTGTTGCTGATCTGCGCAGGCGCAGTGGCGGCAGTACTGACGCCAACGGTGCCGCCGACCTTCTGCACCACCAGCGGCTGCTACCCGACCCTCGACAAGGCCGAGGCTGCGATGCGCGCTTCGCCCGGCTATGCCGGCGTGGGGTCGCTGGTGGAGCACATGCAGACGGTGCGTTTGAACGCCACCAGCGTACGCATGCAGTACTGGCTGCGCGACCGCCCCGTGGAGTCGGTGCGTGGATTGGCGTATTACGCCGCTTATGGACTGCAGGGCGGCAGTACCGGCAGTTGCACGCTGAGCGATGACCAGGGCGCCAAACCGGGATGGTGCGCGGACGAGGGCGAACTGGTGAACCTCGGCCTGTCGCGCATGCAGGCGGCGTGGG
>JBAQRU010000191.1:0-26510 GCA_049296025.1 Lysobacteraceae bacterium | reverse complement strand
ACAGCACGACCTTGACGCGTTCGCATCATCGCATCATGATGCGATGATGCGAACGCGTCAAGGTCGTGCTGTTAGCGCCGTTCCAACACTTCGTCGCGAACGCCCAGACGCTTCAGCTCGAGTACGGCCGGGGTGATCGCCGCGATCCGCGCTTCGACGCGGGCGCGGGCGTAGTAGTCCAGCTCGGGCCGCTTCAGCAGGGTGTTGAGCTGGATCAGCGCGCGCTCCGGCCGGCCGTTGAGGAATTCCGCTTCGGCATAGGCTTCGCCGGCGCGAACCGGGTCGCCAGCGACTTCGCTGGCGCGCGCGAAGGTGCTCTGGAACACAGGGTCTTCCTGACTGCCGATCAGCAGCGGTCGCAGCACCGACTGCGCGCGCTTGCCGGCGCCGACATCGTTGCGCTCGGCAAGAAGCTGCGCATAGCTGAGCGCCGCCGCGCGATGACCGGGCATTCTCTCCAGCAGGGTGTCCATCCGGGTGTCGGCACCGCTGAGGTTGCCGCCACGGGCTTCGGCTTCGGCCATGGCGATCACGATCCACGGATCGGTCGGATATTTCAACAGCAACGGTGTCAGTTCCTTTGCCGAAAGCGCGTATTCGCCGTTGCGTTCGCGGGCGATCGCCAGCCCGTAGCGCTGCGCGTCGCTCAAGGGTTTGGACCGGCGATGACGTTCGTACTCTTCGACCGCAGCGCTCGGGGTATTCGCGCTGAATACCCGGATGCGTTCGCGCGCCCAGCCGAACTGCACGTTGTCGTTGACCCGCGCTGGACCGGTCACGCGCAGGCTGGAAGGAATCAGCGGGTTCTCGCTGGTGATGGTGTCGCCCGGATCGAAGGCGGCCGGCTTGGAAATCAGATCCTCGGCGCGTTGTTTGGCCTCGCTGATACGGGTGGTATTGACCGGGTGGGTACGCAGGTAGTCCGGAGCGCGTTCGCGTTCGCCGCCCTGGTTTACCCGCGAAATCGACTGCATGCGGGTGAACATGCTGGCCATCGCATTCGGGTCGTAGCCGCCGCGCGCCAGGGTCTGGATGCCGATGCGGTCGGCTTCGGATTCGTTGGAACGGGTGTAGTCGATCTGCCGCTGGGCCATCAGCGCCTGGGCCGAGGCCAATGCGGCCATCGAGGCGTCGTCGGTGGAGTTGCCGCCTGCGGACTGCGCCACTGCGATCGCACCCAGCATCGCCAGCAGGATCGGTACACTGTCCTTCTGCGCGCGCTCGACGCTGCGCAGCACGTGGGTCTGGGTGACATGGGAGACTTCGTGCGACAGCACGCCCGCCACTTCGTCTTCGGTTTCGGCCGCCAGCACCAGTCCGGCGTTGGTGCCGATGTAACCGCCGAGGGTGGCGAACGCGTTGAACTGCCGGTCCTTCAACATGAAGAATGTGAAGGGATGCTGTGGTTTGTCGCTGGCCGCCGCGAGGCGATGGCCGACCGACTGCAGCCAGCTGTCGATCAGCGGATCGTCCAGCACATAGCCGTAATGCCGCAGCTGGCTGAGCATCATGCTGCCGTATTCGGCCTGCCGGGTCGGGTTGAGCAGTTCATTGGCCGACGAGCCGATATCCGGCAGCCGGTTGTCCTGCGCCGGGGCGCAGACGGCGGCGAGGGAAAATGTCAGTGCGGCGATGACGACCGGCAAACGCATGGGCGGGTTCCAGTAGCGATGGCATGGGACAGCGGAGTTCTTGGCGCAGGGGATATCGTGGGACAGCATGCCGGTTATCGACAGCGAGGGCGTGAATGCGCTGTTAATCCGCCCCGCGACTTCATTCGACCATGCGAGTGCGCTGTCGTTCCCTGCATCGCAGCGTTTCGCGGCGCGGGTGGAAAACAGCGGGGGCGGCCCCCATCATGATGGCCACATACGACCGCCAGCGTTGCGCAGCGAGGAGACCGCTTTGAGCGACAACATGCCCCAGACCCCGACGATCACGATTTACACCAGCGCGATCTGTCCGTATTGCATCTCCGCCAAGAACTTCCTGAAAAGCAAGGGTCTGGACTGGACCGAGATCCGGATCGACATGGACCCTGCCGAGCGCGAACGGATGATGGCCCGCGCCAGGCGCACCAGCGTGCCGCAGATCTTCGTCGGCGATGTGCACGTCGGCGGTTTCGACGACATGATGGCGCTGCATCGCGCCGGCAAGTTCGAGCCGCTGCTGTCCGGGGAAGGCGCATGAGCGGCGCGGACGAAACCGGACAAGACCGTCTTGCCGAGTTCACCGCTTTCCGCCAGCGCATGAACGAGCGGATCCTGGCCGAGCCCAATCAGGTCGTGCGCCGCTTTTTCGCGCTCGATACCCAGACCTACCAGGCCGGTGCGCTCGATGTGAAAACCAAGGAGCTGCTGGGGCTGGTCGCCTCGCTGGTCCTGCGCTGCGACGATTGCATCAGCTATCACGTCGCCCAGTGCAAGGAAGCCGGCGTCAGCCGCGCCGAGATGTTCGAGACCTTCTCGGTCGGGCTGGTGGTCGGCGGTTCCATCGTGATCCCGCATCTGCGCCGCGCGGTGGATTTTCTCGACAGATTCGAACAGGGCGAAGCCGCATCCGCCCCGGTGCACGACCACGGCTGATGTTGCCGCGCCGCCGGGCGCTGGTGCCTTCGACCAACGTCTGAACGCGATTTCCGGCAGGCTTCCGGCCGTTCCGGCATAATCCGCGGGCTCGCCGCGCCTCTGCTTTCCATCGCGGATCGCGTCCCGCACCTCACGAATTTGCATGACCCGCGCGCGGCGCGCGCCGGGTTCGCACGCAAGATTGCCTGCATCAAAGACAGCCTGGAATACACCATGACCCAAACGATTACCGTCATCCGCGGCGATGGCATCGGCCCCGAGATCATGGACGCGGCATTGTCCGTGCTCGACACCATGAACACCGGCCTGACCTACGAAGAGGCCGACGCCGGCATGGTCGCGCTGGAGAAGCACGGCGAACTGCTGCCGCAGGCGACGCTGGATTCGATCCGCCGCAACCGCATCGCCCTCAAAAGCCCGCTGACCACGCCGGTGGGCGAAGGCTTCAGCTCGATCAACGTCGAGCTGCGCAAGCGCTTCGACCTGTACGCCAACGTGCGCCCGGCGAAGTCGTTCCCGAACACCAAATCGCGCTTCCCGACCGGCGTCGACCTGATCACGGTCCGCGAGAACACCGAAGGCGCGTATATCGGCGAAGGCCAGTCGCTGTCCGAGGACGGCGAAACCGCGATGCTGACCCAGAAGATCACCCGTCGCGGCTCCGAGCGCATCGTCCGCTACGCCTTCGAGCTGGCGCGCAAGACCGGCCGCAAGAAGATCACGGTCGTCCACAAGGCGAACATCCTCAAGTCGACCTCGGGTCTGTTCCTGCGCACCGCGCGCGTCGTCGCTGCCGAATACCCGGACATCCTCTGCAACGAAATGATCGTGGACAACACCTGCATGCAGTTGGTGATGCGTCCGGAACAGTTCGACATCATCGTCACCACCAATCTGTTCGGCGACATCATTTCCGACCTCTGCGCCGGTCTTGTCGGCGGCCTGGGTTTGGCGCCCGGCGCGAACATCGGCACCGAAGCCGCGATCTTCGAGGCCGTGCACGGCTCGGCGCCGGACATCGCCGGCAAGGGCGTCGCCAATCCCTGCGCGCTGCTGCTCGCGATCGGGCAGATGCTCGATCACGTCGGCCAGCCCGGGAACGCGGTGCGCCTGCGCAACGCGATCGTCGCGACGCTGGAAGCCAGGGATTCGGTCACTCCGGATCTCGGTGGCACCGGCACCACGATGTCTTTCGCCAAGGCGATCGCCAGCAGGCTGTAACCGCCGGCCCCGGCTGAGGCCCGATCGCAGGCTTCAGTCTTTTGTCTCTTCCGATGACGTCGGCGCACGCACCACCGTGACCGTGCATGGCGCCTCCGCGACCACATGCGCGGAGACGCTGCCGAGAATGCGGCGCATGCCGGTCACGCCGCGCGCGCCCATGATCAGGTGATCGACGCCGTTGTCGCGTGCGTAGTCCAGCAGTGCATGCGCAGGGTCGCTGTGTTCCAGCACGTGCACGGTCACGCGATGCTCGTCCAGACCCAGTGGCCGGATCCAGTCGCGCAACGCGATCAGACGCTTGACATGGCGATTGCGGCCTTCGGCGTCGAGGTTGCTGTCCAGGCCGATGCGCGCGGTGCGCATCACGGTCACGCAGGCGAGCCGCGAATGCGGAAACGTCGACACGATCCGCTGCAGATTGCCGCGTAGCGCGGCGCAGAGGGCCGCGTCCTCGTGTTTCAGGTCGATCGCGACCATCAGCAGCGGCGCCTGATGCAGATGGTCGCTGACCGCTTTGCGCGGCCCGCGATCGCGACCGAAGTTCCGCCACCAGCGGCGCATCACCGTAAGCCGACCATCGCGATGGCTGCGGTCGGCGCGTTCGGTCAATGCGACCTGCTCGGGATGCTGCAGATCGTGCGCAAGCTGCGCGGCGGTCGCGTGGCGCGCATCGGGATCCACTTCCAGGCAGCGCAGGATCAGTTCCTGCAGCCAGCGCGGGATGTCAGCACGGATCGCGCGCGGCGGCACCGGGTCGCGATACAGCCGGCGACGCAGCCCCGCCGGGCTGCCGGGATTGCCGAACGGGCGTTCGCCGGTGGCGAGGTGGTAGAGCGTCACGCCGAGCGCGAACAGATCGCTGCGCGGGTCGTCGCGCTGGCCCAGCACCTGTTCCGGCGCGATGTAGGGCGCGGTGCCGATCGGCACGTTGAACTGTTCGCTGAGCAGATCCGGCAGATGCGCGTGGTGCGACAGCCCGAAATCGATCAGCGCGATCATGCCATTGTGAGGCGGACCATCGGGGCGGCGCAGCAGATTGCTCGGCTTGATATCGAGATGGATCACCTCCTGCTGGTGCAGGGCGTGGATCGCGGTCGCGGCCAGCGCGCCGAGTTCGGCGACCTGCTGCGGTGGCAGCGGCGTCTTTTCCAGCAGCGGCCGCAGGGTTTCGCCGACCAGGTGCTCCATCACCATCCACGGCTGATCCTGGTATTCGCCGCCAGCGATGTAGCGCGGCACGTACGGCCCGGTCAGCTGCTGCAGGATCATGCGCTCGACTTCGAAGCCGACGATCTGGGTCGCCGCTTCGCCGTAACCGATCCGCGCCAGCTTCATCAGCAGCGGCATCGTATGGTCCGGATGCGAGACGCGCCACAAGGTGGCCATGCCGCCTTCGTGCAGCGGTGCGATCAGTTCGAAGCCGTCGATCGATAAACCGGGTTTCAGCGGTACGGGCATGTCATTGGCCCTCCACCAGGCGCCGCGCCAGGGATTCGGGCATGCCGGCGGCGACGATCTTGCGCGCGGCGGTGTGATGGTCGTAGGCCACGCGCAGTGTGGTCAGCGTGCCTTTGGCGGTGTCGAACAGCCCGCAGCACGCGGCGGGATTGCCGTCGCGCGGCTGCCCGACCGATCCCGGCAGCGCCAGCCAGCGTCGGCTGCCGATCAGCGGCATCGCGGTCCCGGGTGAAGGCGAGAAACGGCGTGCGCCGCCCTCGGGCTGCGAGTGGTAAAGCGCCGGCTCGTGAACATGACCGCAGAAGGTGACCCGCTGTTTGGTGGCGGCGATGCTCTGTGCTGCGGCCAGCGCATTCGAGATGTAGCCCCACTGCTGCGGCGCCCACGCGTTGGCGTGCACGTAGAGCCGGTCTTCGTCTTCGATGCTCAGCGGCAGCGCGGCGAGGAACGCGCGCCGGGTTTCATCGAGGCGGTCGCGGGTCCAGTCGATCGCGGCCTGCGCGTGCGGATGCTTCGTGGATCCAGCGTCGTCCTGCGCGGCGCGCAGCACGGCTTCGTCGTGATTGCCATGGATCGCGAACCCGCCATCGGCGACCAGCGATTGCACGGTGTCGATCGTCCATTCGGGATCGGCGCCGTAGCCGACGATATCGCCCAGGATCACCGCGCGGTCGAAGCCCAGCCTGCGCAGTTTCGCGAGGCAGGCGTCGAGCGCCTCGCGGTTGGCGTGCAGATCGGCGAGCAGGGCGAGGCGCATGCGATGGACCGGCGGGATGTCGCCGTCATCGTAGGTCGTGGCTACAGACCGGGCGATTGGCGATTGGTCGTAGGCGTCAGCGTTTCGGCTTCGGCGCGGGTTCCTGCGCGGTGCGCACCGGCAGCGGCACGTTGCACAGATCGATGTGGCCCGCCGGGCGCTTGTAGAAATCGTCGCGGCGGTTGCGGCGGGCTTCCACGATGGCCTCGAACAGCGGCGTGTCGGTGCGCAGCACCTGCAGTTTCAGGCGTTCGGCGGGTTTGAGATCGGCGGCGATGCGGATCGATTGGATCGGCAAGCGCTGTTCGGGTTTCTCGTAGAAGCCCAATCCGCCGGTGCCGCGCGGCAGCACGCTGAGCAGTTCGATACCCTGCACGACGCGGCCGACGGTGGTGATGTTGCGATCGAGTTGACGCGGCGACTGCCCGGTCACGACGTAGAGTTCCGCGCCGGTGCTGGAATCTGCGGCGATATCGCGACCGGCGCCGACCATGCCGTAGCAGTGCGCGAGCCACGCGATGCCGCCTTCGCTGCGGTCCAGGCCGATCGGGAAACCGCTGCTGAAACCGACCTCCGACGCCCAGCCGTCGACATCGGGCAGGCGGGTGAACGCCAGATTCTTGAGGGGGCGGGTGAATTCGGCCGGCAGTTTCGCTTTCGCGCCTTTCGGCAGCGGTTTGCGCGCGGCCTCGGTTTCGGCCGGATCGCCCCACTGGACCACGAAATTGTCCTGCGAACGGTTGATGCTCAGGCCGTCCCAGTAGCGGCCTTTCGCCAGCGCCCGGATGTTGGCGACGTGCGCTGGTGCGAAGTCGGGCGCCAGTTCGATCACCACGCGGCCGGCGGTGAAATCCATGTACAGCGTCCGCGCCGGATCGAGCGTGCGCCAGTCGCCGGGCTTCGAGCTGTCCAGCAGTTCCTGCATCGACCTGGATTTGGGTATGGGCGGAACAGCGGATGCTGTCTGCGCGGAAGCGGTGAGTGAAGCGGTGATGGCAGCGGTCGACAGCGCAGCGCCCAGCAGCGCGAGAGAAAGACGGGTGTGGATCGTGCTCACGGCGGGCTCTCCCTTCGATTGACCGCCGATTCTGGCCCAGAAGCCGTGCCCGGACCAGCGGCGGCGGTGGGTCGGCGGTCGCAGTGACCTCCGGCACATCCACTATGTGCAAGTTATGGATAGAGTGATCTCCACGATATCCAGCTGATCACTGCAGAGGCCGTCATGCACTCACCACCGCTCCCCGACGGAACCCCCGATGACACCACCGAAGCGCTGCTGCGGAAGTTCCAGAAGGAACTGTCGGCCGGCACCGTATCGCTGGCGCTGCTGGCGGTGCTGGGCGCCGCCACCGAACCGATGTACGGCTACCAGATCGCCAAGACCCTGGAGCGACAGGGCGATGGCGTGCTGAGCGGCAAGCAGAGCGCGCTGTACCCGGTGCTGCGCAATCTGGAAGGCGCCGCGTTGCTGGAAAGCCAGATCGAACCGTCGATCAGCGGCCCGCCGCGCCGTTACTACAGCATCACGCCCTTCGGCCGCGAGATCCTCTCCGCCTGGAGCAACGCCTGGTGCGCCACCCGAGATTCCGTCGATACCGTTCTGAAAGGAACCCAGCCATGAATGCCCGTCCGCTGCCGACCAATATCCCCGATTACCTCGAACACCTGCGGCGTTCGCTGGCCGGCGCCGACCCGGCGCTGATCCAGGACGCGCTGTACGACGCCGAGGAATACCTGCGCTCGGAAATGGCCGAGAACCCCGACAAAAGCGAGGCCGAAGTGATCGCGCAGGTCGCGTCTAGCTACGGCGCGCCCGACGAAGTCGCCGACATCTACCGCGATACCGAAGTGAAAGTGCAGACCGCGCTGCGCGCGCCGCCGCCGCGCCAGCACCGTTCGCTGCTGGGTAAATTCTTCGGCGTGATCGCCGAACCGCGCACCTATGCGGCGCTGTTCTACATGCTGCTGTCGATGGCCACCGGCATCTTCTATTTCACCTGGGTGGTCACCGGCATTTCGCTGTCTGCGGGTCTGGCGGTGCTGATCATCGGGATTCCGTTCGCGATCCTGTTTCTTGGATCGACACGGATGTTCTCGCTGCTGGAAGGCCGCATCGTCGAAGTGATGCTCGGCGAGCGCATGCCGCGCCGGCCGCTCTACAACAGTCGCGGCAAACCGTGGATGGCGCGGATCGGCGAAATGCTGTCCGACCCGCGCACCTGGACCACGCTGCTGTACATGGTGCTGATGCTGCCGCTGGGCATCATCTATTTCACCCTGGCGGTCACCCTGCTCAGCGTGTCGCTGTCGTTCATCGCGGCGCCGGTGATGGCGTTGCTCGGTTACGCAACGATGAACCAGAACTACGATGGTTGGTTGGTGCTGGGCATGGAGAATGGTGTCCTGGGCACCTCGCTCGGCTATGTTTCGTTGCCCCTGGTGTTCGTCGCAGGCGTGCTGCTGCTGTTCGCGACCCTGCACCTGGCGCGCGGCATCGGTTTTCTGCACGGGCAGTTCGCCAAGCATCTGCTGGTGAAGAGTTCGCAGTACAGTTGAATCGTGCGAAGCATGTCCCGGCATCGGTGCCGGGACATGCGATCGTCTGTACGCTCAAACAGATAGTGGTCTTGCGCCGCCAACATTGGACAAGGATGTTGGCATGTCGCTGCCGCATCGGTGGAAATCGGCGTCAAGCTGAAGGGGCGTACGCTCACGCAACTCTTTCAAGGCGTTGATGTGTTCCACGGTGGCGTCGGTGATGTGCCTGCGCTAGGCTAGCGGGCGTCCGTTTCCCTGCGTGGGCGGCTCAATTCAAAGGTTGGACCTGCGTACACATGCCAGCGAGTACCGATATGAATCAAAGCGGATATCTTCATCGATATTTTTTGAATAATTCGAATAAAAGACTGCATAAATGGGTGCACTATTTCGATATTTATGAACGCCACTTTTCGAGATTCAGGGGAAAGTCGCCTGTTTTTTTGGAGGTTGGAGTGTTCGGGGGCGGCTCACTCGAAATGTGGAAAGACTACTTCGGTGAAGGGTCGCGGATTATCGGAATCGATATCAATCCAGATTGCAGGCAACATGAATCCGAGAACGTGAAGATATATATCGGCAGTCAAGACGACCCGCTATTGATCGATGCGGTGCTGAAAGACTTTCCGTCCATCGATATCGTTCTTGATGATGGAAGCCATGTCATGCGGCATATGGTCGCAACTTTCGACCTGCTTTACAGCAAAATCAGCAGCACCGGACTGTACATGGTTGAAGACACGCATACGTGTTATTGGGATGAATACGAAGGTGGGCTTTCAAGGCCAAACACATTCGTTGAGTTTACAAAATGTAAATTTGATGAATTGAACGCAGTTCATACTCGCGGAGAAGTTGAGGTTTCTGAATTTACCAGGTCGACTGATTTCATAGCCGTATATGACAGTATTATAGCTTTTGAGAAAAAGCCGCAGGGTGTGCGACAAGCGCCAATTACCGGGCCGATGGATATGCAGCGATGAATTCAATCATCAACCACAATGTGAGCGTCTGAATGTGAGCGTCTGGCTGCCACGCCTTTTTCGGTTTGGTGCGGCACTGACTTGAACCGGCGCTAGCATGGGGCCTGCGTGAAGGTGCGGCGATGCGGGCGTTCGGTTTTTTGGTGCTGGCGTGTGTGGTCACTACGCACCATGATTCACGGAGACCGAAGCGGTGTGGCCATGACGAAGTCGTTGCGTACTGAGTCGATTGGGGAGAAATGCCGACTGACGCTCTCGTCAATGCAAAGACGGCGGGTTCCGGCATGCGCGGAAACGACGGAAAGAAAAGAATTCCGCCAGCGGACATGTCGTTAAAAAGCCAGCGCATCACGCGCAGGCCAAACATCAGCACGATGCATCAATCAAGACCCATCGCCATTCCGGAATTGAACGCATCATCGATGCGTTCAATTCCAACGCGCGGACCTTCCTCGATCAGCCCAAACCATCACCCCGGATCAAACCGATCATTGTTCATCACCTTCACCCAAGCCGCCACGAAATCGCGCACGAATTTCCCTTGCGCATCCGCGGAAGCATAAACCTCAGCAAGCGAGCGCAACTGCGAATTCGACCCGAACACAAGATCGACGACGGTGCCCGTCCACCTCGGTACGCCAGTCTTGCGATCGCGCCCTTCCAGTACATTCGCATCAGCGGAAGAACGCTGCCACGCGGTATTCATATCGAGCAGATTGACGAAGAAATCGTTGCTCAGCGTTTCCGGGCGCTGCGTGAACACCCCGTGCGCCGCGCCGCCGGCATTGGCGCCGAGCACGCGCAGACCGCCGATCAGCGCGGTCATTTCCGGCGACGTGAGCGTCAACAGCTGCGCCTTGTCGAGCAACAGTTCCGCAGCGATGCCTTCCAGCCCCGGGCGGGCGTAGTTGCGGAAGCCATCGGCCATCGGCTCCAGCACCGCGAAGGATTCGATATCGGTCTGTTCCTGCGACGCATCCGTGCGGCCGGGTGCGAACGGGACCGCCACATCGACGCCGGCTTTCTTCGCGGCGGCTTCGACCGCGGCGCAACCGCCGAGCACGATCAAATCCGCCAAAGAGACTTGCTTGCCGCCGGTCTGCGCGCCGTTGAACGCAGCCTGGAGGCGTTCCAGCGTCGCGAGCACGTTCGCCAGTTCGGCGGGTCGATTGACCTCCCAATCCTTCTGCGGTGCGAGCCGGATGCGTGCGCCGTTGGCGCCGCCGCGTTTGTCGCTGCCCCGGAATGTGGACGCCGAGGCCCAGGCCGTCGTGACCAATTGCGAGACGGACAGTCCGGAGCCGAGCAGCTTGGCTTTCAGATCGGCGATGTCCTGCGCATCGATCAGCGGATGATCGACGGCCGGCACCGGGTCCTGCCAGATCAGCACTTCCGCCGGCACAAGCTTGCCCAGGTAACGGGCGCGCGGGCCCATGTCGCGATGGGTGAGCTTGAACCACGCGCGGGCGAAGGCGTCGGCGAATGCGGCGGGGTCGGCGTGGAAGCGGCGCGAGATCCTTTCGTAGGCCGGATCCAGGCGCATCGACAGATCGGCCGTGGTCATCATCGGCGGATGCAGCTTTGATGGATCGTGCGCGTCGGGAATCATGTGCTCGGGCTTCGGATCTTTCGGCGTCCACTGGTGCGCGCCGGCCGGGCTCTTGGTCAGCACCCATTCGTTGCCGAACAGCACGTCGAAATAGCCGTTGTCCCAGGTGGTGGGATTGGGTTTCCACGCGCCTTCGATGCCGCTGGTGGTGGCGTGCGCGCCGCGACCGCTGCCGAAGGCGTTGGCCCAGCCGAAGCCCTGCTGTTCGATCGAACCGCCCTCGGGTTCCGCGCCGACCAGTTTCGGATCGCCCGCGCCGTGCGCCTTGCCGAAGGTGTGGCCGCCAGCGACGAGGGCGACGGTTTCTTCGTCGTCCATCGCCATGCGCGCGAAGGTTTCGCGGACGTCGCGGCCGGAGGCCACTGGATCAGGATTGCCGTCCGGGCCTTCCGGGTTCACGTAGATCAGACCCATCTGCACCGCACCGAGTGGGTTCGCCAGCTGGCGATCGCCGGAGTAACGGCTGTTGGCCTTGTCGCTGGTCGCCAGCCATTCGGCCTCGGCGCCCCAGTTGATGTCTTTTTCGGGTTCCCAGATGTCGGGGCGACCACCGGCAAAGCCGAAGGTCTTGAAGCCCATCGATTCCAGCGCGACATTGCCGGCCAGGATCATCAGGTCGGCCCAGCTCAGCTTGCGTCCGTATTTCTGCTTGATCGGCCACAGCAGGCGGCGGGCCTTGTCGAGGTTGCCGTTGTCCGGCCAGCTGTTCAGCGGCGCGAAGCGCTGCGAGCCGTTGCCGCTGCCGCCGCGCCCATCGGAGATGCGGTAGGTGCCGGCCGAGTGCCAGGCCATGCGGATGAACAGTCCGCCGTAATGACCCCAGTCGGCGGGCCACCAGTCTTGCGAATCGGTCATCAGCGCGGTCAGGTCGGCGACCACGGCGTCGAGATCGAGCGTCTTGAATTCAGCGGCGTAGTCGAAATCCGCGCCCATCGGGTCGGACTTCTCCGAGCGCTGATGCAACATGTCGAGATTCAACTGGTTGGGCCACCAGTCGCGGTTGCCGCGACCGCCGCTGGCCATGGTCTGGTGCTGGGTGCCGCCTGCGAACGGGCATTTCGATTCGGTGGACATGCGGGGCTCCTGGGGCGCAACGGCCCGATGTGGGGAAGTACAGCCACCGTATGTCTGCGGCGCGATAAAGAGAATTCGATTGTTTGGACTGTTTCGATAGTCAGTAACTATCGATTGATCGAATTCGACCTTGCGGAACAGAGGCTGCGTTGCTCAGCGAGGGTAGCCGAGTTTGTGGAGTCTCCGGTCCTTTGCGATGGCGACGCCTGGACTTGCGGGATCGGGCGGCGCACGACTGCGCGCCGCTCCGAATCCCTGACGAAATCTCAGCGATTGCCGCCGAGCAGACCACCGCCCAGTTTCAGCATGTCGCTCAGGTCGACATCGCCGTCGCCGTCCTTGTCGAGCACCGCGCCGAGCAGGCCGCCGGCCAGGCCGCCCTGCTGGCGCACCTGTTGTTGCTCCTGTCCGAGCACGGCGCCCAGGATGTTGGCCGTCGGATTGCCGCCGCCCAGCCCCATCGACTGGCCGTCGGTGTCCTGGCCGCCGAACATGCGCTTGGCGAGATAGGCCATCACGATCGGCGCGAGAATCTTCATCAGCATGCCGGCGCGATCGCCGCCGAGGCCGGTGGCTTCGCCCAGATGTTGTTCGGCGCGGCCCTGCTGGCCGCCGAGGATATGCCCGAGCATGCCGGCGCCGTCGGTCTGCCGGCTCTGCGCGCCACCCAGCACCATGCCGAGCAGATCGCCAATACCGCCGCCACCAGCGTGGTCTTTCTGCAGCGCCCCGAACAAGGCTTCCGCGCCCTGCGGCTGGCTGGCGTTCTTGCCCAGCGCGCCCATCAGCAGCGGCAGCGCCGCGCTGACCGCGCCGGCCGCCTGGTTCTGGTCGATGCCGAGTTGCCGGGAAATCTGCTGCAGCGGTGCGCCCTGGAGTTGGGCGAGCAGATCGTTGGTGAGTGTGGTCATGGCGGGCAGCTTCCTGTGGACGATCGGCGCTGAATTGCGCGGGCCGCCACTGTAGCGCGGCGATTCAGCGCGCAAGTGGCTGAGACGCTCTTTTTGTCCTCGCGACCGGGGTCGGTGCCCATGCCGGCATTCAGTCGAAATCGGGCAGGGGCAGGTCGTCGGTGTTGCGATGGAATTCGAAGATGAGGTGGGTTTCGATGTGAACCACTTCCGGGCGTTCGGTGAAAGCGGCCAGCGCGAATTCGCGCAGGTGCGCGCTGTCGCGCACGCCGACGTGCACGAGGAAATCGTCGGCACCGGCCACGTGATAGAAAGCCAGCGCTTCGGGCAGTGCGCGCAGGTGGGTGTGGAAGCTTTCGACCATCGCCCGCGAATGTTGCTGCAGCCTCACCGCCACCAGCGCCTGCAGGCCGATGCCGACCGCCTCCGGTGCGATTTCGGCGTGGAAGCCGAGCAGCGCCTTCGATTCGCGCATCCGGCGGATGCGCTCGAGCGCGGTCGAAGGCGCAACGCCGACGCGTTCGGCCAGATCCTTGTTCGGCAACCGCGCGTTCTTTCGCAATAGTCGCAGGAGGGCGAAGTCGATTCGGTCCAGAAGCATGTTTCGCGCCCATATCGAAATATTGTTCGGGCACGAGTCTAACAGACGCACCTTGTTCTAGATTGGCGTAACTATTCCGCACGAGATGCGCCATGCCCGCCATCGATACATCGTATTTCGAGACACTTGCCGTGCATGCCGGGCGCGAGGATTTCGTCGAACTCGGCGTGCATGCCCCGCCGATCGACCTGTCCACCACCTATCCGGTCGCCGACCTGGGCGTCGGTACCGCCAGCCTGGATGCGCTGGTCGCCGGCGACGCCACCGCCGCCAATCCGATTTATGCCCGCCTGTACAACCCGACCGTGGCCCGGGCCGAGGGCGCCCTTGCCAGACTCGAAGGCACCGAAGCCTGTGTCGCTTACGGTTCAGGCATGGCGGCCATGACCGCATTGCTGCTGGCATCGCGCGGGCGCGGCGTCCATGTGCTGGTGGTGCGTCCGCTGTACGGCACCTCCGATCATCTGCTGGCCAGCGGCCTGGTGGGTCTGGAGGCGGAGTTCGTCGAAGCACAGGACATCGCCGCTCGCCGCCGCGCCGACACCGCGCTGGTCCTGATCGAAACGCCCGCGAATCCGACGCTCGATCTGGTCGACATCCGCGCCGTGGTCGAAGCCGCTGGCGATGTGCCGGTGGCCGTGGATTCCACCTTCGCCACGCCGATCCTGCAGCGCCCGTTCGAACTGGGCGCAACGTATGTGCTGCACAGCGCGACCAAATTCCTCGGTGGGCATGGCGATGTGATCGCCGGCATCGTCTGCTGTTCCGAAGACAACGCCAAAGCCCTGCGCCAAGTGCGCGCCGTCACCGGTGGCCTGTTGCATCCACTGGCGGCATTCCTGCTGCATCGCGGTCTGCCCACGCTCGCGCTGCGTGTCGAGCGCGCGCAGGCCAATGCGATCGAACTCGCTCGTCGCCTTGCCGCGCATCCCGCAGTGGCGAACGTGTTCTATCCGGGCATGGGCACGGTGCGCAACGAGCATCTGCTCGGCACCCAGATGCGTGGCCCCGGCAGCCTGATCGCCTTCGAGCTGCGCGATGGCTACGACGCGGCGGTCTGGGTGATGCGCAAGGTCGAACTGATGACGCCCGCCGTCAGTCTCGGTTCCGTCGATACCCTGATCCAGCATCCCGCAAGCCTCACCCATCGCGTGCTCGATGACGAGACGCGCATGCGTTGCGGCATCACGCCGGGGCTGTTGCGCCTGTCGGTCGGTATCGAACACGTCGAGGATCTGTGGGTCGATCTTGCGCGGGCGCTGACCTACAACCTGTCCGCGCTGCGCGCAGCCGCCTGATTGCTGGCCGCCTCCATCCCGCCGCTTCCATCCCGGCAGCGGCGGGCTTTTTTTCGTGTCGGCAGGCTGGCGCCCGGGTCCCCTTTCCAGGCAATACCGATTCCAGCGGGCCGCAATCGATGCAGTGGACAATTGCGCTCCGAACGACGCATCGTTCCGCCTCGCCGGTTGCATCGCACGCTCCTTCGCGCGCTGACCCGCCGGCTACTTTTTCGAGATGAGTGCAGACCCGAATGGATCCCGGTACACACGACGGCAGGTGCGACAGCGATCGCGAAGAAACCGGAGAATGGCTGCAGGCGCTTTCCGCCGTGCTGCATGCGAAGGGCCCCGGGCGCGTCGCTTTCCTGCTCGACCGGCTGGCCGAGCGCGCATCCGCGGCGGACATCGGCTGGATGCCGCCGCACGGCACGCCTTATCTCAACAGCATTCCGCTTGAGCGCCAGCCCGCGTATCCGGGCGATCTTGCGATGGAAGAGCGCCTCGCCTCGCTGATGCGCTGGAACGCACTGGCGATGGTGGTGCGCGCCAATCGTGCCCACGGCGAACTCGGCGGTCACATCGCCAGCTATGCCAGCGCGGCCGATCTGTTCGAGGTCGGATTCAATCATCATTTCCGGGCGCGAAGCGATGGTCACGGCGGCGATCTTGTGTTCTTCCAGCCGCATTCGGCGCCCGGCGTGTACGCGCGGGCGTTTCTCGAAGGTCGCCTGAGCGAGGACGATCTGGCGCATTACCGCCGGGAAATCGCCGGTCGCGCGAACGGCGTGCGCGGCTTGTCGAGTTATCCGCATCCGTGGCTGATGCCTGATTTCTGGCAGTTCCCGACCGGCTCGATGGGCATCGGTCCGATCAGTTCGATCCATCAGGCGCGTTTCATGCGCTATCTGCAGCATCGCGGCCTGCTCGACTGCAGCGGCCGTCGCGTCTGGGGCGTGTTCGGCGATGGCGAGATGGACGAACCCGAAAGCATGAGCGGTCTCACGCTCGCGGCACGCGAAGGCCTGGACAATCTCACCTGGGTGATCAATTGCAATCTGCAGCGGCTCGATGGCCCAGTGCGCGGCAATGGCCGCATCATCGACGAGCTGGAAGCGCTGTTCGCCGGCGCCGGTTGGCGGGTGATCAAACTGCTGTGGGGCTCGGACTGGGACGCGTTGTTCGCACGCGATCGCGACGGCGCGTTGGCGCGTGCGTTTGCGCGCACCGTCGACGGCCAGTTCCAGACCTTCGCCGCGAAAGACGGCGCCTACAATCGCGAGCATTTCTTCGGCCAGGATCCGCGGCTCGCCGCGCTGGCCGCCGGATTGAGCGACGAACAGATCGATCGCCTCAAGCGCGGCGGGCACGATCTGGCGAAAATCCACGCCGCCTACGCCGAAGCCGCGAACACGCGCGGCCAGCCGACGGTGATCCTCGCCCATACCAAGAAAGGCTTCGGCATGGGCGCGGCCGGGCAGGGCAGGATGACCACGCATCAGCAGAAGAAACTCGATGAAGCGGATCTGCTCGCCTTCCGCGATCGCTTCGCGCTGCCGCTGAGCGACGACGATGCGTGTTCGTTGCGCTTCTTCAAGCCAGCGGACGATTCGCCGGAACTGCGCTACCTGCGCGCGCGACGCGACGCGCTCGGTGGTGAGTTGCCTGCACGGCGGACGGCGACCACCGGGGTGCCGGTGCCGATGGTGGAGCGCTACGCCGATTTCGCGCTGCGCGCCGACGGCAAGCCGATGAGTACCACGATGGCGTTCGTGCGCATGCTCGCCGGCCTGTTGAAGGCGCCGGGTCTCGGGCCGCGCGTGGTACCGATCGTCGCCGACGAGGCGCGCACGTTCGGTATGGCCAACCTGTTCCGCCAGGTCGGCATCTACAGCAACGTCGGACAGACCTACGAGCCTGAAGACATCGGCTCGATGCTGAGTTATCGAGAAGCGCAGGACGGCCAGATTCTCGAAGAAGGCATCAGCGAGGCCGCCGCGCTGAGTTCCTGGGCCGCCGCCGCCACCAGCTATTCCGCGCACGGCATCGCGATGCTGCCGTTCTACATCTACTACTCGATGTTCGGCTTCCAGCGCGTCGGCGATCTGATCTGGGCCGCCGCAGACCAGCGTGCGCGCGGCTTCCTGCTCGGCGCCACCGCGGGCCGCACCACGCTCGGCGGCGAAGGCCTGCAGCATCAGGACGGCAGCAGCCTGCTGGTCGCTGCGCAGGTGCCGAACTGCCGCGTCTACGACCCGGCGACGGCGGGTGAACTGGCGGTGATTCTCGATCGCGGCATGCGCGAAATGCTCGAAAGCCAGCGCGACGTGTTCTATTACCTCGCGCTGATGAACGAATCGCAGCCGCAGGCGTCGCTGCCCGAGGGCGTTGCCGATGGCGTGCTGCGCGGACTCTATCGCGTGCATGGTGGCAGCGACGCCGCTGTGCGCCTGCTCGGTTCGGGCACGTTGCTTCACGAAGCCCTCGCCGCCGCGCGGATGCTGCGCGACGACTGGAACATCGAGGCCGAAGTCTGGAGCGCCACCAGCTACAGCGAACTGGCGCGGGATGCGCGCGGGACGGCGCGATGGAATCGCCTGCATCCGCAGGACGCGCCGCGCGGATCGCATCTCGCGCAATGCCTCGGCGATGAACGCCCGGTCATCGCGGTCAGCGATTGGGTCTGCGCCTGGCCGCAGAGCATCGCCGCCTATCTCGACGCACCGATGACCGTGCTGGGCACCGACGGTTTCGGTCGCAGCGATACGCGCAGTGCCCTGCGTCGGCAGTTCGAGATCGACCGGGAGCACATCGTGCTGGCCGCGCTGCATGCGGTCGCGGCCGGGCGGTGCGCAGAGGCCATCGCGCGCTACGCTCTCGACCCGGAGGCGGTCGCGCCGTGGCTGTCCTGATCTGGCTGATGGAAGCGGGCGTGTCGGATCACGTCTGGATGCTGGAAGAGATTGCCGCGCTTGTGCCGGAGCCTGTCGCGAAGAAACGCGGGCCGTACAAGAAGCGAGAACAATAAAAAACCCCGCCGCAGCGAGGTTTTTCTTTACATGGATTCATCCTATTCATTCAAGCAGGACAAAGCTCAGCCGTCACGATCCGTTCGATTTCGGGCACACGGCGGCGAACCCTTTCAACCTCCTGCGCGCGTGGCTTACTAGCTTCGTGCTTGGGCTGCCGATTCTTGATTATTTGCTCAATGACTTCCTCGATCATATCTGCTTCAGCCATGTAGCGAATCGCTTTGGCATGCTCGGAGTTGAAAGCCAGACTAGCCAGCGATAGCTTCGTCATGGTCGGTTTGATCCGATCGCGCTCGGGTTCCGAGAGCATTTCAAACGCTCCCTTATTCCCCGCGCGCTGCTTCAACTCGGCATGGCCGCTAACCGACTTGAACACTTCAGGGTTGGTGCCAAGTTGGAACGGAAATTCATTCGTTATAGCCATGGTTGCCACGTGTGAGGCGAAAACCTTCAGGTTCAACGATGAATGTGAATCGTCCATGATCGCACTGCAATCGTGAAGGATCGAACGGCTGATCTCTACACTGACTTTAGTGGTGCGCGCGTTCACGCTCACGGTAGGCGAAGTACATCATTGAAGCAGCAAGGATGGCGAGCAAGATGTTGATGATGATTGTCATGGCCATAGTAGTTCTCCCGATGTAGCGTCAAATATCCCTATTTTCGTTTAGCCGGCGGCTTCTTCTTCGACGGTTCCTGTGCGAGACGCTTCATCTCTTGATTTGGTTTGTTAATCCTTTCCTGTGATTTGCGAGCTTCGGTTGTATTAATGAGCCAGGTGGTGATGACGTCGCAGACCCGGTGCGGTTTCAACACGGACACCGCATGTTGGCGTCGAGGTATGCCTGCGGCGCCTGGCATCCCGGGATGGTGGGGTTCGCTGCGCTCACCGCCACCCTGCGAAAGCATCACTCCAACGCTTTCAACCGATACAACGCCTCCAGCGCCTGCTTCGGCGTGAGTTCGTCGGGATCGATCGCCGCCAGCGCATCCAGCGCAGCGGAAGACGACGCAAACAAACCGATCTGCTGCGGTGCATCCAAGGCCTGCGGCGTGAGCACCGGCGCGGGATCGTTGCGCCGCTGTTCCAGTTCCGCTAGGCGCCCACGCGCTTCGCGCACGACGCTCTTCGGCAGGCCGGCCAGCGCTGCGACCTGCAGGCCGAAGCTGCGGTCGGCGGGGCCGTCCTTCACGGCGTGCATGAACACCAATGTGTCGCCGCCGTGTTGGTCGTGGTGCTCCACCGCGTCCAGATGCACGTTGGCGATGCCGCTGCCGGGCTGGGCGAGGGCGGTGAGTTCGAAATAGTGCGTGGCGAACAGCGTGTACGCGCGATTGGTTGCGGCCAGATGTCTGGCGCAGGCTTCGGCCAGCGCGAGGCCATCGTAGGTCGAGGTGCCGCGGCCGATTTCGTCCATCAGCACCAGCGACTGCGCGGTGGCGTGATGCAGGATGTAGCTGGTTTCGCTCATCTCGACCATGAAGGTCGATTGTCCGCGCGCGAGGTCGTCGCCGGCACCGATGCGGGTGAGGATGCGGTCGATCGGGCCGATCAGCGCTTTCGATGCGGGCACGAAGCTGCCGATATGCGCGAGCAGCACGATCAGCGCGTTCTGGCGCATGTAGGTGCTCTTGCCGCCCATGTTCGGGCCGGTGATGACCAGCATGCGCCGCGCGGTGCCGCCGTCTTCGCCGTTGAGCGACAGATCGTTGGGCTCGAAGGGTTCGTCGCGCACCGCTTCGACGACCGGATGGCGGCCACGTTCGATATGCAGGCGTGCGTCTTCGACCAGTTGCGGCTGCGACCAGTCGAGTTCGCGCGCGCGCTCGGCGAAACAGGCGAGCACGTCGAGTTCGCTCAGCGCACCTGCTGCGCGCTTCAATGGTTCGAGGTCGCGATTGAGTTCGTCGAGGATGCCTTCGTACAGCAGCTTTTCGCGTGTGAGCGAACGGTCCTTCGCCGAGAGCACTTTGTCCTCGAACTGTTTCAGTTCTTCGGTGATGTAGCGCTCGGCGCCGGTCAGCGTTTGCCGGCGCGTGTAGTGGACGGGCGCTTTGTCGGCCTGGCCTTTGCTGATTTCGATGAAGTAGCCGTGGACGCGGTTGTAGCCGACCTTCAGCGTGGCGATGCCGCTGCTCGCGCGTTCGCGCGCTTCCAGGTCGATCAGGAACTGGTCGGCATGCGTGCTGAGCGTGCGCAGTTCGTCCAGTTCGGCATCGTAGCCTTCGGCGATCACGCCACCGTCGCGCGCCAGCACCGGCGGCTGCGGCACGATCGCGCTGGCCATCCACGCCGCCTGCGCGTCGTGTTCGCCAAGTTCGGCGCACAGCACCTGCAGTCGCGGCGAATCGATGCCCGACAGCGCATCGCGCACTTTCGGCATCAGCAGCAGGGCGTCGCGCAGCGTGGACAGATCGCGTGGGCGCGCGCTGCGCAGGGCGACGCGGGAAAGAATGCGTTCGATGTCGCCCAGGCCGCGAAATGCCTCGCGGACGCTGGCGTCGGCGCGCTGCGCAAACAGCTGTTGCACTGCGTCATGACGTTCGCTCACGATCCGGCGGTCGCGCAGCGGGCGATGCAGCCAGCGCCGCAGCAGGCGCCCGCCCATCGGCGTGATGGTGCTGTCGAGCACGCCGAGCAGGGTGTGCCGGGTGTCGCCGTCGACGCGGGTGTCGAGTTCGAGATGGCGCCGCGTCGCCGCATTCATCGCGATCGCGCCGTCGCTGGTTTCGATCCGGATCGCGGTGAGATGTGGTAGGCGCTGCTTCTGGGTTTCCTCGACATAACCGAGCAATGCGCCGGCGGCCGCGATGGCCAACGGTTTGTTGTCGATGCCGAAGCCGGTGAGATCGAACAGATTGAAGAACTGCAGCAATTGCCGGCGACCGCTGTCGGTATCGAACAGCCACGGTGCGCGGCGGCGGATGCCGTGTCGGGACGTCAGCGATACGGGCCAGCCGTCTTCGTCGGGGATCAGCAGTTCGGCCGGATCGAGCCGCGCGAGTTCGGCTTCCAGCATGTCGTCGCTGGCGACTTCATTGACCAGGAAACGCCCACCAGCGAGATCCGCCCATGCCAGTCCGTAGCCGTTTTTCCCGCGCGATACGGCCATCAGCAGCGTATCGCGACGATCCTGCAGCAGCGCTTCATCGGTGACCGTGCCCGGGGTGACGATGCGCACGACCTTGCGTTCGACCAGGCCTTTCGCCAGCGCCGGGTCGCCGATCTGTTCGCAGATCGCGACCGATTCGCCCAGCGCGACCAAGCGCGCGAGATAACCTTCGTACGCATGCACCGGCACGCCGGCCATCGGAATGGGCTGGCCGGCGGAATTGCCGCGCTGCGTCAAAGTGATGTCGAGCAGACGCGCGGCCTTGCGCGCATCGTCGTAGAACATTTCGTAAAAATCGCCCATCCGGAAAAACAGCAGTACGTCCGGATGCTCCGCCTTCGCGGCGAAGAACTGGCGCATGAGGGGCGTGTGCTGGTCGCTGGCGGTGCGCGCCGGAGATGCGGAAACGGATGCGGGAATGGAGGTGGGAGCGGGCACGGGAAAACTGCGGTCGGGGCCCGGGCGCGCGTCGTGCGTCGGAGGGCAGAGCAACCAGTATGCCAGCGCTCGCCCCCCTGCGTTCGGTCATGCTTACAGTGGAGGAAAGCTGTGCTACCGTCCGCACGCGGTTGTCAATTGAACAATGGCATGGGTAGACAAGCTTCGGCCTGATCTGCTTGGGGAGCGCTCGGTGGGCCGCCGTTGCACTGACGCCAATACGCCTGGATGCGTCCCGCCGATGGTCGATCAACGTCCACGTAACGATTACGACATCAATGACTATGGCGAGGGGGATCAAATGATTCATCGTGCACCGCAACATTCGACGCTTACCCGGGCACTGCTGCTCGCGCTCATCGGCTTGGTCCAAGCGCCGCTCGCGCTGGCCCAGGAGGCCGGCTCCGGAGAGGAAGAGGCGACCACGCTCGATCAGATCACGGTAACCGCGCAGAAGCGCGAAGAGGCGCTGCAGGACGTGCCCGTGGTGGTGACTGCGTTGTCCGAGCAGATGCTCGAAGAGAACGGCGTCCGCGACATCAAGGATCTGCAGCATGTGGTGCCGGGCCTGACCGTGACCAGCACCCAGAGCGAATCGCAGACCGTTGCGCGCATCCGCGGCATCGGCACGGTAGGCGACAACGCCGGCCTCGAGTCTTCGGTCGGCATCGTGATCGACGGCGTTTACCGCCCCCGCAACGGCGTCGGCTTCACCGATCTGGGCGAGCTGGAACGGATCGAAGTATTGAAGGGCCCGCAGGGGACCCTGTTCGGCAAGAACACCTCCGCTGGCGTGATCAACGTGATCACCAAACGCCCGAGTTACCAGCAGCGCGTCGAAGGCGAAGTGACCGTCGGCAATTACGGTGCGTTCGGTGTGTCCGGGTCGTACAACGACTCTTTCAACGATATGGCCGCGTTCCGCCTTTACGCCGCCAAGCGCAAGCGCGACGGATACACCGATGTGACCACCGGTGCCGGCCCGCGCCAGGAAACCGAAGATCAGAATCAGAACTTCCATACATTCCGCGGCCAACTGCTGCTGGAGCCCAGCGAGACGCTGGATATCCTGCTGACCGGCGACTTCAGCAACCGCGATGAAAGCTGCTGCGCCAGCGTCACCACCATCCGCGGCCCGACCGCTGCGATCATCGACGCGCTGTCGCCGGATTCCGGCGTCATTCCGGTGGCCGATCCCTACAGCCGCCGCGCCTTCGCCAACCGCAGCAGCGCGCAGTTCATCAAGGACCAGGGCGTGAGCGCCCAGGTTGACTGGCAGACGCCCTGGTTTGGCGGAGCGACGCTGACCTCGGTCACCTCGCAGCGCAAATGGGAAAGCACCAACGGTATCGACTTCGATTACAGCAGCGCCGACCTGTTTCATCGCAACCCGACCAAAGACGACAACTACACCGCCTTCGACACCTTCAGCCAAGAGCTGCGGCTGACCGGCGCCACCGACAAGTTCGATTGGTTGGTCGGCGGTTTCTATGCCGACGAGACCCTGAAGCGCAACGAGGCCTACCGTATCGGTTCGGCTTACGAGCCTTATCTCTCGATTGCGCTGCTCTCGCGGATCAATCCCGCGCTTGGCGCCAGCCCCACCGCGCCGCTGTTCCTGTCGCAGGCTTCGGGCCGGCCGTTCGGGACCGTGTTCGCAGGCCATGCGGCCGCCGACCGTTACAAGCAGGAATCCAAGAGCATCGGCTTGTTCACCAACAACACCTGGCACGCGACCGATGCGCTCGATCTGACCCTCGGCCTGCGCTACACCCGCGAGAAGAAAGAGCTGACGTCGCGCTACAGCAACCCGAACGGCGGCCTTGGCTGCGCGGCGATGCTCTCCAATCCGGCGCAGGTCGTTGCCGCTCTGGTGGCGCGCGGCCTGACCGTTGCCCAAGCCTCGGCTGCGGCACCACAGGTCGTCGGTTTCGCCTGTCTGCCCTGGACCAACGTCCGGCACAACGGTCGCAGCACCGATCAGGAACGCGACGAGAAGGAATGGTCGGGCACGGTGAAGGCGGCCTATCGCTTCAACGACAATGTCATGGCTTATTTCTCGGCCGCGCGCGGTTACAAGGCCGGTGGTTTCAACCTCGATCGCGTGCAGTCGAACACGGGTCTGTCCAGCGGCACCGCGGGCATCCTGCCGGTGAACGACACCTCGTTCGGCGCCGAGTTCGTCGACAGCTACGAGTTGGGCACCAAGACCACCTGGCTTGGCGGCAATCTGCTGCTCAACGCCACCCTGTTCCATCAGGAATACTCCGATTTCCAGCTCAACAGCTTCCTCGGCACCAGCTTCGTGGTCCGCTCGATCCCGAAGGTGACCTCGCAGGGGCTCGACGCCGAACTGCTCTGGCAGACCGGTGGCTGGATGCTGCAGGGTGGTCTGACCTATGCGGATACCCAGTACGGCGACGATCCGTTGCCCGATGCCGATCTCGCGTTGTTGCCGGGCAGCCGTCCGAGCTTCGCGCCGAAATGGTCGGTCACCGGCTCGGTCGGTTACGACTGGAGAATCGGCGGCAACCTGAAGGCCAGTGCGCATCTCGGCGCCAAGTACATGTCCGACTACAACACCGGCTCCGATCTCGATCCGCAGAAGCAACAGGACGGTTATGCCCTGGGCAATGCGCGCTTCGCGATCGGTTCGCGCGACCAGCGTTGGACCGTCGAGCTGTGGTCGCAGAACATCACCGACGCCGAGTACTACCAAGTTGCCATCGACGCGCCGCTGCAGACCGGCACGTGGAATGCCTTCCTCGGCGCGCCACGGACGTATGGCATGACGCTGCGCATGCGCTACTGATCGCGCAAGCGCGTTCGCTCGCAGACGGCCCGCCTCGCGCGGGCCGTCTGTTTTTGCAGGTTGCAGGCAGTCGATGGCGGGCGCATGCTCGGCCCCGGGGAATTGCACAGGAATCGATTCGTTGCCCGCGCGGTCTCGACCGCGTGCTGCAGCGTGGGAATTCGAGCGCCGGATCCTTACGCGATCCGCCCTGCGCTCGAAAGGCACGGAACTCCGGTTGCCGGAATTCCGAAGACAAGGCTCGTAGCCAAGGAGAACGTTCGATGTCCAGATTTTCGTTCACGCATACCAGCACGTCTCGCGACACGTCTCGCGATATTTGCAATCGTCATGCGCCTCACGCGCTCGCAATTACTATCATGCTGGGGTTCGCATTGTCGGGGTGCGGACCAAAACCGGAAGAGCCTGCGGCGAAGCCCGGATTGGCCGTCGCGCCGCCAAAAGCCGATGCCTCCGTCTGTCGGGCCAGCGCCAAATGGATCAGCAACCCGAATCCGCCGCTGGAGGTCGCCGCCGAAGAATCCTTCTGCGATTTCTACCAGTTCTCGTGGCAATGGTTCCTTGCCGAAGTGTCGCCGTCGCCGACCATGGCCGGGGAGCGCGTGTTCGAAACCAACCGTCTGCACAACCCCAATGTTTCCGGCGGGCAATGTTCGCTGCCCGAAATGCTCGGCCGCGCCAGCGCCGCGAGGATGCTCGCGATGCGCGCCGACAAACCGCAGGACTTCGAGGACACCCAGGCCGACGGCAACGCGCTGTACGACCAGAATGGCAACATCCTGCGCTACAACATCTGGTATTCGCGCGCCGAGTGCCAGGCTACCCAGAAAGGCTTCACCGAAGGCACATTCGAGATCAAGGTCTCGTGGATGATCCTGCCGAAGCCCGATCCGACGTACTACACGATGCAGGCCACGCTGCCGGGCAGCACCACGCCGGTGACGCTGGGCATGGTGGGTTTCCACATCGCCAACTGGACGTCGAAACATCCGGAGATGATCTGGGCCACGTTCGAGCACAAGAACAACGCTCCGCTGTGCGACGGCACCAGCCCCGCGCCGGCCAACGGCTGGGCCTTCGCCAGCAGTGATGCCGCGCAGTGCCTCACCGAGCACCAGCAGCCGACCTCCGGGCCGCCCAACACCGCCTGCGCGCAGTTCAATTTCGATACGCCCGATCCCTTCCAGGGCACGCCGCCGGCGACCAATTCGCCAAACAATATCTGCCGCGAGTTCGCCAACGGCAACCAGCCGGGCACGTCGATCAACGGCAACGACAATGCCGCCAATCTGCTGGCCATCCAGCAGCTCAACGATCAGCTGCTCGGCCCGCAGGGCATGCTGACCGTGCTTCCCGACACCGATCCGATGGCGATCTGGAAGCACTACATGCTGGTCGGCGCGATCTGGACCAAGGGCGGTGCGGACTCCGGCAATCCGCCGGTGGCCTACACCGTGCATGAAAAAGCCGGCGACAAGATCGTGCCCGGCGATGCGACCAGCCTGCAGCGCGGCTCGCTGGAGCTGACCAACATGAGCATGGAAACCTTCCAGCAGGGCGACACCTCCTGGGCGCCGAACTGCTTCGGTTGCCATGGCTTCTCGCAGACCGATCCGCTGGATGTGAGCCATATCTGCCCGAGCCTGTTCGGCGCGGACAGCAACGGCAACTGCGTGGTCCAGGACACCGGGGTCGTGCCGGCACCCGCATCGACAGCGCCGGTGGCGGAGAAGAAATAGTCCGGCAGATTCCTCTGCTCGCAGTGACTGCAATGGCCCGCACGCGCGGGTCATTGCTTTTGTGGCGGCGCCGGCCGTTATCATGCGGAACAGGCGCTCCGCACGCGCCTTCACGGACCCGCCCCGCATGACGTTTCCCACCGACGCCGAACTTCGCGAACACGCCGAAAGTCTCGGCGCCCGTTTCCGCACCTTGCGCCACACCCTTGTCACCGCCGAGAGCTGCACCGGCGGCTGGATCGCCAAAACCGTCACCGACATCGCCGGCTCGTCCGACTGGTTCGACTGCGGCATGGTCGCCTACAGCTACGAAGCCAAGCAGGCGATGCTTGGCGTGCGCCCGGAGACCCTCGAAG
>JBAQRU010000190.1:0-8350 GCA_049296025.1 Lysobacteraceae bacterium | reverse complement strand
GTACTGGGCAAGCCGCGCCGCCCGAGGCGGTGCAACTGGCTGTGGCGCAGGTCAGATTCGTCGGCACCGGGTCGGTAACGACCGCATTGGCGACGGTATCGGGGCCGGCGTTGCTGACGGTGATCGTGTACACCGCCGTCGCACCCGAAACCACCGTATCGGCAGTCTGATCGACGTTGCCGTTCACGCCCGGCGTATTGGTTTTGGTCAACACGAGATCCGCGATCAGCGCGAGCGATGTACTGGTGCTGCTGCTGTTGTCGGCGCTGTCGATATCGCCGCCGCTGCCTGCGGTTATGTTGGCGGTATTGGCGACCGGCCCCGGCAAGGCGCCTGCCTTCGCCGTGACATTGATGGTGGCTACGGACTGGTTGACCACGCCGGCATTGACGTCACCGTTCGCCGCGCAGGTCACGGTGACGTTGCCTGCATTGATCGGGAAACCCGAATTGGGCGTACACGTCCAGCCTGAAGCCGGAGTGATGCCATTGATCGTCAGCAGGTTCGCATTGATCACGTCGGTCACCTGCAATGCCCCCGGCGGCGACGTGGTCGCCGCGCTGCCCGGGTTGCTCACCGCCAGCCCGAAGTTGAACGCGGTGCCCACCGAAGCGCTGGCAGGCGCTGTCTTGGTCAGCGCCGCATTCGGGTTCTGCACGCAGAACCCACCGAATTTCAGGCCGATCAATTGCGGCGTGGGATCGTTCTGCGCTGGCGGCGCCTGGTTGGAGTAGATGACGGTCAGGGTCGTGATGGGTGCGCTGAAATCGTAGGTCGCGTTGCAATCGCTTTGATCGAACGTGCATTCGTCGGTTGCCGCGGCCGATGCGAATGCCGCATTCCCGCTGACGGTCACCATCGCGCTGGCGGCCGTCACCGTTGGCGTCACCGTGCCGCCTGTCGGCGCCAGCCCGCTCACGGTCACCCGATCCGCATAGTGGTCGGTGCCGCCGAAATGGTCGAGATCGGTCGCGGTGAGGCGCAGCTTGTTGATCGGCTTGCTGAAGGTGAACGTCATGGTGTTGCTGGCGGTCACATCCGGATGATCCGCCAGGAAACTGAACGTCGTTCCGATGGCGCCTGTCGCTTGGACCGTGGGATAGCCTGAAGCCCAGTTGTTGCTGGTCGAGTTCGCGACAATGGAGAGCGCGGACGCGCCTGTTCCGATGTTCGCACTGTAGACAAGACTGCCGGCCGTCCAGGGATTATCGTCGGCGCTCAGGTCTTGAACGACCTCGTTCGGAGCGCAAGCCACCGATTGCGCATACGCGACACCATGGCATGACACGCCTGCGATCAGCAGCCCGACCAGCCGTTTGAAGCTGCGATAACGCCGATGGTTGTTGCGATTCATTTGCACGCGGAACACCTTAAACCTTGAGAACAGTTGAATAACCGCCGAACAAGTCCCAGCAAGACCTGTTCAGCGGCAAATCCCTACGCCACCGCCGAGCTCGCGCCATTGCATTGCCTCAGTACCAACCGACCAGATTCAGGAACCACCCCTTGTGGTCGTAATCGAAGTCGGTCAGGTCGTCGCTGAACTCGGTGAAGTTGTAGCCGGTGCCGATCCGCAGGTTCTTGCCCAGATCGCGATCGATCCCGAGCAGCACACCCTGACGATCACCGCCGTCCTTCACGCCCAGCCAGCGGTATTCGCCGAGCGCGTGCCACTTGTCGGCGAACGCGTAACGGGCCTGCCCCGCCGCGAACGTCGCGCCGGAGTCCGCCCATTGCCCGGCGAGACGGCCGAAGCGCACTTCGCCCTCGCGCCGCAGCAGCTTGCCGGCGAACTCCCAGCGCGTGTTCGGCGTGTAGACGCCTTCCAGCGACAGCACCTGGCTGCGCTGGTCGTAGAACGCGACGTTGTCGCCGATCTGCGGCAACGAAGACACGTCGTACAGGTACGTGTACTTGCCCAGCAGCGCCCACTTGCCCGAATCGAACGGACGCCATGCGAAACCGAAGTTGCCTTCGATGAATTTCGCGCCGGCGGCGGCCAGCAGATCGTCGGTGGTCTTCGAGTAGTTGAAGCGCGCCGCGATCCGGAAGCTCTCGTTGATCTTGTGCGTGAACTGGTTGGTGGTCACCCATTGGTCGCGCTGCTCCGCGCCGGTGTCCTGACGCCATTCCAGCTTGCTCTGCCACTGGGTGTCGTTGGAGGTGCGGCCGGCGCTGACGCTCACCGCCTCGCGGTCGACATTGCCGATGGCCTTGTCGAGGTTCGCCTGCTGCAGCGTGAAGCCGAGGGTCCAACCCACGCCCGGATAGAAATCCATGCCGAAGGTGTGGGCCAGGCCGGATTCGTTCGGCGCCTTGAGGAACTGGCTTTCGTTGAACAGGTTCACCTGGTCCGACAGGCGCCAGCGCTGGCCCAGCGTCCAGCCGGAGTTCTGGCGGTCGTTGAACAGCGGATCGTAGTCGCTGCGGTCGGTCGAATAGGTGTAGCCGCCGTACAGGGTGTGCTCGGGGCTGACCCGGTATTCGCCGTTGATCTGCGCCGCATCGCCGCGCTCGCCGCTGGTGACTTCCGCGCCGATGCTGGACAGATCGCCGAACAGATATTTGCCGCCGAGGGTCAGGGCATCGTTGGAGACGTACTTGCCGCCATCGTCGTCGACGGTGAGCTGCGCGGTGCCGTAGACGTCCAGACTGCTGCCGAAGCGGTGCTTGTACTGCAGCGCGGCGAGCGTGCCGGTGACATCGCCGGACACCCGCTCTTCATCGACCCGGCGCAGTTCCGCCGCGACGCTGTCGTGGTCGTTGATCCGCCACTCGCCGGTCAGCTGGGTCTGGGTCAGCGCTTCGGCGCCGCGTTCGGCGCGGGTGTAGCGGCCGTGCACGTTGACGTTGGGCGCGAACTGGCCCAGCACTTCGGCACCGTGCTCCTGGATGTCCACGCCGGTATCGAAACGGCCGACCGAATAGCCGGCGTCGACGTTGCGCCACCAGGCGCCGGCCGACCAGTCCAGACCGGTCCAGCCCAGTTCCTTGAAGTTGGCGCGGGCTTCGACCGAACGCGCATCGCCTTCGCGCACGCCAACGGTGGGGTTGGTCTGGGTGAAGCTCAGGCCGCCGTTGTCGGAGAAGAAGATCGGCGCGCTGGTCGCACGGGTGTGGCTTTGTTCGACCTTCAGGTACGTGCCGCGACCGGCCTGCAGGGTCAAGTCGAGCCCTTTGAGCATGTAGTCGTCGCCAGCGCGGTTCTCGTCGACCCACGTGGCGCCCATGGCGACGTGATCGCCGAACCAGTGCTTGCCGCGGAAGCCGGCGGTGAAGGCATCGGCATCGAACCCGCTGGGGATGTATTCGTAATCGATCAGCAGGATCTGCGCGAAGCCGTCGAGCGGCGTGTCGCGGGTCAGCGTGGGGATGTTCTCGCGGGTGATCTGCGAAAGCGGACGGGTCAGCAGCACGCGGCCCTGGAACTCGTCGATCTCGTAGTCGGCGCCGCGCGCCAGATCGATCCGGCGCTCGACCCGGCCGGTGGTCTCGTCGCGCACTTCCAGCACGAGGCGATCCGAACCGGGCAGCACATCGGTGTGCTTGAGGTAGTACAGGCTGCCGCCAGTACCGAGGAATTCGCTGTGGCCGGGCGCGGTCTGCGCTTCGGAGCCGAACACCTTCAGTTCGCTGCCCGGCTCGCCGAGCGCGGTCGCCTGACGCGAACGCCACGACAGCGCGCCGCCGTAGAGCGAACGCGAGTACTGGCCGTATTCGTTGCCGGTGATGCCGGTATTGAAGTTGCCCCACACCGCCTGGCTCTTGTCCCAGTCAACGCGGACGTAGAGGCGGCCCTGGGTATCGACGTCGCGATAGGTCGTGGAGTCGTCGCCATAGACCGGATAGTAGGCATCCGGATCAAGGCGGCGGAACACGTCCTGCGGGTCGGCGTTCCAGAAGCCCTTGAACAGCTCGGAAACTTCGCGCTCCTGGGTATCGGCCTGGGCGGTGACCAGGTATTTGCCCTGGATCTTGCCCTTCAGATAGAACGCGAGGCGGCCTTCGATCAGGAAGCTGTCGTCGTAACGGTCGTCGCCGGCCAGCGGCTCGATCGAACCGGAGGCGCTGTTGCCCGACAGGGTGAGATCGGCGATGGCGACGGCGAACATGTACTTGCCGCTGACGTCGATATCGAGATTGCGCGACAGCGTTTCCTGGTTCGGGCCGCGCATTTCCAGATCGAAACTGTGGCGGCCGACCGGGACCAGATATTCCGCGACCAGCTTGCGCTGCAGGTCGATCGGATGGCTCTGGCCGTTGATGCGGACGCTGTAGCCTTCGGGCAGATCGCGGCCCTGGATGCGGATGCGCGAACCATAGATGGCGATGTTCTGCTGACGCAGCGAGTTCTCGCCGAAGATGCCTTCGACCAGGCTGCGCTGCTCGGCTTCCTCGGCGCTCAGCGCGAGGCCGCTGCGACGCTCCACCGACTGGCGCAGGGTCTGGTTGCCGCGCTCGACTTCCTCGGGCGTGACCAGCTGCAGGCGGCGCGGGTAGGTTTCGTCGTAGTTGCCGTCGGCGCCGTAGGCGCGCACGAGGTACAGCAGTTCGTCGCCCGCGCGGGCTTCGAAGCCCGCCGGCAGCGTGCCGTCCCAGGACGCGTCGCTCACCGCGCCCAGCGGCAGATCGACCTTGGCCAGCGGCGTCACCAGATCGGTGTCGCTGGCGCGGTAGATCAGCACTTCGGCGCGCTGGATGAAGGCCGAGTAGTTGCTGAAGGCGTAGAAGCGCACCGGCTTGGTGATCCGGCCGCCATCGAACGCCACCAGCGAGGGGGCGGACACGTTGAACTGCGGCTGGCCGAGATTGGGATCTTCGGTCGCCCAGATCACGCCGCCGCCCGGCACGTCGGTCGACCATTTGCCGATCGCCTGGACCTTGCCGGGCTGTTCGGTTTCGATCGTGACCCGGCGGTCGGGCTGCAGGGTCGGCGAGCTGTCGGCGTCGGTGGTGTTGCGCGTTTCGGGCTGGTGTTCGCCGCGGGTGCGTACCCGCAGCAGCAGACCGTCCTGCGAAGTGCAGCCGTCACCGCTGCAGTCGACCTGCGCCGCAGCGTTGGGCAACTGGGGCTTCGCAGCTTCGGCGTCCTGCGCGGAAGCCGTCTGGGCCGAAGCCATCTGCGCCATACCGGCCAGCAGGCTGATCAAGGTGTAGTCGAGGAGTTTCATCTTCATCGTCATCGCCCCTTATTGACCACGAATGCCGACGGGGGCGGTCGGGTTGTCGCTGAAATCCACGCGCAGCTTGCTGCGCACCTCGGGGCTGAGCTTCGCAGCGATCGCCTCGTACACCGCTTTCGCACGACGCATGCCCAGCGCGACGTTGTATTCCGCCGAGCCGCGCTTGTCGGCATGGCCGATGATGCCGACCACGCCGCCTCGCAATCGCTCAATATCCGCCGCGACCTTGGCGATCACCGGCTCGAACTCGGGCTTGATCGCCGACTGGTCGGTATCGAACAGCACCATGCCCAGCACCGGCGACTCGCCCAACGACACCAGGGTGCTGTCGGGGTCGGCCAGATCGGTGCGCAGGCTGATCTTGACCGCCTGCGCTTCGTCCTTGCTCAACATGCCCAGCAGCGCTGTCTGCACGGCCTTGGCGCGATCGTAGGCAAGCGCCTGGGTTTCGCCATTCGCGGCCAGCACCACTTCACCGTTGCCGTGGCTGCGCACCTGCACGGCGATCTTTTCGATCACCGGCAGGTATTCCTCGCGGAGCTTGGCGCTTTCGGCGTGGAAGACAATTTCGCCCAGTTCCATCTCGACCGTCTGTGCGCCGCCTTCCAGCATCGTCACCGGCATCTTCACCCCGAAGTCGAAGCGGGTCGGCACGCCCGGGGTCACGCGCTTCACCAGCGGATTGTCCGTGGTGAACGTGGTGCCCGGCGGCAGCGTGGCCGGATCGATCTTCAGGATGAAGTTGCGACCGCGTTCGCGACCGCCGTCCACACCCGTCAGGTGGTAACGACCGTACTGGTCGGTTTCCATCAGCAGACCTTCAACCGAGGCGATACGCACGCCCGGGATACCGCGTTCGTCGATGCCGGCGTTGGCGATCACGTAGTCGACGACATAGCCGTCGGCCACCTGGCTGACGCGGCGCTCCACTGTCGGCTCGGCGGCGTTGAGGCCCTTGGCCGCATCGCCGGTCTTGTCGACCGAGGTCTTGCCATCGGCGGTCATGCGCACCGTGACGCCCTGCGCGCTGGTCAGCACGAAGTCGTCGGTGAAGCGCAGGTCGCGCAGCGTCTGGCGGATGACCACCGTGTGCCTGGCGACCGGATCGGCTTCGGACTGACGCGCGGCGATGTCGCCCACATCGATGCCATGGAGCATCGGCGAGCTGGCATCGGACTCCGGCGTCGGGCCGGTGCCGCGATCGACCGTGGTCGAATTCGGCACGTAGGCCTCCGGCGCGAAGCCGCCCTGGACGCGGACGCCGCCGAGGCCGGCCGGATCCTGCCAACGGTCGCCGTCGCGGTCGTTGAAGACCGTACCGACGATCAGCGACTCGTCCATCAGCGGATCGGACGTCATCTGCACGTTCGCGGTGGCGACGTTGGACACCACCTCACCGTTGTCCTCGACATACGCGCTGTTGGTGTGGACGCCCGGACGGACGCCCGCGCCGACGCGCAGCAGGTAGGTGATGGTGGCGCTGCCTTCGCCCGCGATATCGAGCTGGTCGACCCGGATCGGGTAGGTCCCGACCAGACGACCGGCGTTGTCGGCATCGGCCACCGCCAGCGAACCTTCGACGTAGGTGAAGCCCGCAGGCGGGGTGTCGATCAATGTGCCATCGACCATCGGCGTGATGCTGGTGTTCCGCATCGTCAGCGTGTAGCGGACCAGATCGCCGACCTTCACGTCGCGCGGGCTGGCGGTCTTGGTGATGCGGATCGCCGCCGGATCGCCGTTGACGTTGACCACGGCCGTGCTGGTCGAGGTGACCGTCTGGGTCGCGGTCGACGAGGTCGCCGTTGCCGTCGCCACGTTGTCGAGCGTGCCGCCCGCCGCCGCTTCGGCCACGGTCACCGTGTGCGTGTAGCTCGCACAGGTGGCGGTGGCGCCCGGGGCCAGCGTGGCCGGTGCGCAGTTCAGCGTGGTCGCGGCGCCGCCTTCGAAGCTGTCGTTCACCACCAGACTGCCCAGCGTCACGTTGCCGGTGTTCTGGACGGTGACGCTGTAGGTGATGACATCGCCCGGATCGGCAAGACCCGGCAGACCGCCGTCGGTGGTCAGCGTGGCCGTCTTCACCGCAGTGATCGCCGGGGTCTGCACGATCGTCGTGGTGGTGCTGTCCGGCGGAGACACCGTGGTGCCGCCGCCCGGCAGCGTGCCGGTCGCGGTCGCGGTGTTGACCACCGTGCCCGCATCCACTTCCACCTGGGTGATGGTGTGCGAGCCCGTGCATGTGGTGGTCGCGCCCGGCGCCAGCGTGGTGGTCGGGCAGACCGCCGCCGCGCTGAGCTGCGCGTCGTTGATCGTCAGGCCCGTCACCGTCACGTTGCCGGTATTGGTCACCACGAAGCTGTACGGGATCGTGCCGCCGGCCGCACTCGCGTTCGGCGCGCCAGCGATCTTGTCGATCGTCAGGCCCGGCTGCGCGGATACGACCACGGTCGCGATCGCGGTGTCGCAGTTGTTCGGATTCAACACTTCGCAGATCGTGTACGGATACGTGTACGTACCCGCTTCCGTGTTCGGCGCGATGGTGATCGTGCCGTCCGGATTCATCACGATGCTGCCGCTGGTCGGCGTCGGCGCGATGCCGGGCGTCAGGGTCACATCGGCCGGGTTCACCGCCACGCCGTTGAGCGTGTCGTTGACCAGCACCGAAGCGGTCGAGCCGCCGCCCACGCCGTTGACCGGCGGGAAGGCATCGTCCACCGCATCGATCGGCGCGGCATCCACGGTCACCGTGATCGTCGCCGTGTCGCAGTTGGCGGGATTCAGGTTCTCGCAGATCCGGTAGACGATCATGTAGGTCCCCGCCGGGGTTCCGGCCGGCACACTCACATTGCCCGTCTGCGGATCGAGGACAGGCACCGGGCCGCCGTTGATCAGCGTTGCCGGCGTGGTCACCGTGCCGGTGATGTCGGCCACGTTCACCGCAACACCGTTGAGGGTGTCGTTGGTGTAGGCGTTGCCGGCAGTCGGGTTACCCGTCGCACCGTTGGCCGGACCGAAGCTGTCGTCCACCGCATCAATCACCGCTGCACCCACCGTCACCGTCACCGTCGCGGTGTCGCAGTTCGTCGGGTTCAGCTGTTCGCAGATCTGGTACACCAGCGTGTACGTGCCTGCCGGCGTGCCCGCAGCCACCGTCACCGCACCCGTCGCCG
>JBAQRU010000189.1:0-4636 GCA_049296025.1 Lysobacteraceae bacterium | reverse complement strand
CGCTGGATCTGCAGGCGGTCCCAGCGCGCGCGATCCTGTTCCAGCAGCAGCACCGGACTGCCATCGGCGGCGATGCGCGCCTTCGCGCGCGACGCCTGCAGCTCCATCAGCGCCAGCAGACCCGCCGCTTCGGCTTCCTGCGGCAGCAGGCCGACCAGCACCCGTCCGAGCCGCAAGGCTTCCTCGCACAGCGCTGGCCGCATCCAGTCTTCGCCGGCAGTGGCCGCATAGCCTTCGTTGAAGACCAGATAGATCACTTCCAGCACCGCATCGAGGCGTTCGGCGAGCGCCGCCTTGCGCGGCACCTCGAACGGCACCCGTTTCTCCGCCAGCGTGCGCTTGGCGCGGACGACGCGCTGAGCCACGGTCGCCTCCGGCTGCAGGAAGGCGCGTGCGATCTCCGCCGTGGTCAGGCCGCCGAGCAGGCGCAGGGTCAGCGCGACCCGCGATTCCAGCGGCAGCGCCGGATGGCAGGCGACGAACACCAGCCGCAGCAGATCGTCGCCGATGTCGTCGTCGGCATGTGCGTCCGCGCGGTCGTCTGTGGAATCGTGGACCATGCCCGCTCCGTGCAACTGCAGTTCCGCAGCGTATTCGGCCTGCTTGCCCGCATGCAGCGCGCGCTGGCGCAGATGGTCGATGGCGCGGTGTTTCGCCGTCGCCATCAGCCACGCCGCCGGGTTGTCCGGCATGCCGTCGCGCGGCCAGCGCTGCAATGCCGCGATCAGCACGTCCTGCGCCAGTTCCTCGGCGGTGTCGATGTCGCCGGTCATGCGCGCGATGCGCGCGACCAGTCGCGGCGATTCCATCCGCCACAGCGCGTCGAGGCTGCGATGGAGACGGTCGCCGGTCATCGCGGTCGCGTCGCGACCCGCGTCGCGCTCACAGGCTGACGACAGGCTTGAAGCCGCCCCAGAACATCCGCTTGCCGTCGAACGGCATGGACTTGGGGTCCATCGATGCCAGTCGCGGGTCGGCCATCACCTGCTTGTTGATCTTGTCGCGCTGCGCGCGGGACTTGTAGACGATCCACGAGAACACCACCACTTCGTCGGCCTTCAACTTCACCGCCTGCGGAAACGAGGTGAGCTTGCCGGGCATCACGTCGTCGGCGACGCATTCGACGTATTCGAGCGCGCCGTATTCCTTCCAGATCTTGCCGGCCTTGCGGGCCAGTTTGCGGTAGGCGGCGAGGTTCTTTTCCGGTACCGGAAGAACGAATCCATCGACATAGGACATGGCAATTTCCTCATTGCGTGGGCGGACGCTCGGGCCCGCGAGTGGATCGACAGCCGCTCGGCAGCGTCGACTGGAACCTGTTCTGGCGGGCGATCACGGCTATGTTTTCCCGCCGGCCCGAACCCATCCACGATCCTTGAACACCGCCCAGATCGCCATCGAATGTCCGTGGCCCAGTTGATATGTCTTCTTCAGCCAGGCGACGAGTTCGGTTGCGGTCATGTCGGGCCGGTAGACGCCGTCCCTGGCCGCTTCCGCCTTGAAATCCTCGGGTGATTTGCCGGTCTTTGCCTGGATATTGTCGAGGTAAGCCTGGAAGGTCATGTCGTTGTTCCCGGTAGTCTTCGAGCTGGGGTTCGGTGGCTGCGCTTCATGGATTGCGTTTCAGGTCGTCGGCATCGCCGACTCGTCCATCCAGAAGACTTCCCACTGGTGGCCGTCGAGATCCTCGAAACCGTGCTGGTACATGAAGCCGTAGTCCCTGATCTCCATCGGCGTGGCAGCGCCGGCGGCCATGGCTTTCGCCATCAGCGCGTCGACCTCTTCGCGCGATTCGCAGGACAGCGCCAGCAGCGTTTCGGTCGCGGCGCGGGCATCGGCAACCGGTTTTTTCGTGAAACCGGCGAAGAACGGCTTCGTCAGCAGCATCACCTGGATGTGTTCGGAAATCACCAGGCAGGTGGCGTTCTCGTCGGTGAACTTCGGATTGAAGCCGAAGCCCAGCGCGGCGAAGAACGCGATGGTGCGGTCGAGGTTTTCGACCGGCAGATTGACGAACAGTTGTCGTGGTTTGGACGGGTGGGTCATCACTCGGGCTCCTTCATGCAGTTGATCATCCACGGTTTGCCGAAGCGGTCGGTGAACGCTGCCCAGCGGTGCGCCCAGAACGTTTCCTGCAGCGGCATCTGCACTTCGCCGCCTGCGGACAGGGATTGATAGATGCGCTCGGCTTCGTCGATCGAATCCACCGAAATATTGACGCAGGTGCCCTGGCCGCTGGCGGTATGCAGCGGCGGGCCGTCGGCGCCCATGAGCACCGCGCCGCCCGCCTCCAATTGGCAATGCATGATCAGTCCGTGGCTGTCGGCCGGCATTTCGTCGCGCATCGGCGAGTCGCCGTAGGCCATGCGCATGGTGATCTCGCCCTTGAAGATGTCGCGATAGACATCGAAGGCCGCGCGACAGTTGCCGTTGAAGTTGAGATAGGCGATGAATTGCATGGGGATCTCCCGGGATGTGGGGGTGGGTGTCAGCTGGGGTCGGCCAGGCGGTCCCGCAGCCGGTCTTCCTGCTCGCGCAGTTCGGCCGTGAAGGCTTCGCCGAAGTCGTCGGCCTCGTACAGCGGCCGGATTTCGATCTCGCTGGGACCCGGATGCGGATTCGGGCAGCGGCGCACCCATTCGATGGCTTCGTCGATCGAGCGCACCTGCCACAGCCAGAAGCCGGCGATCTGTTCCCCGGCCTCCATGAACGGGCCATCGACCACCCGCCGCTGCGGACCGTCGAACTGCACGCGCACGCCCTGGGATGTGGGTTTCAGGCCGTCGCCCGCCAGCATCACGCCAGCATTGACCAGCGCTTCGTTGAAGCGGCCCATCGCCGTCAGCAGATCCTGGTCCGGCAGGACGCCGGCTTCGGAGTCGGCGGTGGCCTTCACGATCACCATCACTTTCATCGTCTCGTCCTCGCTGGTGAGGGGCCCGGAACGGGTCCGGTGATGTGGTTCATATCCATCACGACGAACGGGGAGACACGGAATCGACACGGCGATGGAAAATATTTTTCGCGGCCGCTCGGGCATCATGGGCGGGTGTCGAACCCAAGAGGAATGGCGATGCAATACCTGCTGCTGGTTTACACCGATCCCGAGCTGATGGACACCCTGCCGCAGGCGGAATACGACCGTCTGATGCACGGCTGCATCACCCATGCCGATGAGCTGCGCGAAGGCGGTTGCCTGCTCGGCTCGCAGCAACTGGAAGCGCCTGCACAGGCGCGCACAGTCCGTGTCCGCGATGGCGCGGCGCGGGTGACCGATGGGCCGTTCGCGGAAACCAAGGAGGTGCTGGCGGGTTTCAATCTGATCGAAGCGGACAGCATGGAGGAGGCGGTGCGGATCGCGCACGAGTTTCCGTGGATCCGGTTCGGCAGTATCGAGGTGCGGCCGGTGCGCGATTTCGATACGGTGCGCAGGCGGGTGGGGGCGTGAGCGATTGGGTCGGTATTGCTGTCTGATCGGCGCGCCCAGCGAATTCGGCAAGCTGAGCCTGACCAGCATCGCCGACACCCACGCGAACGCCGGAGACCTGTGCCGGCGCAGCGATCACCGCGCCGGGCTCGTCTCGCCGCGCATCACCTCGCGCTGTAGCCGCCATCGATCACCAGCTCGCTGCCGGTGACGAATTTCGATTCGTCGGACGCCAGGTAGACCACGCCCCAGGCGATGTCGTCGACTTCGCCCATGTGGCCGAGCGGGTGCAGGGCATCGACGCCCTTGCGCGCTTCTTCGAGGTCGGTGGCGCCGCTGTCGAGCAGATGATGTTCGACCATCGGTGTCCAGATGTAGCCGGGATGCACCGAGTTCACCCGGATCCTGTCGGCGGCGTAGAGCATCGCGTCGGTCTTGCTCATCAATCGCACCGCGCCTTTCGATGCGTGATACGGCGGCACGTCGGGGCCGCCGACCAGACCGTAGATCGACGACAGATTGACGATGCTGCCGCTGCCGGCGAGCTTCAGGTGCGGGATCGCGTGTTTGGTGCAGAAGAACACGCCCTTCACGTTCACCGACTGCACCCGGTCCCACTCTTCCTCGGTGATTTCGTGGGTCGGCTTGTTGACGCCCGCGATGCCGGCGTTGTTGACCAGCACGTGCACGCCGCCGAACAGCGCGACGACCTGATCGATCGCGGTCCGCACGTTGCGTTCGTTGGCGACATCGACGTGCCAGTAGCGGGCATTGATGCCGCGTCCGCGCAGCTCGGCGGCCAGCGTCTCGCCTTCGGCATCGAGCACATCGAACACGGCGATTGTCGCGCCTTCCTGTCCCAGGCGTTCCGCGCAGGCGCGACCGATGCCCAGCGCGCCGCCGGTGATGATGCAGACCTTGTCTTTCACGCGATCCATGGTGGTCTCCTGTCGAATGGACGATCGTTGTCATTGCACGACATCCGTGCCGTCGGCGCGTTGATGCCGCTCAAGTCGTGATGCGGCCGCCGTGCCGGCGTCCAGCCCACCGGCGTTCGACCAGATCGACGGCGAACAACAGCATCGGTGGCGTCGCCGCAGCCAGCAACAGCCATGGCAGCGGCGGCGGTGCGAACCCGAACCATGCGCTTGCGCCGGGCAGCAGGGTGATCGCGGCCAGCAGCGCGAGCGTGAGCACGGACACCATCGC
>JBAQRU010000188.1:0-11918 GCA_049296025.1 Lysobacteraceae bacterium | reverse complement strand
CTCGACGCTCTCGGTGCCGCTGGCGCTGTCGGCGCGGGCGACCGCCAGCGTGTTCGCGCTGGAAGGCGCGGCGCTGGTGTGGCTGGGCGTGCGCCAGGATCGTCGTCTGCCGCAGATCTCCGGCCTGCTGCTTCAGTTCGGTGCGGCGCTGGCCTTCGTGCTGGGCATCGGCGGAATCAGCAGCGGCTTCTCGCCGACGGGCGCGATGGTGGACACGCCCGTCGCCAACCCTGCGTTCATGGCGGCGCTGCTGATCGCACTCGCCGGTTTCGCCACCGCCTGGACCTATCGCAACACGCTCGACAACGGTCTGGTCGGCATGTTCACGCTGTGGGCCTTCGGCTGGTGGACCTTCGCCGGTCTGAATGAAATCGGCGAGTACGTGTCGTACCAGTATCGCGTCGACGCGATGTTCGCCTTCATGACGCTCACCGCCTGGGTCGCGGCGGAACTGCGCCGTCGTTTCGACGACATGGCGCTGCTGGGTGGTCTCGCCGCACTGACGCTGCTGCTGGGCGTGCCGTTCGCGATGGCGCAATCGGCCGAGCATGCCTATCCGTTCCGCGAATGGGGCGCGGCGGCGTGGCTGGTGTACGCAGCGCTCGCTTGGCGCGCGCTGATCTGCCTGCGCGATACCGGCACCGGCGTACGCCTGTTCGCGCACGGCGGCTGGTTCTGGTCGTGGGTCACCGCGCTGGCGCTGGCGGCGTTCCATCTGGTGTATCGCTCCAGGGCGGACTTCGCCGATTCGGCGGTAGTCGTTCAGACGATGGGCGATGGTTGGCGGATGCTGGCCTTGGGTCTGCCGGTCTTCGTGTTCGCTGCGCTGCTGCAGTTGCGACCGGCGTTGCTGGCGCCGCCGCTGGCGCGTGGATTCGACGACTACCGCAAGCTGCTGTCGGGCTCGGCGTGGGCCGTGCTGGCAATGTTCTGGCTGCTGTCGCTGTTCTTCCCCGGCGACAGCGCGCCGCTGCCGTGGGTGAGTCTGCTCAATCCGCTTGAATTGCTGCAGATCGCGGTGCTCGCGCTGTTGGCGCAAAGCGTCTGGTCCAGTCGAGGAGCGCAGGCGCCACGCATCGGTGCTGCGAACATCGGCATGCCGATCTTTGCGCTGGCGGCCTTCGTCTGGATCACGTTCGCCACGCTGCGCGCGACCCACCAGTGGGGCCACGCGCCGTGGTCGGCATCGATGCTCGACGACTACATCGTGCAGACCGCGTTGACCGTGGTCTGGAGCGTGCTGGGCGTACTCGGCTGGATCTTCGGTTCGAAGCGCGGCGATCGCCTGCTCTGGGGCGCGGGCGCGGTGCTGATGGGCGTGGTGCTGCTGAAGCTGCTGCTGATCGATCGCAGCCATCTGGGTAATCTGTTCGGCATCGTTTCTTTCATCGCGTACGGTCTGCTGTGCACGGCCGTGGGGTATTTCGCCCCGGCACCGCCGCGACGCGCGGCATCTGCGGAGGTTTCGGCATGAATCGCACCCACGGCACCCGCTCGAAGCTCGCGGTCTTTTTCGCGTCCGCGCTGAGCGTCGCATTCGCGGCCGCTGCCGCGCAGCCTGAGGCGGGCGGCGACTACGCCTATCGCTGGCCGCTGAAGGCCGAGGGTCAGAATGCGGCGTGGCAGTTCGAGCTGACCCCGGAGGTCTACGCCGCGCTGATCGATCCTGGACTGGGCGATTTCGATGTCGTCAACGCCGACGGCCAATCGGTGCCGGTGGCGCGGTTGACGGTCGATCCGACCGCGCTGCCGGGCGTCGCCCAGGTGGCGCTGCCGGTGTTCGCGCTGCCGCGCATCAATGGCGACGGCGGTCGCGACGATCTGTCGTTGCGGCTGGAACGCGACATGGATGGACGCCTGCGCATGCTGCAGGCGGATGTCACATCGGCGGCCGCGCAGACCCAGATCGACTACGTGATGGACGCGGACATCAGCCGCGATCCGAAGCGCCCATCGACGGTGGATCGCCTCGATCTGAACTGGCCCGAGGGCGGCGATGTCAATGCGCGCTTCGCGGTGGAAGGCAGCGAAGACCTGCAACAGTGGCAGACATTGGTGGATGCCGCCGCCGTGGTGTCGCTGCGCCGCAGCGGTGCGGTGCTGCAGCGGCGCGATATCGCGCTGCCGACCACCTCGTTGCGCTACCTGCGCCTGCGTCAGTTGGATGGCGACCCGGTGCCCGGCCTGCAGATCACCGCGCGGCGTACCCGCGCCGGCGCGTCGTCGCCGCAATGGAAGCGGCTGCGCGCCGATTTCGTCGACAGCGGTCGCGACGAAGTCGGCAAGGATTTTGTTTATCGCTACCGGCTGCCGGCCAAACTGCCGGTCGGCCGGATCGATGTCACCCTCGGTACCGACAACGGGACCGCCGAGGTGATTGTCGATGCGCAGAGCGGCGTACCCGGCAGCGAGATCTGGACGCCGATCGGGCGCACGCTGCTGTTCCGGTTGCAGCAGGAAGGCGTACGGATCGACAACGAGGATTACGTGCTCACCTCGGCGCTGGCCGCGCGCGAATGGCGCTTGCGCAGCCCGGTCGAACTGGTGCCGTCGCCATCAATGGAGGTGGCGTATCTGCCGGATCGCTTCGTGTTCCTCGCCCAGGGCCGTGGCCCGTACACGCTGGTCGCGGGTAGCCGCAACGCACGGCGGACATCGCTGCCGGTCGAGCAGGCGCTGGCGCCGCTGCGCACCCGCCTCGGCAAGGATTGGACGCCGCCGGTGGCGATGCTCGGCACGCGCAGTGCCGCCGCCGGGACCGCTGCCTATGCCGAGCAGGCAAAGCCGACCGACTGGCGCAGCTGGCTGTTGTGGGGGTTCCTGATCGTCGGCGCCGCGATCGTCGGTGGCTTCGCGCTGAGCCTGCTGCGGCAGCAGAAGCCGCCTGCGGAGTCCTGATCGAAAGATCCGGAAGATCGGATCCAACTGCGCCGTTTGATCGGGCGGCACCGGAACGGGGACAATGGGCGTCTTCGTTCCCGGAGCACCCCGCATGACCATCGTCCGCATGTCCGATCTCGATCTCGCCGGCAAGCGCGTGCTGATCCGCCAGGATCTCAACGTGCCCGTCGCCGACGGCAGCGTCACTTCCGACCAGCGCATCGTCGCTTCGCTGCCTACGTTGAAGCTGGCGCTGGAGCGCGGCGCGGCGGTGATGGTGATGTCGCATCTCGGCCGGCCGAAGGAAGGCGTGTGGAGCGAAGCCGATTCGCTGGCGCCGGTCGCGAAGCGGTTGGGCGAACTGCTCGGTCGCGATGTGCCGCTGGTGAATGATTGGCTCGATGGTGTGAATGTCGCGCCCGGCCAACTGGTGCTGCTCGAAAACTGCCGCATGAATGTCGGCGAGGGCAAGGACGACGAGACGCTGTCGCGGAAGTACGCCGCGCTGTGCGACGTGTTCGTGATGGACGCCTTCGGCACCGCGCATCGCGCGCAGGCATCCACACACGGCGTCATCAAGTTCGCGAAGCAGGCCGCAGGCGGCCCGCTGCTGATGGCCGAACTCGATGCGCTGGCGAAAGCGCTGGAACATCCGGCGCGCCCGCTGCTGGCCATCGTCGCCGGCAGCAAGGTCAGCACCAAGCTCGAACTGCTGTCGTCGCTGGTCTCGAAAGTCGACCAGTTGATCGTCGGCGGCGGCATCGCCAACACCTTCATCGCCGCGATGGGCTACGGCGTGGGCAAGTCGCTGGTCGAAATGGATCTGCTCGACACCGCGCGCCAGATCATCGCCGACGCCAAAGCGCGCGGCGCCGATATTCCGATTCCCAGCGATGTCGTGGTCGCATCCGCGTTCGCCGCCGACGCGCCGGCCACGGTCAAACCCGTCGATGCGGTCACTGCCGACGACATGATCCTCGACATCGGTCCCGACACCGCCGCGCGCTATGCCGCGCTGATCAAGAGCGCCGGCACCGTGGTCTGGAACGGCCCGGTCGGCGTATTCGAGTTCGACGCCTTCGGCAAAGGCACCGAAACGCTGGCGCGCGCGATCGCCGACAGTGCCGCGTTCTCGATCGCCGGTGGCGGCGACACGCTGGCGGCGGTGGACAAATACGGCATCGGGAATGAGGTCTCGTACATCTCCACCGGCGGCGGCGCGTTCCTCGAATTCCTCGAAGGCAAGACATTGCCTGCGGTGGCGGCGCTGCAGGCACGCGCCGCTTGAGCATGCGCATTTGAAGCCCACGCTGTTCTTCGACCTCGACGGCACCCTGATCGATTCCGCCGTCGGCATCACCCGCTGCGTGGCCTATTCGCTGCAACGCATGGGCCATCCGGGACTGCCCGAGGCGACGCTGCGCAGTTGGATCGGTCCCGCGCTGCGCGTGAGTTACGCCGCGCTGTTCGACAGCGCCGCCGATATCGAACGCGCGGTCGAGCTGTATCGCGAGCGGTTCGAGATCGAAGGCTGGCGCGAGCACGCCACCTACGATGGCATCGGCGATGCGGTGGAAGCGATGCACTCCGCCGGTTATCGGCTTGCGGTGGTCACCGCCAAGAACGAACCGCATGCGCGCAGGATCGTGGACACGCTGCCGTTCGGTCACCGCTTCGAGGACATCATCGGCGCGACCCCCGATGGCCGCATCAGTCACAAGCCCGAATTGATCGCCGAGGCGTTGGCCCGTCTCGCGCTGCAGCCCGAGCACTGCATCATGATCGGCGACCGCCATCTCGATATCGAAGGTGCGCTGCATCACAGCATGCGCGGGATCGGCGTGCTCTGGGGATTCGGCACCGAGGACGAACTGCGCGAAGCAGGCGCGTACGCACTGGTACGGACCCCGGATGCGCTGCCGACGCTGCTGTCCGGCGCATGAGCGGCACCGTGCCGCGATGTCTGCGGATGTGATCGTATACAGCGGCATGGCCGTCTGAATCGACATGCCGACATGTTACGGTTGGGCGATCAGGAGATCCACATGACTCAGCAAAGCATGACCCAGCAAAGCCCGACGCAAAAGACCCCGACCGAACAACGCCGCCGCACCAAGATCCTCGCCACCCTCGGCCCTGCCACCGACGCCCCGGGCGTCCTCGACGCGCTGCTGCGCGCGGGCGTGGATGTGGTCCGGCTCAATTTCTCGCACGGCGATCCGTCCGCGCAGGTCGCCCGCGCCGAAGCGGTGCGCGCCGCCGCCGAACGCGTCGGCACCGAGGTCGGCATCCTCGCCGATCTGCCCGGCCCGAAAATCCGCATCGAGAAGTTCGCCAACGACAAGGTGCAGCTGCGTGCCGGCGAGCGCTTCGATCTGATCGCCAGCGAAGACGCGCCGCTTGGCGACCAGCATCAGGTCGGCGTGAGTTATCTCGGCCTGCCCGGCGATGTGGTCCCCGGCGACACGCTGCTGCTCGACGACGGTGTGGTGCAGCTGCAGGTTACTGCGGTCGAAGGCCAGCGCATCATCACCACCGTGCTCAACGACAGCGAACTGTCGAACCGCAAGGGCCTCAACAAACTCGGCGGCGGCCTGTCGCTGGGCGCGCTGACCGAACGCGACTGCGAACTGATCCAGGTCGCCGCGCAGCTCAACGCGGATTTCATCGCCGTGAGTTTTTGCCGCAACGCCGCCGACATGAACGAAGCGCGCCGCGTCGCGCGCGCCGCCGGCAGCTCCGCCGCGCTGGTCGCGAAAGTCGAACGCGCCGAAGCCATCGAGAATCTGGTCGAGATCGTCGACGCCAGCGACGTGGTGATGGTCGCGCGCGGCGATCTGGGCGTGGAAATCGGCGACGCCGAGCTGCCGGGCCTGCAGAAGAAGATCATCCGCGTGGCATTGGAGCGCGACAAGGTGGTGATTACCGCGACGCAGATGCTGCAATCGATGGTCAGCAGCCCGATCCCGACCCGCGCCGAAGTGCTCGACGTCGCCAACGCGGTGATCGACGGCACCGACGCGGTGATGCTGTCGCAGGAAAGCGCCGCCGGCATGTACCCGATCAAAGCGGTCGAAGCGCTGGTGCGCATCTGCCTGGGCGCCGAGCGCCAGTTCGAGCACGACACCGATTTCGAAGCCGCCCCGCGCAACCTGCAGCGCGCCGACCAGGCCATCGCGATGACCGCGATGTTCCTGACCGAACACATCGGCGTCGGCGCGATTGTCGCGATGACCGAATCCGGCGGCACCGCGCGCTTCCTCTCGCGCTTCCGCGGCAAGGCCCCGATCTTCGCCTTCGCCCGCGACGGCGGCGCCCGCCGTCGCATGGCGATGATGCGCGACGTGTTCCCGATGGACTACGACAGCCGTGGCCAGACCCCGCGCCAGGCCGCACGCGGCAGCATCCGCAAACTCGTCGATGCCCACCTGCTCAAAGCCGGCGACCGCGTGGTGTTCACCAGCGGCGAGCATATGGAAACCCACGGCGCCACGAATACGCTGCGGTTGCTGCAGGTGGGCGAGGACGGCACTGCGGAGGGGTTGGGGGAGTTGTGACGCATAAGCAGGATGGGTATCGCTGAGCTCAATCCATCCTACGAAATCTGTGATCCGCTCATGACATCCGAACCCATCACCCTCCGCGAAGCCACCGAAGCGGATGTCGAAGCGCTGCATCGGCTGATCGTCGCCATCGCCGAGCATCACGATCAACGCGAATACGTGTTTGTCACCGCCGATGACCTGCGCCGCGATGGGTTCGGGCCCGCACCGAAATTCGGCGCGGTGCTGGCCGAAGTCGACGGCGCGTTGGCCGGCTATGCGACCTACACGTGGAACTACGGCATCTGGTTGGGATCGACCTACATGAGCGTCGACGATGTGTACGTGTCGTCGTCGCATCGCAGCCGGGGTATCGGCGAGGCCTTGATGCACCGATTGCAGCAGGTATGCGCAGAGCGCGGCCTGCATCGGATGAAGTGGGAAGTCGAGCCCGACAACGTCGCCGCGATCCGTTTCTACGAACGGCTGGGCGCGAGGATGCGCGCCAAGGGCCTCTTCTACTGGGAAGCCTGATCGCGCCCCGACTGGGGCGTAGACTGCCCGCCACCGAATCGCCCAGCGCCGAATCCATGAACGCTTGTTTCATCGCCGCCGCCGTACTCGCCTTCGTCGTCGGCCTCGTCCATTCCGTGCTCGGCGAGATCATGATCTTCCGCCGCATGCGCAAACCAGGGCGGGTGATTCCGACCGATGGCGGCGCGATTCTGCTCGGATCGAACGTCCGCATTCTGTGGGCGAGCTGGCATGTGCTGACGGTATTTGGCTGGGGCATGGCCGCGATCCTCGTCTGGATGTCGCGGCCGGCCTCCGGCAGCGCTGATATCACAGCCATCGGACACGCGATCGAGATGTCGATGTTGATCGGTTCCGTGCTCGTGCTGGTCGCGACCAAGGGCCGGCATCCCGGCTGGATCGGTCTGCTCGGGGTTGCGGCGCTGGTCTGGCTCGGGCGGACGATGTGAGGTGGAGATGGACAGCGCGTCAATGAAGGCACGCCGATGAGGATCGCCGATATTCCCTTCGGCATCACCGACTGGTCCGCGATCGAGCGCACCGAACATCCGGGCGACACCGGCATCGCGTATTGGCGCACGCAGCGCTTCGGTGAGATCCGCGTGCGGATGGTTGAATACTCGCCGGGCTATCTCGCTGATCACTGGTGCGGGAAGGGACACATTCTGCTGTGTCTGGAAGGCGAACTACACACCGAACTGGCCGATGGGCGCGTGTTCACGCTGACCGCAGGGATGAGCTATCAGGTCGGCGATGGCGCCGAGCCGCATCGTTCTTCCACAGAGCACGGCGCCAAACTCTTCATCGTCGATTGACGCTCTGGATGCATTCCGTCTGAGCGCGGTGCGATGGCGGCAGTGCAGCAGGTATGCCGCAGAGAAACGTAGTGTGTGATGACGGCGAAAGACGCCTGAGAACTTGCATCGGGCCTTGCACGCAGAAGGCGCGCAGACTCAATCCATGAGACGGCGGAAACATAGACTGTTTACCGCGTTCGATGCGCGTCCTGCCGACGCAACAGTATCGTTTTACTCCACTCCGCGATGGGGTCGGCGACACCTTGCGGATCGCGATTGCGCGCATCGATTCCTGCGGGGTTCGATAGCGCAGCCGCGATGTTGCTTCAGCCAATGCCCGTACATCTTTCGATCGCGCGCTTGTTTCAACACCCATCAGCCAAGGAGTTCTGCATGAAAAAATACGTCTTCGCCTTCGCCGCCGCGATGCTCTTCGCCGGTTCCGCTTCCGCTGCGACATGGCAGTCGCTCGGCCGGGTCAACGCGCTCACCGCGATGCCCGATCTGCAGCAGTGCGAGCAGCGCATCGTCAATCGCTACTGGAGTTCCCAGCCGGCCTACTATCCGAGCAGCGTCCACAACTACGGCCCGAACAACATCCAGTTCGTTTTCGATGCCGATCTGCGCTCGCTGCGCACCCTCACCAGCAATGCGCCGGCCAATTCGCGCTTCAAGACGGCGATCGACAGCTACAACGCGCAGGCCGGCGCGAAGAGCATCCATGGCGCGGTATCGGTGGGCCAGTATCCGCGCGTATCGATCGAAGTCTCCTATGTCGACGCGCAGGGCCTGACCCAGGGCCTGGGCTACGGCGTGGCGCCGACCGAACTGCAGTACTACGAACTGCAGCAACTCTGCCCGCTCTGATCGCGGCGCCGATCGGATCCACTGGGAACGCGACAGGGCCTGCGGAAGCGGGCCCTGTCGCCCTTGCGTGCCGGCCGAAGCCCCCTTGGCTGCATTCGATTTCACCGGAACGCCGAAATCCGCGTTTTTTGGGCTTAAGTCATTGATCCGAAATAAAGTTCACGGGTTGCCGTGTGGGTATAATGGCGGCCTTTCCCACCGCCCATCAGGACTCCCCATGAGCATCGAACAGCTTGCCGATATCGCCCGCGCCATGGTCGCGCCGGGCAAGGGCATCATCGCCATCGACGAATCCAACGCCACCATCGCCAAGCGCTTCGAAGGCGTGGGCATCCCCAACAGCGAAGAAAACCGGCGCGCCTACCGCGAGCTGCTGCTGACCACGCCGAATCTCGGCGAGCACATCTCCGGCGCGATCCTGTTCGACGAAACCATCCGCCAGTCCACCAAGGACGGCGTGCCGTTCACCAAGGTGATGATGGACAACGGCATCATCCCCGGCATCAAGGTCGACAAGGGCACGCACGCGCTCGCCGGCTTCCCGGGTGAAGTCATCACCGAAGGCCTCGACGGCCTGCGCGACCGCCTCAAGGAATACGCCGCGCTGGGCGCACGTTTCGCCAAGTGGCGCGCGGTGATCAACATCGGCGAAGACATCCCGTCCGGCACGTGCATCGAAGCCAACTCGCACGCATTGGCGCGTTATGCCGCGCTGTGCCAGGAATGCGGCCTGGTGCCGATGGTGGAGCCGGAAGTGCTGATGGACGGCGATCACGACATCGAAACCTGCTACGAAGTCACCGAAGTCACGCTGCGTTCGCTGTTCGACGCGCTGTACCAGCAGAACGTGATGCTGGAAGGCACCATCCTCAAAGCCTCGATGGTGATCTCGGGCAAGGGTTGCGAAGAGCAGGCATCGGTCGAGGAAGTCGCCGAGAGCACCCTGATCTGTCTGAAGTCGACCGTGCCGGCGATCCTGCCGGGCATCGTGTTCCTGTCCGGTGGACAGAGCGACGAAGACGCCACCGCACACCTCAACGCGATGAATCAGTTGGGCCCGAACCCGTGGCCGCTGTCGTTCTCCTACGGCCGTGCGATGCAGTCCGCGGCGCTGAAGATCTGGTCGCAGGATCTGGTCAACAACGTCGCCAAAGCACAGGAAACCGTGTTCGCGCGCGCCCGCGACAATGGCCTGGCGGCGCTGGGCCAATTGAAGGCGTGAGTCGACGCGGCGGAGCGATGTCCGCCGTCGATATGGTGCCGGCATCTCCTGGATTGCCGGCTCCGCTTGCCTTTTCCATGAAAGGTTCTTCAACCATGTCGAACAGGTTCTGTGCACAACGTGATTGCCGGCGCATCGGTGCGAGCGCGCTCCTGTCCGTGGCCTGTGCGGCATGGTTCCCGACAGCCGCGCTGGCGGAGGACGCGATCCGCACCATTTCCCTCAAAAACGGGCAGGTGCAGATCGAACGGCAGAACCATGCATTCGTGCATGGCGAAGCCGGCAGGCTTCGTGAGCATGGCGCGATCGATATGGTCATGATCGTGGATGCTGCCGGGGCAACGGTTTCGGAATCGGCATGCAGTCATGCGTCGGGCAGCTACGACGACTATCACGCGTTCTTCCGTACGCTGGCGCAAGCGGTCAAAGCCGATGACGTCAAACAGTTGTCGTCATTGGTCCGTTATCCGCTGCAGGTGAATCAGGGCAAAGGCAAGCGTCCGCTGGTCATCGCGAACGCGACGGCATTCCGGGAAAAACATGCGCGCATTTTCGACGGGAAGACGCGCAGTGCGATTCTCGCAGCAGAGCCAGCCGCGGTGTTCTGCAAACAAGGATCGGCGATGATCGCGCACGGTATCGTCTGGGCGAGCTGGCAATCCGGTCGCGTGGCGCTCAGCGTGGTCAATCCGGCCACACCCTAACTATCGCGCGGCTCCTCCGCAGTCCCGCGACAACGCACGAACGCTGGCCCTGTGCCGGCGTTCTTCTTGATCGCGGGTCGCGTCGCTAGCCGCGTGCGCAGCCCGATCAAGTTGCGATAAGCCGAACGTTTTCGTCCCGATCCGGTGCGATCGTCTGCTGCGCGTGCCTTATCCTGGGGTGCGCGTCGTATCTTTGACGATCTTCGCCGCCAGGTTGCGATCCAGTGCGTCCAGGCCGATGTCCGACAGCGTTTTCAATCCGGTGAACAAGACCAGCAGGCCGGTGCCGCCGCCGAGTCCGCTGCCGAAAATGATGCCCAGATGCATCGGCAGCACGCGCAGATAGGGCGTGAACATCAGTCGCCCGAGGTTCGGTTTTCCGCGCAGATCGGAGGCGTGCTGTGCGGCGTAGGTCGTGCGCTGCGAGAGCACGAACGACACGCCGCAAGCGATCAGCACCAGCATGTTCCACAGGCCGGACACGCGGTGCTGGCCGAGCAGAAAGACCAGATAGCCGAAGTGGAAGAAACCGTAGTGGATGGTGAAGAAGTTGGCGGTCGAACGCTTGCCGGCCTCATTCTCGGGCACCGGCTGGTTGTTCGAGGTGAAGCCCTCGGTGCTGAACTGCGCAAGATTGAGCATCCGTTTGCGCGCATACCAGCCGATGATGATGCTCTGGATCCAGTACGGCCACAGCAGCCACGCTGGCGCCCAGTGGAAGATCAATGCTGCGATCAGCGTCGCGCCGTTGGCGAGGATCAGCGTGCGGGCGGATGTGCGGGTCGGTGAGGGCATGTGGGCTCCAGCGGCGAAACGCTGTGTTGCCGAACGACGGCGGGCATAGGCCAAAGGTCACGATTGATTGCGATTCGCACACTTCGCTGGCGATATTCGTGCGGAATACGGCCTGCGGCGCGAATCGATTGTGCCGGCTTCGCAGGCCTGCCGCTACAATCGCGGCAGACCGTTTTGTCGGGCCCCGCAATGTCTCGTGCCACCTCGCGTTTCCATGATTCGTGTTCTGATCCGCGTCCCGCATCGCGTGGCCGGTTGCATCGCGGCTTCGTGCTGTTCGCCGCAGGCGCGCTGTCGCTCGGGCTCGCGGGCTGCGGCGGTGGCGACAAACCCGCAGGTGGCCCCGGCGGTGCCGGGCAGGGCGGCGATCGTCCGACACCGGTCACCACCATTCGCATCCAGCCCGAAACATTCACCGACAGCATGACCGCCATCGGCACGGTGAAAGCGCGCGAATCGGTGACGGTGACCGCGAAGGTCAGCGAGATCGTGCAGACGGTGCACTTCGACAGCGGCCAGCAGGTGCGCGCGGGCGATCCGCTGATCACCTTGTCCGATCGCCAGCAGCAGGCGTCGC
>JBAQRU010000187.1:0-6374 GCA_049296025.1 Lysobacteraceae bacterium | reverse complement strand
GGCTGAGATTGCGCTGATCGAACACCGCCGGCAGCGCGCCGGGCGGCGCGGCCTCCAGCAGTGCGGTGTCGAGGCCCAGACGGTCCAGCGCGATCGCCAGACTGGCGCCGACCAGGCCGCCGCCGACGATCAGGACATCGTGAGACGCGGTAACAGACGCGGAACGGGACTTGGAAAAGGGCGACAAGGCAGGGTCGGGCATGGGCATTGCGTTATGCTAACGCTCCGTGTCCTTTTCCGCCTGCGACCGCCGATGACCGTTCACGCTTCCCCCGCTTCCTCCCGCCCCGACTCGCGCGCCAAAGCCCTGCTCGCGCCGGGCCCGCTGACGCTGGTCGCCATGATCCTGCTCGCTGCGCTCAGCCGTCTGCTGCCGCATCCGCCGAATTTCTCGCCGGTCGAAGCGATGGCCCTGTTCGGCGGCGCTTACTTCGCCAACCGCGCATGGGCACTGCTGGCGCCGCTGGTGGCGATGCTGCTGTCGGATATCGCGCTCGGCCTGTCGATGGGCGGCGAATACTGGAGCTACGTCGCGACGAGCCTGTCGTTCTGGTCGGTCTACCTGTGCATCGCACTGTCGACGGTGCTGGGCTTCGGCCTGCGCGGCAAGGTCGGTGGCGGCAACGTGCTGGGCTACTCGCTGCTGGGCTCGATCCTGTTCTTCGTGGTCACCAATGGCGTGACCTGGTTCGGCTCGACCATGTACCCGCAGACCGGCGCCGGTCTGGTCGCGGCCTATGTCGCCGGCATTCCGTTCTTCAAGTGGACCGTGATGGGCACGCTGTTCTATTCGGCGATGCTGTTCGGCGGTTTCGCGCTGCTGCGCCGGCAGGCGCCGTCGCTGCGGGCGCAGACGGTCTGAATATCCGCGCGCGCTTGTAGGAACGGCTTCAGCCGCGATCTTTATCGCCGCGATCTTCATCTGGATTCAAGCGCTCGCGGCTGAAGCCGCTCCTACAAAGGCCCCGGGACCAGGAATCGCAATGGGCAACCGTCTCTCCAAGATCTATACCAAAACCGGCGACGACGGCACGACCGGGCTTGGCGACGGCAGCCGGGTGGCGAAGGATTCGGCGCGGGTCACCGCATACGGCACGGTCGATGAAGCGAATTCCGCCATCGGCGTGCTGCTGGCCTGCGATGTGCCCGGCGACATCCACACGCTGCTGACGATGGTCCAGCACCAGATGTTCGATCTCGGCGGCGAGCTCTGCATCCCCGGACATTCGGCGATCGACGACGACGATATCGATCGCCTCGAACAGCAGCTCGACCAGTACAACGATCCGCTGCCGCCGCTGAAGGATTTCATCCTGCCCGGCGGCGGCGAAGCCGCAGCGCGCTGCCATCTGGCGCGCACCATCGTCCGCCGCGCCGAGCGCGAATGCGTGACGCTCTCGCACCACGACACCGTGCGTCCGCAGGCGATCCGCTATCTCAACCGCCTCTCCGATCTGCTGTTCGTGCTGTCGCGGGTGCTGGCCAGAAACAGCGGCCACGGCGAGATTCTCTGGAACCACGAGCGTCGCCAACGACAGCAATGAACGTCCCGGTCTTCAGCCACAGCGCCTGTCTGGCCCACGACACCGGGCCGACGCACGCCGAATGCCCCGCGCGGCTGACCGCCGTCACCACCGGTCTGCGCGAGGCCTGGCCTGATCTGGAATGGCGCGAAGCGCCGCGCGCGAGTCGCGGCCAACTGCTGCGCGTGCACAGCGAATCGCTGCTGCATGCGGTGCTGGAAACGAAGCCCCACGAGCGGATCTGGCTCGACCCCGACACCATCCTGTCACCGGCCTCGGCCGAAGCCGGATTGCGCGCCGCAGGCGCGGTCGTCGCAGCGGTGGAACTCGTGCTCAACGGCGAAGCCAAGCGCGCGTTCTGCGCGGTGCGCCCACCCGGCCACCACGCCACCTGCAGCGCGGCGATGGGCTTCTGCCTGTTCAATTCGATCGCGGTCGGCGCCGCGCATGCGCTGGACAAATTCGGCCTCTCGCGGATTGCCATTGCCGATTTCGACGTGCACCACGGCAACGGCACCCAGGCGATCTTCGATCTGGAACCGCGCGTGGTCTTCGCCAGCTCGCACCAGATGCCGCTCTATCCCGACAGCGGCCACGTCAGCGAACGTGGCGTCAGCAACATCTTCAACGCACCGCTGCAGCCGGGCACCGGCAGCGCGCAGTTCCGCGAGACCTGGCGCACCCGGCTGCTGCCGCACCTCGATGCTTTCCGCCCTCAGTTGGTCATGATCTCCGCCGGCTTCGACGCCCACCGCCGCGACCCGCTCGCGCAGTTGCAGCTCGAAGCCGATGATTTCGAATGGATCACCCGCGAACTGGTCGCCATCGCCGACCGCCACGCCGACGGCCGCATCGTCTCCAGCCTCGAAGGCGGCTACGACCTGCAGGGCCTGCGCGAATCCGTCATTGCCCATGTCGGCGCCCTGCGCGGCTGAACCCGGGCTGCGGCCCCCGCGTTGCCGCACCGGGACGGATGCGTCAAGCTAGCCGGATATGTCCAGACTCGGCCCCAACGTGCGAAAGAACCTCCATCTGCTGCCGCTGCCCTTCTGCATCGCGCTGTCGCTGTCCGCGCACGCGGCCGACGAGGCGCCCGAGGACTGGGGCCAGTGCCCGATCGAAGATGCGGTCCCCGCGTTCATCGACAGGATTCCCGCTGCGGACAACACCGCGCAGGCATCGGATGCGAACGCGGCCAACGGGGCGACCGAGGTCAACGGCGACCGGATGAGCGGCACCGACGGCCAGATCGTCGATCTCGACGGCAACGTCAACCTGCGACGCGGCGATCAGGTGCTGCTGGCGGACAGACTCAGCTACGACCAGGACAAAGAGACCTACACCGCCGAAGGCAGCGTGCGCTACCAGGATCGCGGCATGCGCCTGATCGCGGCGCGCGCCAAGGGCGACCAGGCCAAGGACACCCACGAGCTGGAGGACATCCAGTACCAGCTCATCCGCCGTCGCGGCAACGGCGGCGCCGAACGCATCACCATGCGCGGCGACGAAGGCTCGCTCTACGGTTCCACCTACTCCACCTGCCCGCCCGAAGCGCGGCGCTGGGAACTGCGCGCCCAGCGCATCGATGTGAATACCGCAGAAGGCATGGGCACCGCGCATCACGCGACCCTGCGCGTGGGCAGTATCCCGGTGCTCTACCTGCCGTGGTTCCGCTTCCCGATCGACGACCGCCGCCGCACCGGCCTGCTGTATCCCGCGATCTCTTCCTCGGGGCGCAACGGTTTCGACTGGCGACAGCCGATCTATCTGAATCTGGCGCCGAATTACGACGCCACCATCACCCCGCGACTGATGACCAAACGCGGCCTGCAGCTGGGCGGCGAATTCCGCTATCTGACCGAAACCGGGCGCGGCGTGATCGACGCGGCTTATCTGCCTTCCGACAACCTGACCGAACGCGAGCGCGACAGCGAAATCGCCGCAGGCGTTCCGGAGGAGAACCGCCGCAGTTCCAACCGGGGCTTCCTGCGCTTCGTCGGCAGCCAGAACCTGGGGCCGAACTGGCAGGCACGCAGCAACATCGCCTGGATCAGCGACACCCGCTATCTCGATGACGCCAACAACAATCTGAGCGGCGGCGCAGCCTCGTTCGTGACCAGCGACATCGGCGTGTACGGCCGTGGCCGCAACTGGGAGGCCTCGATCATGGCCGACCACTGGCAGCTGGCCGACTACACCCTGCGCGACACCAATCTGCCGTTCGACCGCCTGCCGCGCGGCCAGGTGCACTGGGAGCAGGCGTTTGCCGGCCGCATCACCGCCGGCATCGATGCCGAGGTCGTGCGCTTCGACCACATCGAACTGGCGGGCGGCAGCCGTCTCGACCTCAAGCCCTACATCAGTCTGCCGCTGGAAGGCGACAGCTGGTTCCTGAAGCCGAGTCTGGCCTGGCGTTACACCGGCTACACGCTCGAAAACGACGCCCTGCTGCCCGGACGCGACGACCGGCCCAGCCGCAGCCTGCCGATCGCCACCCTCGATGCCGGCCTGTATTTCGACCGCCACATGCGCTGGGGCGACTCGAATTACCTCAATACCCTCGAACCGCGGATCTTCTATTTCAACGCGCCCTACCGCGACCAGTCCGGCATCCCGCTGTTCGACACCCGGCCGCTGACCTTCGGCTGGGGCCAGTTGTTCCGCGACAACCGCTATTCCGGCGGCGACCGTCAGGCCGACGGCAACCAGCTGACCCTGGCCGTTTCGACCCGGTTGATCCGCGAATCCGATGGCCACGAAAAGCTGTCCGCCAGTTTCGGCCAGATCCGCTATTTCGAGGATTCACGGGTCACGGTGCCCGGCGAGAGTCCGATCGAACAGGGCAAGTCCGCCTGGATCGTCGACACCAACTACGCGCCCAACGACCGCTGGACCATCGGCGCCTCCTACCAATGGGACCCGAAGGCCGGCCGCCGCGACCTCGCCAGCTTGCGCACCCGTTACCTGATCGGCGACGACGGCATCGTCAATCTCAGCTACCGCTATCGCCGCGACCTGCTGGAACAGGCGGATCTGTCGTTCCTGTATCCGATCAACCCGAACTGGAGCGTGGTCGGCCGCTATTACTACTCGCTGCAGGACAGCCAACTGCTGGAAGGTATCGCTGGCGTGCAGTGGGAAAGTTGCTGCCTGGCCGTGCGTCTGGTCGGTCGCCGCTACCTGCGCAGCCGCAGCGGCGACCTCAACAACGCCATTCAGCTGGAGATCGAACTCAAGGGGTTAGGCTCCGCAGGACCCGACACGGAGGGCCGTTTGCGCCGTGCTATCCTCGGCTATTACCGCGAGGACCTCTCCCTCGTTCCGCCCCCCCAATCGCGTAGTGGCGGCGATCTCCCCCCTTCAGACTTGGCCCCATGATCCGTCCAATGATCCGTCACACGATCCGTTCGTTCCGCTGCGTCATCGCCGCCGCATGCCTCATCGGCAGCTTCTCCGCCTTCGCTCAACAGCCGTCCGCGCCGCAATCGCTCGACAGGATCGCCGCCGTGGTCGATGAGGACATCATCCTGCAGAGCGAGCTGGACCGCGCTATCGCGAACATCCGCGGCCAATACGCCGGCCGCGAAGCGCAGTTGCCGCCGGGCGACGTCCTGCAGCGCCAGGTGCTGGAACGCCTGATCCTGATCCGCCTCCAGAGCGCACGCGCCGCCAGTACCGGCATGCGCATCAGCGATGAGGAAGTGAACGACGCGGTCAACAACATCGCCGCCCAGAACAAGATCACCGTCGACCAGTTGCGTCAGCAATTGGCCAAGGATGGCTTGAACTACAGCGACTTCCGCAATTCGCTGCGCGACGAAATCGTCGTCCAGCGCCTGCGCCAGCGCTTCGCCCAGGGCCGGATCAACGTCAGCGACGCCGAAGTCGACGTGGCGCTGGCCGCGCAGGCCGGCGGCAACACCCAATACCGCCTCGCCCACATCCTGGTCGCACTGCCTGAAGGCGCGACCGCCGAACAGATCGGCACCGGCCAGAAGAAGATCGAAGGCATCAAAGGCCTGCTCGACCGCGGCGAGATGGAATTCAGCGCCGCGGCCGTGCGTTACTCCGACAGCCCGAATGCGCTGGAAGGCGGCGACCTCGGCTGGCGCGCGCTCGACCAGATCCCGACCAGTTTCTCCGGCACGATCCGCAACATGCAGGTCGGCCAGATCATCGGCCCGATCCGTGGCCCCAGCGGCTTCCAGCTGCTCAAACTGGAAGAAACCCGCAACGCGCAGGCCGGCGACGCGAAGATGGTGACCCAGTATCAGGCGCGCCACATCCTGATCCGCTCCGAAGAGGGCAAGGACGACGCAGCGGCCAAGGCCAAGCTCGAAACCCTGCGCGCGCGGATCACGGGCGGTGCGGATTTCGCGGAGCTCGCTGGCAAGAATTCCGAAGACACCGTGAGCAAGGCCCGAGGCGGCGATCTCGGCTGGTTCGCACAGGACGACTACGGCACCGATGTCGGCGCCCAGATCGCCTCACTCACCGACGGTCAGGTCTCGGCGCCGTTCAAGACCCAGGCCGGCTGGCACGTCATGCAGCGCATCGGCACCCGTCAGGTCAACGCGACCGACGAGAACCGCCGCAGCCAGATCCGCGAGAGCATCGGCCAGCGCAAGCTGGAAGACGAATGGAACCGGTTCCTGCGCGAAATGCGCGGCGAAGCCTTCATCGATATCCGCGTCGGCACACCTGCAGCCGGCCCCGGCGCTGGTTGAGCCCGCAATGCCCAGACGCCCCCGTCTCGCGCTGGTCCCGGGCGAGCCGGCCGGCATCGGTCCCGAACTGGTCGTCCGCGCCGCACAGCTCGACTGGGATGCGCAGTTGGTCTGCTACGGCGAC
>JBAQRU010000186.1:0-4064 GCA_049296025.1 Lysobacteraceae bacterium | reverse complement strand
GACCGGCACTGTCGCCGCCCAGCGTGTAACCGGTGTACGTGATGGAGCGGCTGCCGACATCCGGGGAGTCGTAGCGGGCCACTGCATTGGGTCCGGCGACCAGGGTGACGCCCGCAGGGTTGCCGATCAGTCCCGAGAGGATGGCCGTGGTGGTGCCGTCGTAGACCCGGCTGGCGGCGTTGGCGAACACCAGCATGTAGCTGCTCAACGCCGCGCCCTCGGTGAGCGTGAATCGGGGGCTGTAGTCGGTCGGCGAGGTGTAGGACACCGGGTTGTAGTAGATCGACACCGGCGCGGCGGTGACCGTTGTTGGTGGTGCGAGCGCGTCGAAACGCACGGTGCCGCCGGTGATGCCGGGGCCGGTGCCGTCGGTGTCGGCGCTCAGAACCAGGCCGCGCGCAAGCCCCAGGCTGCGGGTCGGGTCGTTGGTGCCGCGGGTCACGGTGATGGCGCCCGAGATGTTGACGTCGTTGGCCGCGCACATCGTCAGATTGCCGTCGGTCACCGTGATCGCGCCCGACTGGTTGACGTTGCGGCCTGCCGCCAGCAGCACGCTGCCGTTGGTGGTCGTGATGGCGGCATTGACGTTGATGTCCTGGCCGCAACACACGGACAGGTTGCCGTTGGTGGCGGTGATGGCGGCATTGATGTCGACGTTGCGATCGGCGATCAGGCTCAGTGTGGTGGGCGCACCGCTGGCCGACCAGGTGATGGCGTCGTTGATGAAGATGTCGCCGTTGCCGGCGCCGGGGCCGGCGGTATTGATGGTGATGTTGTTGGTCACCAACTGGGCCGACAGCGTCGCGCCCGAGATGTTGTTGCCTGCGGCGCTGCCGACGGTGAAGTCGATCGGATCGATCAGCCAGTGGCCTGTGCGGCCGTTGGCGGCGGCGGTGGTCACCCGGGTGCCGGCGGCGACGTTGACGCGAGCGGCGGAGGTTTCGATGAAGCCGCCGTTGCCGGTCGTTGGCGCGCTGGCATCAAGCACGCCGCCAGCATTCACCGTGCCGGTGGCCATGTCGGCCAGCAGAAGGATGCTGCCGTTGCGGTTCTGCAATGTTTGCGCCTGGATCACGCCGGTGTTGTTCACCACCGTGTGCAGCAGGTTGCCGGCCGCCTGCGCGGTCAGCAGCACGCGGCCGCCATCGGCCCGGATCATGCCGCCGTTCTGGACCAGCGCATTCACCGCGCCCTGGGTGACCGAGACGTTGAGCAGGCCGTCGCCGGCCACATCCAGGGTGACGGCTTCGCCGCCGGCCAGCACCACGCTGCCGAGCTGAGCCGAGATGACGCCTTCGTTGCGGACGTTGCGGCCCATCAGCGCGACGTAGCCGCCGCCGTTGGCCTGCAGATTGCCCTGGTTCACGACGTCGCCGCTGCCGGCGCCGGTGAAGCGGTGGCGGCCGGCGAGGAAGTCGGCGTCGGTGATACCCATCGTAGTGGCCACCAGGCCGCCCACGCTGACCGAGGAACCGCTGCCGAACAGCACGCCGCTGGGATTGATCAGGAACACCTGGCCATTGGAGGTCAGCGTGCCCATGATCACCGACGGGTCGGCGCCGATGACGCGGTTGAGCGCGATCGAGCTGGCGTCGGGCTGCACGAACTGCACGCCCTGGTTGGCGCCGATGCTGAAGGACTGCCAGTTGATGATCGCCAGTGTGCTGTTCTGCGTGATGGTGGTCTGGTTGCCGTTCTGGACGATGCCGGCCCGGCCGGAGACCACCTGGCCGCCGGTCGGCGCCATGGACTGCGCCAGTACGGGCGTGGAGAGGGCGAGCAGCAGCGCGCTGGACAGGGCGGATAGCGCGAAGCGCGCATTGCGGTGGTCGAGGGAACGATTCATGGCTTATTCCTTCATGTGCCGCGTTGAGCGGCGAGGGCACAACATCAGAAGTACTTGACGGCCTGGATCCAGAATCGCCCGGACTTGTCGGGTGCGGAGATCGCGTCTTCGCTGCCCAGGGACCAGGCGTAGTAACTGCGCACGGACCAGCTGCCCGGCTCGCTCCACGACAGGCCGACGCCGGCGCTGCTGAGGTTGCGTTGGTTGTCGCCAGCGAACCACGGGTCCTTGTTGATGGTGATGCGGCCGGCGTCCACGAAGCCCAGCAGATGCCACTGGCCCGGGAGGCGTTCGGAGGTGCGGGCCAGCAGCAGTCGGGCCTCGAGGTTGGCGATGACGCCTTCGTCGCCGGTGGCTTCGCCCTGCGGATAACCGCGAATACCGTCCATGCCGCCCAGCACCAGCTTCTCGGACGGATCGAGGTTCTTGGACGCCAGCTGGCCGGTGACGGAGGCCCCCAGAGACAGGGTGTCGGTGATGCGCTGCACGCGGCTGCCATGGAACCACAGCTTGGAATAGTTGCCTTGGGTGCGCCCCGAGATCGCGTCGATGGCGCGCGGCAGCGGCGATTCGATGTCCAACTGCCCGCCCGACAGGCTGAGGTAGAAGCTCGTGGTGCCGCCGCCGCCGAAGTCGTCGCGGTGGTCGCCGTACAGCGCCAGGCTGAGCACGTTGGCGCTGGCCAGGCGGTTGGCCGCCGGGAACAGGTCAAGACGATCCTCGAACGTCTTGTGCTCGAAGGTCAGGCCCGTGTGGAGGTTGGTGGCGCGCGAGCGGATCAGCGGCAGCGAACCGTAGACGCTGGCGACCTTGGCAGTGCCGTTGGCGCCCAGGGGCTTGAATTGCTTGCCCAGCTCGTACTCGAGCCAGCTGTAGGCCACGCCAGCGGTCGCCCGTCCGAACATCGTCTGGTAGGAAGCGCGGCCGTACTTCAGGCCCTCGCCCGACGTCAGCAGGCGCAGGCTGGCCACATCGCCGCGGCCCAGCAGATTGTTGAAGTTGAGCTGGCCGCCGACGCGGTTCTCGCCGGTGTAGGGGTTGCCGGCGTTGTCGGCGTCGACGAAGCCGGTGATGCGGCGGCCCGGCTCGACGTCGATGATCAGGTCGCTGCTACCCGGCGCGGTGCCGGGCGCCAGCGTGGAGCGGATGTTGACGCCCGGGATGTCGGACAGGCGCAGCAGGCGGTTTTCCAGCGGCTCGATCTGGATCGCCTCGCCAGCGGCGGGAGCATCCAGGACATCGTGAATGAGGCCATCCGAGAGCTCGCTCTTGTTGCGCAGGATCACCTCGCCGTAGCGACCCTCGCTGATGGCGATGGTCACCACGTGGGAACTGATGTCCTGGGCCGGCAGGTAAGCGCGCGCGACGAAGTGGCCGCGCTCGCGGTAGAGGGCGGTGATGCGCACGGCCATGCCCTGCAGTTCGGCGAGCGTGACTTCGGTGCCTGGCACGAAGCCGGTGGCCGCCAACAGCTCGGCCTCCGGGAAGACGGTGGCGCCGGTGAGCCGGATTTCATTCACCAGCACGCGCGCGCCCTCGGCGCCGGGCTCGACGGCGGCCGAGGACTCCTCGATCAGAACCTTCGACGGCTCGCGCGGCAGGTCGACCGGCGGCGGAAGCTGGTTGAGCTGGCTGCCGGCGCCCGGAGGTTGCTGCGCGAACGCGCTGTGCCCCAACGCCAGCATCGCGAACGGAAGGATCTTCGATCGGATTTTCATGTCTGCCTTCCCGCGATGGGGGCAATATCCAGCCCACGGTTACTGGGTTGGCGTCGGGGGAGTGCAGCCCGCAGTTGCAGCAACAAAGTGCATGGCGAGGTCACGGGCTGGCCGTCTATCAGGCATCCAGCTGAACGCCTTCGAACGATATTGACTATGCACCGAATAGACGAACCGCAATGTGCGTTGGCGAACATAGCCTGCCGGTGTTGGGCAAGCGTTGAGGGTGGCGTCGCCGGGCCGGGGCTCGGTTCGCGGGTGCGGACCCCGAGGCGATCATCGCGGTGGCCATCCATTCCGCCGCACCGATGCCGTCCATGTTCGCAAAGGGTCGGGTCCAATTCTCCAAAAGTGAACCTGACTCTTCCATTGTGATGCTGGACCCGATGCTCAACCTCGGCATGATCGACCGCGCGCGCGCCGAGAAAGTCCTCATCCACGATGTCGGTTTGTCGAAAGCGATGGCGCGCCAGGAACTGGACCGCTACACCTTCAACGCC
>JBAQRU010000185.1:0-24194 GCA_049296025.1 Lysobacteraceae bacterium | reverse complement strand
GGAATGCACGAAGAATCAAGGGCTTGCGCCTCGTTTTGCAGATCAACGGCAAGAGGGTAGCACGCGACCCGAAGAGGGCCTATCCCGGTCGTTCAGCATATCCATCCTTGTGAGCGCAGCGCGGGGAAGGCTCCGTTATGCTGCCGGCTCCATTTCGACAGCGCGCCTGCGATGCCCCACACCATCTCCACCACCGAGATCTTCCTCATCGCGATGACCATCATCTTCGCGGTGCCGTATCTGATCTGGCGGCTCGGGCGCACCGATTACTTCGCTCCGCTGGTGGTGGTGCAGATCATCACCGGCATCCTGCTCGGGCCCGGCGTGCTCGGCGCGGCGTATCCGGATTACTACGCTTTCGTGTTCAACAAGGACGTGGTCACCGCCCTGAACGGCGTGGCGTGGTGGGCGGTGATGCTGTTCGTGTGCATCGCCGGGATCGAGCTGGACCTGCGCAAGGCCTGGGAACATCGGCGCGAAAGCTCGATCACCGCCGGGCTCGCGCTGGGCACACCGCTGCTGTTCGGCTGCGCGGTGGCGGCGGGCATGCTCGGGTTCGACGGCTGGATCGGGCCGAACGGCATGACCTGGCAGTTCGTGGTCGGCGTGGGCATGGCCTGCGCGGTGACCGCGCTGCCGATCCTGATCCTGCTGATGGAAAAGCTCGAGATCCTGCGCCAGCCGATCGGGCAGCGGATCCTGCGCTACGCCAGTATCGACGACATCGCGATCTGGGGCGTGCTGGCGATCGTGCTGATGGACTGGGTGCGGATCGGGCGGCAGGCCGGCTTCCTGATCGCGTTCGCCGTGGCGTGCGTGCTGTTCCGCAAACTGATGCGTCGCCTGCCGGAACGCGACCGCTGGTACGTCATGCTGATCTGGCTGGCGATCTGCGCGTTCGGCGCCGACTGGGCCGGGCTGCATTTCATGGTCGGCGCCTTCCTCGCCGGCGTGGTCATCGACACCGACTGGTTCGAGCAGGAACACATGGATCAGCTGCGCCATCACGTGCTGCTGGTGATGATGCCGGTGTTCTTCCTCAGCACCGGCCTGAAGACCGGCTGGAGCGTCGGCGGCGCGACCGTGTTCATCGCTGCGGGCGCGCTGCTGGCCGCGCAGCTCGCGGGCAAGCTTGCGGGTGTCCACCTCGCCGGCCGCATCCTGAAATGGCGGCCGGGCGAGGCGTCGATCATCGGCTGGCTGCTGCAGACCAAGGCGCTGATCATGATCATCTTCGCCAACGTGCTGCTGGACAAAGGCATCATCACCAGCGCCACGTTCACCGCGCTGCTGCTGATGGCGGTGGCCAGCACCATGCTCACGGTGCCGATGGTGGCACCGAAGCTGCAGCGCATGCGCGCATTGCTCGCCCGCAGTGCGTGAGCTCCATTCCCGTATCTCCGTCCTGCCCGAAGGAACGTCCATGACCGCTTCGCCCCGCTTCATCGCGTTATGTTCGGCGCTGCTCTTCGCCATGCCCGTGTTCGCGGACGCCGCCGAACAGGTGCGCGTTCCCCTCGGGTTCAAGGTGGGCGAAGTCGCGACCTACGACACCGAATCCGTCGTCCGCGATGCCGCGAAAGGCGCGACGAGCATCCGCCGCATCACCGACCACACCCGCATCCGCACCGACGCCGCCGACGATCATGGCTACACGCTGACCTGGACGACGCACGACAGCCGGATCGAAGCGGTGGAAGGGGATCGCAACATGGTCGACACGATCGCGCCGATGCTGGACGAACTGGATGGCATGGACGTCGTGATCGAACTGGACCGCGGCGGGCAGTATCGCCGCGTCCGCAATCTGGATGCCGTGCTGGTCAGGATGCGCGCGGCGATGCTGCCGATCTTCGCCGCGAATCTGCCGAATCTGTTCAACGATGGTGATTCCAAAGTCGACAAATACGATCGCGACGCCGCATTGGCGATCGCGCGCGAAAATCTGGAAGCGTCGATCGACAGCATCATCACCCCACAGGGTGTGGAAACGATGTCCAGCGCGCAGGCGAAAGCCATGATCGGATTCGTCGGCAAAACGCTCGTCGCGGGCAAACGCTACCGCGACAACGAACCGATGTCGTCGCCGACCGAAGGCCGGCCGCTCCCCGCCAGCCGCGAGTATGTGCTCAGCCTGGTCGATGGCGATCCGGATCTCGCGCGCATCCGCTGGACGCACACGTTGGACCCGCGCGCCAACGCGAAGGTCTTGTGGACACTGGTGGACGAACTGGTCGGCGCTGCGGAGTCGGATGCGCAACCCGACGGACGGCCGAGCGATCTGGTCCTGCGCGAGGAAGGCGTGCTGCTGTTCCGCCGCGACACCGGCACGGTGGACATGCTGCAGACGACGGAAATCAGCCGCTACGGCACCGCGCACGACGAGAACGAACGCTACCGCATGCGCCGCAGCGGAATTGCGCGCACCTGGGCGCAGGAAGACGCCGCTAAACCCTGACCGCCCGACAGCGGCGACTCAACGAATTCGAGTCAACGACTGCTGCTCAACGTCGGTAGTGCAACAGTCGTCCGCGATACGGCGCGCGATCGGTGTCCTCGAACGCGCAGCGCGCCTCGTCGACGCGATAGTCCTGATCGCGCAGCGCATGGCTCAGCGGGTTGCCGAAACCACGGCCGGGATCGGTGATCATGATCTCGGCGCCGTCGCGGGCATGCCGCTCCAGCAGTGCGGCCAATTGCGCGACGTGCCGGTGTTCGTACAGCACATCGCTGCCGATGATCAGATCGAAGCGCCCGAGCACGATATCGGCCGTCAGCCACGGCAGGTCGTGATAGGTCACGATCGGCAACCCGTTGCGCATGGCATTGCCGCGCAGGAACCGCTCGGCGAGCGGGTGATGATCGCTGGCGGTGATGTCCGCGCGTCGACGCTGCAACACCAGACTCGACAGGCCCAGACCACAGCCGATTTCGAGAATGCGCTTGCCGGCGACATCGAATTCCACCATCGCCGCAGCGAGGATGCGACCGGCCGGCCAGAGTTGGCCGAACAGGCACCACTGCGCGGAGCTGATGCCCGCACTCTCGGCCAAGCCATCGGGATCGGCGTATTGCTGCCGATCGGCCAACGCCCGGATACGGTAGTCGTCTCCGGGCAGGCTGACATCGATGAGGCGGGTGCGGTATTCCGCACCGGGACGGTCGTCCGGCATGCGCGCTCCAACGGTCGTTCCGCGATGACGGCGACCTTGCGATGGGAGCGAGACGGGCGACGGAAACCGGCCGGGCGTGGCGCGCGTGCGTTCGGAGAGAGGCACCGGACACGCGTCATGCTACGCGTAAAGCAGTGGTTCCGTGCGACGCATTAGAATGCCGTTCATGCCCCGCCTCCTGCCCACGCTGTGCCTGATCGCGCAGTGCCTGATCCTGTCGTCTCTGCCGCTGTCGGCGCAGGCGCGCACGGTCTATCGCTGCGTGTACAAGGGCACCGTCAGCCTGTCCACCGCACCGGAACCGGACTCGAAGTGCGAACCGAAGCAGATCGACGACAGCGCGGTGCAGACGCCCAACCTCTGGGGCGAGATGGGCGTCTTCAGCGGCACACTCTACGAGCGCGAGCAGGACGGCAAGCTCGTGTACGGCACCCGCAACCTGCCGGGCTCGCGCGTCTACCTGCGCTTCACGGTGGAAACGCCGGAAGGCGAACCCGCGCACGAGGGCCTGGGCAAGGTCGACACGCCCAAGCTCGACCGCCACGCGCGCCTGTTCAAGGCCAGCGCGAAGAAAACCGGGGTCGAAGATGCCTGGCTGCGCGCGATCGCGCATGCCGAAAGCGGTTTCGACGAAAAGGCGGAATCGCCCAAAGGCGCGCAGGGCGTGATGCAGCTGATGCCCGCGACCGCTATGGAATACGGGGTCACCGACGCCTTCTCGCCCGCGCAGTCGATCGATGCCGGCGCGCGTTATTTCAAGATGCTGCTCAAGCGTTTCAAGAACGATCCCGCCTTGGCGATCGCCGCGTACAACGCCGGCATGGGCGCGGTCGCCCGCTACAACGGCGTGCCGCCCTACAAGGAAACGCAGGCGTATCTGGAGAAAGTCCAACTGCTGTATCGCGCCTACCGGGCCGCGCTGTCGCCACCGCCGCTGCGTCCCGCCGACGCGGTGCCGATGACCGACAAACTGCGCACCACGCTGCCGTGAACGACATGCCGCACATCCTCCTCATTTACTGCAAGAGCATCGCACCATGACTCGCGACATCAAACTGGTCGGTTTCGACGGCGACGACACGCTGTGGCGCAGCGAAGACTATTACCGCGAGGCCCAGGATACGTTCGAGCGCATCGTCGGCGCTTATGTCGATCTCGACGACACCCACGACCGGCTCTACGCCGTCGAAAAACGCAATCTCGCGCTGTTCGGCTACGGCGCGAAAGGCATGACCCTGTCGATGATCGAAGCCGCCGTCGCGATCACCGATGCGCGCATTTCCGCGCAGGATCTGCATCGCATCGTCGAGCTGGGCAAGTCGCTGCTGCAGCATCCGGTGGAACTGCTGCCGGGCATCCGCGACGCGGTCGAAGAGATTGTGCGCGAACGCCCGGTGGTGCTGATCACCAAGGGCGATCTGTTCCATCAGGAAGCCAAGGTGCGCGAATCCCGCCTGTCGGATCTGTTCCGGCGGATCGAGATCGTCAGCGAAAAGGACACCGCCACCTACACCCGCGTGTTGGCGGAATTCGCACTGGCGCCGGGGCAGTTCGCGATGATCGGCAACTCGCTGCGTTCGGACATCGTGCCCGTCCTCGAACTCGGCGGCTGCGGCGTGTACATGCCCTATCACGTGACCTGGACGCACGAAACCGAAACCGCGCCGCCGTCCGCGCTGGAGCGCCTGCGCAGCGTGCAGCAGCCAGCGGAACTGCCGGCGGCGGTGCGTTCGCTCATCGCCGGCTGAGTATTCCGCCCGCCCTCCGGGCGTGCCGCCCACAGGCGGCGGATCGTGCGACCATGCCGCCGTCATCTGCCGGACTTCCCGCCATGCGCAAACACATCGCCACCGCACTGCTCGCCCTCGGCCTCGTCGCCGGCAGCGCCCATGCACAGGACTTCACATTCGGCTGGAACCCGCGCAGCGGCGACGTCTGGGTCGACACCTGGCTGGGCGACATGAACCGCTACGGCAACCGCTATCGCGATCCGTTCGTCGACGAACTGGTGCGCTATCACGCCGCGCCGCGCGATCTGGTGGTGGAACTGCTGACTCGTCGGCGCTGGGCACCGGGCGATGTCTATTTCGCCTGCGCGCTCGCCAACCTGAGCGGCCACCCCTGCCGCCATGTGGTCGATCTCTGGGAGCGCGACCACGGCCAGGGCTGGGGCGCGATGGCCAGGCGCCTCGGCATCAAACCGGGCTCGGCGGAATTCCACCGCCTGAAACGCGGCATGGTGCCGGCCTACGACCGCTGGGGCCGCCCGATCGAACTCGACCGCGATCTCGATCGCGATTTTCCCGGTCGCGGCAAGGGTCGCAGCAAGCACCGCGACGACGATCGCAACGACGATGACCGCCACGGCCGCAGCGGCGATCGCCATGACGCCAAGGGCCGCCGCAAGGGCAAAGACAAGGACTGACACGATGTCCGCCCCGATCGTCACCCATCGCGGCGCCTGTCATTGCCGTCGCGTCCGCTTCGAAGTCGATGCGCCGGCAGCGCTCGACGCGCTGGACTGCAATTGTTCGATCTGCCGGATGACCGGTTTCCTGCATCTGATCGTGCCGGCCGCGCGCTTCCGGCTGCTGGACGGCGAAGATGCGCTGACCGAGTACCGTTTCAATACCGGCGCTGCGCGGCATCTGTTCTGTGGTCACTGCGGTGTGAAAGCGTTCTATGTGCCGCGCAGTCATCCGGATGGTTTCAGCGTGAATGTGCGTTGTCTTGATGCGGGCACGGTCGAGAGGGTGGTGGTTACGCCGTTCGATGACAACGATCGCGAGGCCGCGACGGCTGCTGTTGCGCATTTGTCGAAAGGCTGAGTTTTTTCTAACGTTTTGGGGGATTCCCGGGTCTTTTCGGGTGTTTGTTTGTGCGCGGTTATCTGTATTTTTTACGGTGCTTCGGATTTTTTGGAGACTCTTGGCTTGCAGGTAAGGCCTGATGCCTTTTTCGCGCTGGTGCGCGAGTTGCTTTCATTGGCGCAAAGAAAGTTAGAGCTTGTTCAAAATCTTTGCACGTTGAAAATTTTGCTCGTCATTCCCGCGAAAGCGGGAATGACGAGCAAAAGCGATGTTTGTGGTGACATTTTGAACAGGCTCTAATCAAAGTAAGAAATCCCGACCGAAGCCGGGATTTCCACAACACATTCCTGTCGGTCTGCGGCGCGTTACCTGATCGTCGGCGCCTTGATCGGCGCCACGTACGTACCGTATTCCCCACCCGTGGGCAGCACGTAGAGCAGCTTGTTGGGCGAACCCGTGCCAGGGCCGATGACCTTGTCCGGCGTCGAATTGGTGAGCAGACGCGCCGTCACCTCCGCTGGGGTCGCGGTGGGGTACCTGCCCAGGATCAGCGCCGCCATGCCGGCCACATGCGGCGATGCCATCGACGTGCCGCTGATCGTATTGGTCGCGGTGTCGCTGGTATTCCACGAGGACACGATATTGCGGCCCGGCGCGAAGATATCGACGCAGGTGCCGAAGTTCGAATACGACGAACGCGCATCGTTGATGTCGGTCGAAGCGACGGTGATCGCCGAGGGCGCACGCGCCGGCGAGAAGTTGCAGGCATTGCTGGCGTTGTTGCCCGCCGCAACGACGACAGTGACGCCAGCGGCAGTCAGGTTGGCGACAGCGGCATCCACCGAGGTATTGATACCACCACCTAGGCTCATGTTGGCCACGGCCGGCTTGATGTGGTTGGTACGCACCCAGTCGAGGCCAGCGATGACACCGGACCATGTGCCGAAGCCGCTGCAATCGAGCACGCGCACAGGATGCACGGTCGCCGCGCGGGCGATACCGTGGAAACCACCGGCCATGGTGCCCGCCACATGCGTGCCGTGACCGTGGCAGTCGTTGATGCCGTTGCCGTCCGCGATCGAGGTGAAACCATTACTGACCCGCGACGGCGGCGCACCGGTCCACCAGTTGAACTGCGTATGCGTGGGCCGGATGCCGGTGTCGACGACGTAAGCGTGGACGCCGCTCGCGATGAAGAAGAAGGTGTACCAGGTATCCAGCGGCAATGATCGCTGGTCGACGCGATCCAGGCCCCAGCTCGCCGGCTGCTGATAGGCGGGATTCATCGCGACGATGCCGTCTTCCTCGATGTAATCGACGCGAGGGTCGGCCAGCAATCTGGCGAGCGTCGCGTCGTCGGCGCTGACAACGAAGCCGCGCAGCGCGTTCTCGTATGTATGCGTCACTTTGGCGCCATAGGTTCTGCCCATGTCTTGCGCCACGGACGACACGCGCAGGGTCGGGCCGATTTCGCTGGCGAGACTTGCGGACTGCTTTTTCAGTACGACGATGTACTGTCCGTCGATCGGCTTGCTATTGGTGCGGAAGTCGGCAGCAGAGGCGGTCGAAGGCATCGAAGCGATGAGCAACGATGTGGCGATAGCGCCGGACAACAGAGAGATTTGCGTTTTCATTTTTCAATCGTCCTTAATATTTGAAGAGTTGATGAAACATCTCTACGAAAGCGCACCGACGACCGTCGACGCGCGATATGCGAATCTCTCCCCATTCCCAAACGAGAGCGATTCGCGCCGACCCCGCCCCTGGGCCGACGGACTTGGAAGCATTGATGTCCCCAATCCGTGGACGCATGCTATGCGGCGCCTCATGACAAACACAAGCTGCAGCGCAGCGGCGCTGCGCACCACCCGCATCGGTGATATCCATCGACACCCGCTTTCGAATTCGGCGGCGCGCTTGTCGCTGTTGTTGACGTCGTCGACTGCGTCGTATTCGAATGCAACGCACTTAGTCGACGTGAAGAAAATCACGCTTTCATGAATCTTTTACGTGAAATATCGGTGCGCACGTGTCCTTTCCGCAACGCACGATTCGTTGACGGACTTCGATGGAGGGATTGGGCTTTCGACCATGGCGCGCCATCGATGCCGCCGTGCAACATGGTTTTGCGCAGACATGATGTTCATCCGCATGCTGACGTGCCTCGGTCCGGTCACGATGCCTGAAACAACGACGCCTCCCGATGAGCAGGACCGTAGGGTGTATATGGACTCCTCCCGATTGCCAACCGCTTTTTTCGATCAGGGTTGAGATTGCGAACGTATATCCGGCCTGTTGGTGAAGCCTTTGGCTTCTGGCCATGATGGAGCAGTCGCACGCAGGCGCCTCATTGGCGTATCGGCCTCGAAGGCCGTCACCCTACCCAGGCTCTTCCCGCGTTGGTCTTCCCAGTGATCTTCATCGTCGGCCAGGACCGTATGGTGGGCTTTATGCCCACCACTTCGGAATTTGAACAATGGCGACAAACCGCTTCCTCGCGGAGGCTCAGCTTCGATCATTGCTCCCAACAATGAACACACAACGATGGTGGGCATAAAGCCCCCCCTACGAAAGATCGCTCTCAATGTCCGCTCCTGCCCGAACTCGTTCATCAAGGTGGGGTGAACGGGGATCAGGAATGGTTATCGGACGCAGGAAGAGGCGCCTCCCGATCCGAAGCCGACGTCAATGGCTCGAATAGCACCCCTCAAGGGGCAGCGCCCGATCCCGCAGAGATTTTCCGGTCTCGAACCGGCGATTTGCGGGTGGCCCTCGCTTCATCCGATGTGAGCGAACCAAGCTCCTTGGCATGAATCCCATGCAGCGCACGCACCTGCTGGTGCACAATGCGGCGTCTTGAATCGAGATGGACGCATCATGATGGATATAGAAGCCCTTCTGAGTGCGGCTTTGCGCGAGGCCGGTTACGGGCCGGACGCCATCGGCTCGGCGATGCCAAGGATCCTGCGCATTCTGGAGGCTGAGGATGTGCGTATCGAGATGGGTCGCAGCCTGTCGCGCAAGGAGCGCGAATACGTGCGCCTTCAGCTCGAACTGGGGCTTGGCGTGTCGGAAGTCGTCGCAGGCTTGAAGAAGTGAAAATGACAGGGTCAGGTTCGAATGGCACTTGCTTCAGGATCGCCATCCCCGCGAACGCGGGAGTGTTTTTCAACAGACGACGGCTGGTCATCCAGCGTCTTTGCTTGGTCGCAACGGCCTGAAGTCGCTAGATTCCCGCGTTCGCGGGAATGATGAAAATAGAGATGTGGCGCTTGAGCAAGTGCTGTTCGAATCAGGTTTGCTCACTTCCCCACACGACACCAAGCAAAAGCAAACGATGCGCCATCGCTGCGCCCTATCGATGCGACTGATGTCGCGCCCGCAACGTTTGACGGGGCGGTTGTGCGAACGGCTTCCCGGGGCGATGAGCGTTTCGCATTGATCAAGCGCCCCGGCTCTCGCCTGCGGCGAGAACCAGGCTACGGCACGGCAGGCATCATCGTGTCGCTGTGTCTTGGAATGGAGGTGCAATTGATCTCGGTCATCTTCGGCGGCGTCGACGGCAAGTACGATGATGCCGTCAGAAGAGGCGTCATTGATGTCGACCGTCGTCTTCCCTCGCTCCAACGCAACCGTGCGCAATGCGCGGCGGCGGGGCACGCGCGTTGCGCCTGCGCTTCGCGGGTCGAAGATCCGAATCCAGCCTCTTCAGGTTCCGCCTGTTCCCACACTGGATGTCAGGCGTCGCGGCATCGCCCGATTTGCCGCATGGTTCAAGGAGAAACGTCATGGCTTTGGCAGACAACACGCATCAGCAATCGCTTGTGGAACAGCTGAAGGAAAAGGGCTTCTCGCTCGACCAGAAAATCCTTGCACGGATCGAGACACTGTCGGTGTTACTGGATTTCAGTCCGGACGCCTTGAAAGTGCCCGGCGCTGCCGACGCCGCGAAATCCGAGGTGCCTGCGGCGGTCGCCCAGGACATCGAATTCACCATCAACGAATGGGGTCTCGTTCTGATCATCCGTGAGCCGGCGGTCAAGTATCTGCAGGGCGGCGGCACGCTCTCGGCGGCGACGCTGACTGAAATCGCGGCGGCGGCCAGCGTTGCGATTCCGGTGGCGGGCGTGGCCATCGGCGCGGTCTGCGGCATCTATGCGTTCGTGATCTCGGCCTACCTCGGCGTCATCACGATGATCGATGAAGGCAAGGGCGTGTACATCACCGAGTCGTGGGGGCAGATCGTCGCCGCCATCCTGCTTCCCGCATTCGCCGGCACGATTCTCCTGCCGGTGGTCGGCCCGATCAAATAGCGGCGCGCGGACGCACGTCGACAACGCGCGGTTCCGCATTCGACAGGCACCTTGGCGCCCATACCGGAACAACGGTTTCAGTGTGGGCGCTTTCGCATGCAGCCTTGTCCGCAACCGGAGTAGACTCGCTCCATGCGCCTGCACCCGCTCCTGCTGCATGTCCTGTTCAGCCTCGCCCTCGTGGCGAACGGCATGGGCACGGCGATGGCAGCGCTGAAGACGGGCTGCGCGCATTCCGAAGCCGCCGTGGTCACGGCTGTCGAAGCACTGCCCTGTCACGAAGACATGCCGTCGACAGCGGCATCCGAAGATGCGATGCCGGCTCCAGCTGCGGACATGACGCACGAGGATTGCGGCGACGACTGCAGCGGTCACTGCGACTGCGGCGGATGCGTCGCCCACAGCCAGGCGGCACTGATACCGCCGACGCTGCTGCTTCCCGTCTCCGAGCACATCGCCTGCCCGGCTGCGCCTGCACATGCCCGCGCGACGCCTGCGTTGCCGCATCCGGTGCGACCTCCCATCGGCTGAGCGGTCCACGCGCGCTCATTCGGGCGCTGTCGTCGCGCGCGCAACGCGCATTCCAATCGCCATTGATCCGGCTTCACTGCGCATCCCGCGCGTGAAGATCGTGGAGTATTCCGATGTCTTCCTCTTCTTCCGGCGATCTCACCCGTCGCCGTTTCGTGCGGGGCCTCGCCGCAGGCGGCGTGGTCGCCGCGTTCGGCTGGCCGCGATCCGGCCATGCAGCGCCACAAGTGCTCACGGGCAACGATTTCGATCTGTCCATCGGCGAACTGCCGGTGAACTTCACCGGCCGCACGCGTATCGGCGTGGCGGTCAACGGTTCGGTGCCGGCGCCGACGCTGCGCTGGCGCGAGGGCAGCACGGTCGAACTGCGCGTGAGCAACCGATTGCCGCCGCATTCGATCCACGGCCGCACGACCTCGATCCACTGGCACGGCATTCTGCTGCAGGCGAACATGGACGGCGTGCCGGGCATGAGTTTCGACGGCATCGGCCCGGGCGAAGCCTACCGCTACCGTTTCGCGCTGAAGCAGTCCGGAACGTACTGGTATCACAGCCATTCCGGTTTCCAGGAACAGGCGGGGCTGTACGGCGCGCTGATCGTCGATGCCGCTGAACCCGAGCCCTTCGACTACCAGCGCGATCACGTGGTGCTGCTCAGCGATTGGACAGATCTCGCACCGGTCGATCTGTTCGCGCGGCTGAAAAAAATGCCGGCCCACGACAATTATTCGAAGCGCACGGTCGGTGATTTCCTCCGCGATGCGAAACGCGATGGCCTGGGCGCGACGATCGAAGATCGAAAGCTGTGGGGCGAGATGCGGATGACGCCGACGGATCTGTCCGACGTCAACGCGCACACCTACACCTATCTGATCAACGGCACGACATCGCTGGGCAACTGGACCGGGCTGTTCGCCCACGGCGATAAAGTGCGGCTGCGCTTCATCAACGGCTCGGCGATGACCCATTTCGACGTGCGCATTCCCGGGCTGGCGATGACCGTGGTCGCGGTGGATGGGCAGCATGTGCATCCGGTGACGATCGATGAATTCCGCATCGCGGTCGCGGAGACGTTCGATGTGATCGTGAGCCCGAACGGGCAGGACGCGTTCACGATCTTCGCGCAGGATCTCGGCCGCACCGGCTGCGTCAGCGGCACACTCGCAGTGCGCGAAGGCCTACGAGCGCCGGTGCCGGCAGTGGACGCACGACCGATCCTGAGCATGGCCGACATGGGGCATGGCAGCATGGGCCACGACAAAATGGATCACAGCGGCCACGACATGTCCGCCATGAAAGGCATGCCGATGAAAGGCATGGAAGGCGGCTGCGGCGCGAATATGCAGGGTTCCATGCGGACAGGGGTGCAGCAGACAGGAATGCAGACCCATCCCGCCAGCGAAACCGGCAATCCGCTGGTCGACATGCAGACCATGATGCCCGCGCCGAAGCTCGACGATCCAGGCATCGGGCTGCGCGACAACGGCCGCAAGGTGTTGAGCTATTCGATGCTGCGCAGCCTGTTCAAAGATCCCGATGGTCGCGACCCGGGTCGCGATGTCGAACTGCATCTCACCGGACACATGGAGCGCTTCGCGTGGTCGTTCGACGGGCAACCGTTCGCCAGCGCCGAACCGCTGCGCCTGAACTACGGCGAACGCCTGCGGATCGTGCTGGTCAACGACACCATGATGACCCATCCGATCCATCTGCACGGGATGTGGAGCGATCTGGAAGACGCGAACGGCGCGTTCATGGTGCGCAAGCACACCATCGACATGCCTCCGGGCACGAAACGTTCGTACCGCGTGCGCGCCGACGCGCTCGGCCGCTGGGCCTACCACTGCCATCTGCTGTACCACATGGAAGCGGGGATGATGCGCGAAGTGCGGGTGGAGGCATGATCGCCATGAACTTTCAGCCTTGCAGCATCGCACTCGTGGCCGCGCTCGCACTTGCCGCCGGCAGCGCGCAGGCGCAGCAGCACGATCACGGCCAGCACAGCACCGAACCGGTCGAATCGAAGGCCAACAGCGACGATCACGCGAAGATGGACCACTCGCAGCACGAGGACGAATCGACGCAGACACCGCTCACGCCGATCCCACCGCTCACCGATGCGGATCGCGAGGCGGCGAAACCGCCAGCGCACGCCCACGATCACGGCAGCAGCGTCTTCAGCTATCTGTTGTTCGATCGGCTCGAAACCTGGGATGCCGAACCGGGCACCGGACAGGCGTGGGAAGTGCAGGGCTGGGCCGGCACCGATCGGCACAGACTCTGGCTGCGCAGCGAAGGCGAACGCAACGACGGACGCACCGAAAGCGCGGAGATCGAACTGCTGTACGGCCGCCCGGTCGCGCGCTGGTGGACCCTGGTCGCGGGCGTCCGTCACGACATCGCACCCGGCCCGAAGCGCGATGACGCCGCGATTGGCGTGATCGGCACCGCGCCCTACAAGTTCGAGGTTGAAGCCACCGCCTATCTCGGCGGATCGGGACGCACCTCGGCGCGGATATCGGCCGAGTACCCACTGCTGCTGACGAACCGGCTGATTCTGCAGCCTAGGATCGAAGCCGTGTGGCATGGCCAGGACGATGCTTCGCACGGCATCGGTTCGGGACTCGGCAAGATCGAAACCGGCCTGCGCCTGCGCTACGAATTCACCCGCAGGTTCGCGCCGTATGTCGGACTGGTGCACGAACGCAGCTTCGGCGGAACCGCCGACTTCATGCGCGACGATCGCGAAGCGACGCGCGACACCCGCGTGGTGGCGGGGGTGCGATTCTGGTTTTGAACGTGCGTTTCAATTCAGGATCGCGCGGAGGATCCCCGCCGGATCGTGCGCGCGTGCGATCGAATACATGAACAGATACGTCGCGACAGCAGCAGTAAAAAAAGCCGTTTTCGCGCTGCGCGCCTTGGCGCGTTTCAGCGCGAAGCTGCCGAGCACGATGTAGACGACCAGCAGCGCCAGCTTGACCGTGAGCCAGCCGTTGGCGAACACGCCGCCGGGCAGGATGGCCAACAACATCAGCGCGGCGGTGAGCAGAACGGTATCGATGCCGTAGCTGGCGATGCGGACAGGCAGCAGCATCGGCCAACGGGCACCCGCAAGCACGCCGCTGCCGCGCAGCAGGAACAACGCACCGCTCAGTACGATGCAGGCGATATGGACGTAACGGATCTGCGGGTAGAACTCGATCATGGCCGCCCCTCATCCGGCGCTGCGCGCCGCCACGGATCGCGTCCGTGGCGGGCCCTTCTCCCCACGTGCGGGGAGAATGACGATAGCGCGTAATTCACGAATTTTCCGCTTCGCCGGTCGGCTACGCGGGCTTGCGTTTCGGCGCGACCCACAGCCGGAACACGAACCAGCTCACCAGCACAGCGCCGATACTGAAGATGGTGTCGCCGGGCACGCGCATCCACACCAGCAGATCGAAGATGGGCTTGCCCATGAACTCGGCGGAACGCGCGTACCAGTAGCCATGCTCCAGCGCGGCACGCAGTTGCAGCAGGCCCATCGGCAGCAGTGTCAGCACGGCCATCAGGGTCAGGCCGATGTTGAGCGTCCAGAACGATCCCGACAGCAGCTTTTCGTTCCACGCCGCATCGGGTTTCAGCCCGCGCACGCAGAACAGCAGAAGACCGATGCCGAGCATGCCGTACACACCGAACAGCGCGGTGTGGCCGTGCAGCGGCGTGAGGTTGAGGCCCTGCATGTAGTACAGCGCCAGCGGCGTGTTGATGAGAAAACCGAACAGACCGGCGCCGACCAGATTCCAGAAACTCACCGACAGGAAAAACAGGATCGGCCAACGGTAGCGCTGCATCCACGGCGTGGCGCGCCCGTGTTTCCAGGTGTCGTAGGCTTCAAGACCGATCAGCGCCAACGGCACGACTTCCAGCGCCGAGAAACTCGCGCCGAGCGCGATCACCGCAGTCGTGGTGCCGGAGAAATACAGATGATGGAAGGTGCCGAGGATGCCGCCGGCCATGAAGATGATGGTCGCGAACAGCACGTTGATGGTCGCGGTCTTGCCGCGGATCAATCCGAGTTTGACGAAGATGAAACTGATCACCGCAGCGGCGAACACTTCGAAGAAGCCTTCGACCCACAGATGCACCACCCACCAGCGCCAGTATTCGACCATCGAAATATGCGTGTGCTCGTTCCACATCAACCCGGCGCCGAACAGCAGGCCGATGGCGACGGTGGACAGGAACAGCAGCCCGATGATCGACGACATTTCGTCCTTGCGCCGCAGCGCCGGCCACAGCGCGCGGCCGACGAGGAACAGCCACAGCAGCAGGCCGATGAACAGGAACCACTGCCAGAACCGGCCGATATCGGTGTATTCCCAGCCCTGATGACCGAACCAGAAATTGTGTTCGAGGCCAAGCTTCTGCATCACCGCGAACCACTGCCCGGTGAATGCGCCGACGACGATGATCAATAAACAGGTAAACAGCACGTTCACGCCGAGCCGCTGGAATTTCGGTTCGCGCCCCGAGACTGCTGGCCCGATATACAGGCCGGTGGCGAGCCACGCGACCGCGATCCACAGCACCGCCAGCTGCGTATGCCAGCTGCGGGTGAGCGAGTACGGCAGGACATCGGAAATCGCGACGCCGTAGGCCTGCTGGCCTTCGACCTGATAATGCGCGGTGGTCGCGCCCAGCAGAATCTGCACCAGGAACAGCGCCAGCACCAGCCAGAAATATTTCGCGGTGGCCTTCATCGACGGCGTGGGTACCAGCGCGCGCAGCGGATCGACCGCAGGCGGCGTGGCCGGTGCTTCCTTGCCGTGCCACACCGCGTAATGCCAGCCGAGCAGGCCGATGCCGGCGATCATGAAAAGCACGCTGAAGACGGTCCACAGGAAACTCGACGATGTGGGCGTATTGCCCACCAGCGGTTCGTACGGCCAGTTCTGCGTGTAGCTGACAACGTCATCGGGCCTGTTGGTCACCGTGGCCCAGCTCGCCCACCAGAAGAACGCGCCGATCGCGCGGCGATGCGATTCATCGGGAATGGTGTTCTCGCGCATCGCATAGGTTTCGCGCAGCGCATGGGTGGCGGGATCGTTGGAGAACAGGCTGCGGTAATGCGCGGAGACCTGCGCGATCGCCTGCGCGCGTTCGTCCGAAACCACGATCCTGCGGCTGCTGGCGTCGTAGGTGTTGGCGCGGATCAGCGGCTTGAGTTCGGCCTCCAGTTTGGCGCGGTCGCCTTCGCCCAGCGCGCTGTAAGGCTTGGCATGCGCGCTGTGCGCGCGCAGATCGAGCCATGCGATGGTTTCGCGATGCAGCCCGTCCGCCGTCCAGTCGGGCGCGACCAGCGCGCCGTGGCCCCAGATCGAGCCCAGTTGCTGGCCGCCGATGCTCTGCCAGACCTGGCGGCCCTGTTCGATCTCGGCGCGGGTGTAGACGGGCGTACCGTCCTCGGTGACGACGGCTTCGGGCATCGGCGGTGCCTGCCGATGGATTTCTCCGCCCATCCAGAGCAGGGTGCCGAATCCGACGATGAGCAGGGCGGCGAGGCCCAGCCAAAGTCTGCGGGTGGTGGACATGGGAAGACTCCTCCGGAAGGTGGAGGAGATGGTCGGCGCGGCGCGCGCGGCGGTCGATGACGTAGGTCAAGCAACCCGCAGATGCGGGTTTGCGCGCATCGGTTACTCGCGCAGCACCGGCGCGGCCAGCGCCATCAGCGCATCGCGATCGAGCAACTCCACATCGCGGCGCTCGATACGCACCAGACATTCGTCGTGGAAGCGTCGAAATACGCGGCTCACGGTTTCCGGCGCAAGCCGCAGATAGTTGGCGATATCGGTGCGCGCCATCGTCAGCTGGAAACGGTTGGCGGAGAAACCGCGCTCGGAGAACCGCCGCGACAAACCGATCAGGAACGCGGCCATGCGCTGGTCCGCCGACCAGTCGCTGGCGAGCAGTGCGGCGCGACCGATATCGCGACTGAGCAGCCGGAACAGTTGTCGCTGCACGCCGGGCAGACGGGAGGCGAGCACCGCGATCTTCGGAAACGAGAACCGGCACAGCATCACCGTGTCCAGCGCGATCGCGTTGCAGGGGTAATGATCGCCATCGATGCCGTTGAGGCCGATGACCTCGCCGGCAAGATGGAAACCGAGCACATGTTCGCTGCCGTCGCGATCGATCACGTAAGTCTTCACGGTGCCCACCCGCACTGCGGCGATCGCCTCGAACGGGTCGCCCTCGCGGAAGATGTGCTCGCCGGCGGGAAACGGAGCGGTATGCTCCACCAGCACGTGCAAAGCCTTCAGCGTGCTTTTGTCCATGCCCTCGGACATGCAGGCTTGCGAGAACGCGCAGGTGGTGCAGAAATGGAATTCGTCGCCGTCGTCGGGCAGCGTGTGCGTGTCGACGCGCGGGAACGGCAATCGCGTCATGCGCCCCCCCGGACGAGGCTTAGATGGCCTTCGAGAACCGCGGCTTGTCGGCTGGCTGCTGGAGATAGTGGTCGAAGCACATCGCGATGTTACGCAATAGCAGGCGTCCGCGCGCGGTCACATCGATCCGTTCAGGACCGATCTGCACCAGCCCGTCGGCCTCCAGCGGCCGCAGCCGTTCCATCGCATCGGCGAAGTAAACGGCGAAATCGATGCCGTAACGGCGCTCCAGCGCCGAGATCGGAATCTCGCCCTGGCACATCAGCCGCTGGATCAGGTCGGCCCGCAGCTGGTCGTCCTCGGACAGCACCATGCCCCGGAACACCGGCAACCGGCCCTCGTCCAAGGCTATCTGCCAGCTCGGCAGGTCGCGCGGATTCTGGCTGTAGCTGTCGCCGATATGGCTGATCGAACTCACGCCAAGACCGATCAGGTCGCTGTCGGCATGGGTGGTGTAGCCCATGAAATTGCGGTGCAGGCCGCCGCGCTCCTGGGTCTGCGCCAGTTCGTCGTCGGGCAGCGCGAAGTGGTCCATGCCGATGTAGACGTAACCGGCGGTGGTCAGGGTTTCGATCGCCAGCTGCAGCAGGCCGAGCTTGGTTTCGGCATCGGGCAACAGGCTGGCGTCGAGCTGGCGCTGGGCCTTGAACATGTCCGGCAGATGCGCATAGCTGTAGACCGCGAGCCGGTCCGGGCGCATCGCGATCACCGTTTCCAGGGTGCGCCGGAAACCGTCGATCGTCTGGTTCGGCAGGCCGTAGATCAGGTCGATGTTGACCGAGCGGAAGCCGTGGGTACGACAGGCGTCGACCACCGCGCGGGTCTGTTCGATGCCCTGGATGCGGTTGACCGCTTCCTGCACCGCCGGATCGAAATCCTGCACGCCCAGGCTGGCGCGATTGAAGCCGGCCAGCGCCAGTTCGGCGATGTCCTGCGGCGAGACCGTGCGCGGGTCGAGCTCGATCGAGATATCGCGGTCGGCGGCCTCGCTGAAGCGGAAATGCCGCTTGAGCACATCCACCGTGCAGCGCAGTTGAATGGGACTGAGGAAATTCGGCGTGCCGCCGCCGAAGTGCAGCTGGATGACTTCGCGGTCGCGGTCGAACAGCGGTGCGATCGCCGCGATCTCGCGGCACAGATGGGTCAGATACGCATCGGCGCGGGTCTTGTCGCGGGTGATCACCCGGTTGCAGCCGCAGTAGAAACAGGGGCTGAGGCAGAACGGCACGTGGACATAGATCGACAGCCGGCGCGGGATAGGGTCGCCGTTGCTGTCCTGGATCGCACGACGCAAAGCGTCTTCGTCGAAGCCCGCCGTGAACTGCGGCGCGGTCGGATATGAGGTATAGCGCGGACCGGGCCGGTCGTAGCGGCGCAGCAGGTCGACGTCGAAGGCGAGATTCGGGATCATGCGCGGCAGCGTAGATGGCGACCGCCGCCACCGCCTTGACTCAAATCAACATCGGCGGCGGGTCGCTCAGGCGAGCAGCGCCGCCGGCACGTCCAGCTCGATCGACAGCGCCAGATGGTCGGACCAGGCCGCCGGCATCGCGCGCATCCCGGTGCACTGCAGACCATCGCTGACCAGAATGTGGTCGATCGCCCGCTGCGGGCGCCAGCTCGGGAAGGTGTGCACGGTGCAGGCCGGCGGCTGCAGCCGGGTGCGCTGGAACAGCAGCGACATCTCCGGCTGTTCGGCGGTGCAGTTGAAATCGCCCATCAGCACCGTGTGCGGATGGTCCTGCAGCAGTTCGCCGATGAAGGCCAATTGCGACCTGCGCGAACCGGCACCCAGCGACAAATGGGCCACCGCGATGGTCAGGCTGTCGGCGGCACGACCGAATCGGGCGATCAGCACGCCGCGTCCGGAAATGCGGCCGGGGAGCGGATGTTCGCTGACTTCGACCGGCTCCATCCGCGACAGCAGCGCGTTGGCGCTGGACGCGACCATGCCGACCCGTCGGTTGGGCTGGTGGCTCCAGAAGTCGAAGCCGGCGCGCTCGGCGAGGTAATGGGTCTGGTTGGTGAAGCCGGAGCGCCAGCTGCCCGGGTCGCTTTCCTGCAGCCCGACGATGTCGTGCTGCGCGGCGAGCTCGGCGATGGTGTCGAGCGAATTTTGCTTGTCGCCGAGCGGCAACACATGCGACCAGCTGCGGGTCGCGTAATCGGAGTAACGGCGGGTGCTGGTGCCGGCCTGGATATTGGCGCTCAACAGTTTCAGCCGGCGCAGGGCGGCGGCAGGCGTGGCAGCCTGCCGCACGGTCATGGTCGTGGTCGAATCCATCCCTCGGGCCGAAATCCTGCGTGGCTCAGGGGGTTGCCGGGGCGGCGGTCTGGGCGAGTTCGTGGGCGATCAGCGCATCGACGATCCGGAACCGGTCCTCGGCGCTGCGGCCGAGCGCGCCGTACTTGCCGTTGACCATCAGCGTCGGCGTGCTGTTGACGCTCTGCGACACGATGTACTGCTTGGCCTTGTTGAACTTGCCGGTCACCGCGAAGCTCTTCATGTTGCCGGCGAACTGCTTGGCATCGACGCCGAATTGGGCGTAGAACGCGGCGATCTCGGCGTCGCTGTCGTTGCCGCGCTCGCCTTTGAGCGTGCTCTCCAGATGGATCGCGTCATAGGTGCGCGAATGGGCTTTTTCGAGGATGCCCATGGTCTGCGCGGCATAGAAGCTGCGCACGTACTGGTCCCAGTTGCCGCCGAACGCCGCAGGCACGTAGGTGAAGCGCACGTTGGCCGGCAGCTTCTTCTTCCAGCTCACCACCAATGGCTCGAATGCGGCGCAGGCCGGACAGACATAGTTGAACACCTCGACCACTTCGACCTTGCCGTTGAGCGGCTCGAACGGCTGACCGTTCTCGATGATCTCGTAGTCGACGCCGAGCTTGAGGCCCGGGATCGCGTCGTTGGCGGCGGCAACGGGCGCAGCCTCGGTCGGAGCGGGTGCAGTGGCAGGATCGGTGGCGGCGGGCGCGGCGTTCGGATCGGCCGATGCCTTGGCGGCGGCTTCGGCGGCGGCCATCAGTTCGGCTTCGCTGGGCGCGGCAGCGGTGGGGGCGGCATCGGGCGCCGGCGCAGCCGCTTCATCCTGCTTGCCGGTGCAGGCCGACAGCGCGAACGCAGCCAGGAGGGCGAGGGTCAGGTGTCGCTTCATCGTGGATCTCCTGTCGGATTCTGGAAACTGCGCGCATCTTGCGCGTCAGCGTGCGTATTCACTTCAACGTTTCCTGGCGGCCGCGCGTTCGAGCGCGATCAGCGCATCAAGCACCCGCATCCGGTCCTCGGCATCCCGCGTGCGAACGACATATTTGCCGTTGACGATCAGCGTGGGCGTGCCGCCGACGCGGTTGGCGACCGCGAAATCGTGCGCCCTTGCCATCTGCGCCGCCACCGCCTTCGACTGCATCAGGCCGACCATCTTGGCCCGGTTCAGACCGCGCTGCGCGAACCAGGTTCCGATTTCGTCAGCAGTGGCGTTGCTGCGCGGCAGTTCGCCGGCCTCATGGACGGCATCGAACAGCGGCTGATGGATCCTGGCCACGGCCTTGGCGCTCTCCGCCGCGAAATAGGCTTTGCCGTAGGTGTCTTCCTTGTCGAAGGCGGCCGGCACGTAGCTGAAGCTCACGTCGGCCGGAATCGTCTTCTTCCAGGCGTCCACGTACGGCTGGAACGCCGCGCAGTGCACGCAGGAGTAGGCGAAGACCTCGACCACCTCGATCTTGCCGTTCGGCGCCTGCCAGCGCTGGCCCTTGTCGAGCACTTCGTAATCCTCGCCGACCAGCGGCGGACTGGCGGGCGCCTGCGCGCAAGCGGTCAGCGGAACGAGCAACAGCAGCAGCCAGAGGAAGGAGCGCGACATGGGCGGAATCCAGGAATGTTTGAGGACAATGAGGGAAACAAAAACGCCAGCACAGAGGATGTCCGTGCCGGCGTTCCAATTCAAGCGTAGTCAACGGGGATCGAGCGGACGCAGGCCCCTGGACAAGCGACCTCACGACGCTGCCGATCAGCCCTTGCCGCCGCTCTTCTGCTCGGCGCGGGCGTGGAGGCCCTGCATGTAGCTGGAGAGCGACTGGATTTCTTCGTCGGTGAGCGACTTCGATACCGTGGCCATCACATTGAACAGGGCCGCGTCGCGCACCGTGGTGGTGCCGGTGCGGTATTCCTGCAGACGGCGGGCGGTGTACCACGACTGCTGGCCGCCCACGTGCGGATACGCCGGGCCCGGGTTGCCGGCGCCGGAGGGGCCGTGGCAGGCCATGCAGGCCGGGATGTCGCGGCTGGTGTCGCCGCTGCGGTAGAGCTTCTGGCCGACTTCGTAGAACTTCATGCCCTTGTTGGGGCCGCTGGCGATCACGCTGTCGTCGGCGATGCCCGCACCGGACCTCTGGGTCGCGAAGTACGCGCCGATATCGCGCATGTCCTGGGCGCTGAGCGCGCTGGCGAAGGGGTACATGAGTGCATTCACACGCTCGCCGCCCTTGAACAGCGCCAGTTGATGGGAGATGTAGCGCTCGCTCTGGCCGGCGATCCGCGGATAGAGCGTTGGGTCGGTGGCGTTGCCGTCCAGACCGTGGCAGGCGGCGCAGGCAGCGGCCTTCGCGGCGCCGGCAGTGGCGTCGCCACCCTTGGCCTTGGCCAGTTCGCTCACTGCGGAGACATCCAGCGGCACCGCTTCGACCGGCGCGGCTTCGGGCACGGGCGCGACCGTGGTCTGGGCGATGGCGGCGGCCGCCGCGACCGCAAAAACCGCAAGACCGGCAAAACCGTAGGCACGGGCGTGACGCATGCTCAACACTCCAGAAAACAACAAGGACGGGGCGGGGGACCGGCAGGACACCGGCCGCAGGCCGAAACCATCGAATTATCGTCGCGGTGCCGGACAGGGTCAAACGGCAATCGTGCCGGATGCCATGGCGGATGTCGTGCTGGGCCTCATGCCGGACATCGTGCCGGGCCGTGCGATCCTATGCCCATGGCTACCCCCCCGAACCCGTTCGCCCGCGCCGACTATCTGTTGGCTGCCCACACGCCCCGCCAGTTGCCGCCCGATGGCGGTTTCGAAGTCGCCTTCGCCGGCCGCTCCAACGCCGGCAAATCCAGCGCCCTCAACGCCCTGTGCCAGCAGAACGCCCTCGCCCGGGTGTCCAAGACCCCCGGCCGCACCCAGCAGCTGGTGTTCTTCGCCTTGCCCCCGCACGAGGCCAAATACCTCGTCGACCTGCCCGGCTACGGCTACGCCAAGGTGCCCAAGGACCTGCAGGCGCACTGGCAGGCCTTCCTCGCCGACTACTTCCGCAGCCGCGAAGCCCTCAAGGGCCTGGTGGTGGTGATGGACATCCGCCACCCGTTGAAGGACTACGACCGTCAGATCATCGGTTACGCGGTCGAAAACGGCCTGCCCGTGCATGCGGTGCTGACCAAGGCCGACAAACTCGGTCGCGGCGCCGGCTTGAACATCTTGCAGACGGTGCGCAAAGACCTGCAGGGCACCTACGGCGACAGCGTCGCGGTGCAGACGCTGTCTTCGGAATCGAAGGCGGGCGTGGATGAGTTGCGGCAGGTGGTGGCGCGGTGGTTGAAGGTGTGAACGCTCAGCCCTGCGCGTAGCGATACACCAGCGACATCGCCAGGGCACCGCCGATGACGACCATCAGGAACAGGACGACCCCCTTCGCCAGCGAATAGCCGCCATCGGCAGGGCGTTGCGGCATTTCTTCCGACCCGTCGTCTTCGGCCACCACCGGCTCGGCACTTTCCCATTCGTCGACGACAACCCGCGCAGCGTCGGCGTTCTCGTCGGCCACGTGCACCAGGATTTCGGTATTCGCCGGCAACTCGCCGACCGCGCCCTGCAGATACTCGCCCTGGATGAAGGCGGGAATGCCTTCGGCCTCCAGCAGTTGCCGGATCAGATGCGCATCGGCGATGTTCGCGGCGCGGTAGATGATGATCATGCGTCGTGCTTCCGGTGTCGGATCATGAGCGAGCTTAACCCGCCTCGCGCAGCCGGGGATCCATCCACGCGCGCAATGCATCGACCAGCGCATTGATCGCAACGATCAGCGCACCGACCACCAGCACCACGCCGAGCACCAGGGTGTAGTCGCGGTTGAGCGCGCCCTGCACGAAATAACGGCCCATGCCGGGGATGCCGAACACCTGCTCGACCACCGCAGAACCGGTCACGATGTTGATCAGCGCCGGCGACAGCCATGCGACCACCGGCAGCAGCGTCGGCTTGAGCGCATGCGCGAACAGCAGCCGCGCTTCCGACAGTCCGCGCGCACGGGCGGCGGTCAGATATTCGGCATGGAGGATGTCGATCATCGACGCGCGGGTGAGGCGCGCGCAGTAGGCCAGATTCGGCAGCGCCAGCGCGATCACCGGCAGCACGATGTTTTTCCACTCGCCCCAACCGCCCGCCGGCAACCAGTGCAATGTCACCGCGAACAGCAGCACCAGCAGCGGCGCGACCACGAATTTCGGCACCGCCAGACCCAGCCCCGCGAACAGCATCAAACCGCGATCCAGCCACGAGCCCGCGTGCCGCGCCGCCCACACGCCCAGCGGCACGCCGCACAGCAGCGCGAGCAGCAATGCCAGACCGCCGTTGAGCATCGAGACCGGCAAGGCCTGCGCGACCAGCTGATTGACGGTGTAGTCGGGATACTGGAACGACGGGCCGAGATCGCCGCGCGCCACATCGCCCAGCCACGCGGCGTATTGCGCCGGCAGCGGGCGATCAAGCCGGTACTTGGCCGCCAACGCGGCCTGCACTTCGGGCGGCGCGGATTTTTCGGTATCGAACGGCCCGCCCGGCGCCGCGCGCAGCAGCACGAAACACAGCGTGGCCAACAGCCACAGCGTCAACAACGCTTCGAGCAGGCGCGCGGCGAAACGTCTCAAGCGCGCACGCTCCGGTTCAGACC
>JBAQRU010000184.1:0-8219 GCA_049296025.1 Lysobacteraceae bacterium | reverse complement strand
TGGAAACCGGCCCGCTGCTGCGCGCGGCGCTCGTGCAATACGCCGAGCAGCGCGCGATCCTCGTGCTGGCCCTGCATCACATCGTCGCCGATGGCTGGTCGCTCGGCGTGCTGATGCGCGAGTTCGCCATGCACTACGGCGAGCGTACCGGCGGCATCGCCGCAGCGCCGCAGGCGCAGATGCCGCTGCAGTATCCCGATTACGCCGCATGGCAGCGCAAACGACTGGACGATGCCGCGATGGCGCCCTCGTTGGCGTACTGGACCCGGCATCTCAGCCCCTTGCCCGAAGCGCTGTCGATATTCCCGGATCCGCCGCAGCCCGGCGCGTCCGCCAGCGTCGGCGGGCGTGTCGCGCTCACTCTGGAAGGGCCGCGACTGCAGGCGTTGCGCGAACTGGCGCACCGCGAGCGCTGCACGCCGTTCGTGGCGCTGCTGGCCGCATGGGCCGCAGTGCTGCATCGTTTCTCGGGACAGACCGATCTGGTCATCGGCACGCCCGTCGCCGGACGCGATCGCGCCGATACCTCCGGCTGCGTCGGCTTGTTCGTCAACACCCTGGCCCTGCGCTGCGCGGTGGATGGCGGGATGTCCTTCACGCAATTGCTGACCGGCCTGCGCCAGGTCACGCAGGAGGGGCTGGCGCACGCAGAACTGCCTTTCGAACGGATCGTCCAGACGCTGGCGCCCGATCGTTCCGACGGCCGCTCGCCGCTGTTCCAGGTCGCGTTCGACTACATCAACACCGATCTGCAGGACATCACGCTTCCCGGTCTGCGGCTGCGTCCGTTGGATCTGGAGCAGCCGCCCGCGAAATTCGACCTGACCCTGGTCGTCGGCGAATACCCCGGTGGCATCAGCGCCGGCATCGAATACGACGCTGGCCGCTTCGGCGCCGCGCGCATGCACACGCTGGCGCGCGCGTTCGAGCGCATGCTCGACGAATTGACCGCGCATCCCGACGCGCCGCTGGGCGATGCGCCGTTGATGTCGCCGGCCGATCGCCTCAAGGTGCTGCAGGAATGGAACGCCGACAGCGCATCGTCGGCGCAGGACCAGACGACCCTGGTGTCGCTGATCCAGGCGCAGGCGGCGCGCACGCCCGATGCGCTGGCGATCGAAACCTCCGATCTGCGATTGAGCTATGCCGAACTGAACCGGCGCGCCAACCGCTTGGCGCATCGCCTGCGGGCGCTCGGCGCGACCACGGACGCGATGGTGGGCGTGTGCCTGCCGCGCAGCGCGGAAGCGATCGTGGCGTTCCTGGCGGTCATGAAAGCGGGTGCGGCCTACGTGCCGCTGGATCCGAGCTTCCCGGCAGGCCGCCTGGCGATGATGTGCGAAGACGCGCGCCCGGCGCTGGTGCTGACCATCGATCGCCTGCGCGATGTGCTGCCGCCACTGGACGTGGGCATCGTCTGTCTGGACGACGACGCGGCTCTGGATGGCCAGCCCGACCACGACCTGTCGACGCAGCTGCTGCCGGATCATGCCGCCTACGTCGTGTTCACTTCCGGCTCCACCGGTCGCCCGAAAGGCGTCGTCGCGACCCATCGCGGCTGCGTGCGCCTAGTGCGCGCGCCCGATTACGTGTCGATCGGCGCGGACAGCCGCGTCCTGCAGTTCTCCACCACCACCTTCGATGCCGCGACGTTCGAAATCTGGTCGGCGCTGGTCGCCGGTGCCTGCGTGGTCGTCGCGCCTCCGGGGAATCTGTCGCCCGGCGAATTGCTGGCCTTCGTGCGCGAACAGCGCGTCGGCGCGATGTTCCTCACCACCGCCCTGTTCAACCACATCGTCGATATCGCACCGGCGCTGTTCGAGCACGTGCCGCAGGTGCTGTTCGGCGGTGAGGCGGTGTCGGCGGCGCATGTCGCGCGCGCGCTGCGTCATGCGCCGCCCGGCGGCTTGATCCACGTCTACGGCCCGACCGAAACCACCACCTTCGCCACCTTCCAGCCGCTGCGCACCAGCGAAGGCGGCATCCCGATCGGTCGTCCGATCGTGAGCACCCGCTGCTACGTGCTTGATGCGCGACTGCAGCCGGTACCGCCGGGCGTGGCGGGCGAGCTGTACATCGGCGGCGCCGGTCTGGCGCGCGGTTATCTGCGGCGCGGCGCGATGACCGCCGAGCGCTTCCTGCCCGATCCGTTCGACGTGGCTGGTGCGCGGATGTATCGCAGCGGCGACATCGTCTGCCAGCGCGAAGACGGCAGCCTGGATTTCGTCGGACGTATCGACCACCAGGTCAAGATCCGTGGTTTCCGCATCGAACTGGGCGAAATCGAAGCCGCGCTGCGCGCCTTGCCGGAAGTGGCCGATGCGCGCGTGCTGTGCCGCGAAGACACGCCCGGCGATCGCCGTCTGGCCGCGTATGTGGTGCCGCGCGATCCGGACACCTCCGGCGCCGCGTTGCGCGAAGCGCTGCGCAGCGAATTGCCTGAATTCATGGTGCCCACGCTGTGGGCCACGCTGCTGGCGTTGCCGCTCACGCCGACCGGAAAAGTCGATTGGCGCGCGCTGCCCGCGATCGACGGCGACGCGGTCAGCGGGCACGATTACGAAGCGCCGCGCAACGAAACCGAGCGCCAGCTGGCCGACATCTGGCAGCAGGTGCTGAACATCGGGCGCGTCGGCATCCGCGACAACTTTTTCGACATCGGCGGCCATTCGCTGGCGGCGATGCAGGTGACGACGCGCGTCGCCCAGGTGTTCGGCATCGATCTGCCGCTGCGCGCGCAGTTCGACAGCGCTTGCCTGGCGGATCTGGCGCGCGAGGTGTCGCGCCAGCGCGATGCCGGCGCCACCGTCGATTACCAGGGCATCACGCCGGTATCGGCGATCGGCGAACATCCGCTGTCGCACGCGCAAAAGCGCCTGTGGTTCCTGTCGAAGATCGAACCGGACAACCCCTTCTACAACATCCCCTGGGCGATCGAACTCGAAGGCCGCCTGGATCTGCCGGCGCTGCAGCTCGCGCTGCAGACGATGGTCGATCGGCACGATGCGCTGCGCACCACATTCCAGACCCGTGGTGGGCAAGCGCACCAGTACGTCATCGAACGGATGGCCATCGAAGTACCGCTGATCGATCTGTCGGACGTCCCCGAAGCGGCCGCCCGGGAAGAGGCGGAGCGACTGGCGCGCGGCGAAGCGCAAGCGCCGTTCGATCTCGAAAACGGCCCGCTGCTGCGTTGTTCGGTGGTGCGTTTGCCCGCTGGCCACGATCTGCTCCTGCTCAACGTGCACCACATCGTCAGCGACGGCTGGTCGATGGGCATCCTGGTCCGGGAAATGAGCGCCGTCTACGCGGCGCGGCGGAGCGATGTGCTGCCGTCGGCCGTACTGCAGTACGTCGCCTACACGCAGTGGCAGAATCGCCTGCTCGAAGGCGACCGGCTGCGCGCGCAAGAAGCGTTCTGGGTGCAGCGCCTGCAGGGCGCGCTGCCCGCACTGGAACTGCCGGCCGACCGTCCGCGTCCGCCGGTGCAGAGCTATCGCGGCCGGACCCGGCGCTACGATCTGGGCGCGGAGCGCTCGGTCGCAGTGAAGGGCCTGGCGCGCCAGAACAACGCATCGTTGTTCATGGCCATGCTCGCGGCCTTCAAGCTGCTGATCTACAAACTCACCGGCGAGCAGGACCTGCTGGTCGGCACGCCGATCGCCGGCCGTCGCGACCCGGCGCTGGAAAACCTGGTCGGCTTCTTCGTCAATACCCTGGTGCTGCGCACCGATCTGGGCGGCGACCCGACGTTCTCGGAATTGCTCGGACGCGTGCGCGACACCGCCTTCGGCGCCTGGGCGCATCAGGACTATCCATTCGATCAACTGGTCGAAACCCTGAATCCGCCGCGCGATCTGGGCCGGCAGCCGATCTTCACGGTGCTGTTCACGCTGCAGAACGAAATCGAGGCGCTGGCGCGCAACGCCGAATTCGCCGGCCTGCCGGCGTCGCTGTTCGGCAACGCGACCGCGTTCTCGAAGTTCGATCTGTCGTTCTTCGTCTCCGAAAGCGCCGAAGGACTTGCGCTGCATATCGAATACGCGACGGATCTGTTCGATGGCGAACGCATCGACCGGATGTTCGCCAGCTATGCGCGCGTTCTGGACGAGGTCTGCGCCGACGCCAGCCGGCGTATCGGCCAGGTCGGGCTGCACAGCCAGGATGAACTCGACAGGCTGCTGCGCAGCTTCAATCCGCCCGCAGCCACGCTGCCTGCGGTCGATGGCGTGCATCGCCTGTTCGAGGCGCAGGTTCGACGCGCGCCGGAAACCATCGCGCTGGTCGATGGCGATGCGGTGTTGAGCTACGCCGAACTGGATGTCCGTGCGAACCGGCTCGCATCGCGCCTGCACGCACTCGGCGTTGGCGCCGAGGACGCGGTGGCGCTGATGGCCGACCGCTCGAGCGACGCGGTGATCGCCATGCTGGCGGTGCTGAAGGCCGGCGCATGCTATCTGCCGCTGGATCCCGCCTATCCGCGCGCGCGTCTGCGGCTGATGGCCGCCGACAGCGGGGCTGCGGTCCTGCTGTGCCAGGCGGCGCACATCCGGGTCGCCAACCGGCTGCTGTGGGATGCGCCCTCGTTGCGTCATCTGATCGCGCTGGACGCGGACGATCCGACCACGCTGATGGAGCGCGGTCAGCAGCAGATCGATCGCAGGCTGTGGGATTACGTGGCCGAGCGCGCGACGAATGCGATCAACGCATCCGGCTGGATGAGCAGCTATACCGGCGAGGATCTGTCCGCCGGGGAAATGGAAGAGTACGTCGCCAACGTGCTCGCCAAACTCAAGCCGCATCTCACCCCGCAAACGCGCGTGCTGGAGGTCGGCTGCGGTTCGGGCCTGACCATGTTCGCGCTCGCGCCGCTGGTGGCGCATTACCACGGCACGGATCTCTCGCCGGCGATCATCGAACGTTCGCGCGCCGAGGCCGCGCGGTGCGGTCTCGACAACGTCACCCTGCAGGCCTTGCCGGGCGAGCGCGTCGGCGAGGTCGAGGGCGAATTCGACATCCTGGTGCTGAACAGCGTCATCCAGTTGTTCCCGGGCCACAACGTGCTGCGCGAGGTGCTGCGCAGCGGCGCATCCAAGCTCCGCCAGGGCGGCGTCATCTTCGCTGGCGACATCATGGATCTGCGTCGCCGCGATGCCCTGCTGCAGTCGCTGGCCGATTTCAGCCGCGAGCATGCCGGCAGCGGTTATCGCACCAAGCTCGAATGGGACGACGAACTGTTCCTCGATCCCGATTTCTTCCACGATCTTCGCGGCCATCTTCCGGGCGTGTGCGATGTCCAGGTCAGCGACAAGATCCACACGATCGGCAACGAACTGACCGGCTTCCGCTACGACGCGGTGATCCGCATCGATCGCACCTCGGCGCCGACGCCGCACCGGCCGGCCAAACGCTACAGCGGCCGACCCGAAATCGCCGCGGCCTCCGCCATCGCGCCGACGGTCGGCGGTCATCCCGATCGCTGCGCGTACGTCATGTACACCTCCGGCTCCACCGGCACGCCGAAGGGCGTCATGGTCACCCATCGCGGCATCCTGCGGCTCGTTCACGAACCGCAGTTCGTGCGCATCGCGCCGGACGATACGCTGCTGCAACTGGCGCCGCTCGGATTCGATGCCAGCACGCTCGAAATCTGGGGCGCGCTGGCCAATGCCGCCAAGCTGGTGCTGGCGCCGACCGACACGCGCTCTCCCCAGGAGATCGGCGAGCTGCTCGGCCGCCACCGCATCAGCGTGCTGTGGCTGACCGCCGCGTTGTTCCAGCAGATGATGGACCTGCGCCCGGAAGACCTGGCGGGCGTGCGCCAATTGCTGGCGGGCGGCGAAGCGCTGCCGGTACGCCAGGTGCAGCGTTTCGTCGAAACCTATCCCGGCAATCGCCTGATCAACGGCTACGGCCCCACCGAAAACACGACGTTCTCGACCACGCATGCTGTCGATGCGCTGGACGAACAGGCGACCAGCGTGCCGATCGGCCGGCCGATCCGGCACAGCAGCGTCTACATTCTCGATCGCGATGGCCAGCCGCTGCCGATCGGTGCCGCAGGCGAACTGTTCGTCGGTGGCGCCGGTCTCGCGCGCGGCTATCTGCAGCGCCCGGCGCTGACGGCGGAACGGTTCGTGCCGCATCCCTGGGCCACCGAACCGGGCGAGCGGCTGTACCGCACCGGCGATCTGGCGCGCTTCGACGCCGAGGGCGTGATCGAATATCTCGGCCGCATCGACCATCAGGTCAAGATTCGCGGCCATCGCATCGAACTGGGCGAAATCGAGGCGGTGCTGGCCCAGCACCCGCAGGTGCGGCAAGTGCTGGTGACCGTGCTGCAGAACGCGAACGGCGACCGCCAGGTCGTGGCCTATGTGGCGGCCGATGCGGCGCTTGCGGTGGATGCGCTGCGCCATTGGCTGCGTGGCCAACTGCCCGAGTACATGGTCCCGGCGCGTTTCGTGGTGCTTGATGCGCTGCCGTTGAACGCCAACGGCAAGATCGATCGCAAATCGCTGCCCGATCCCGACGAGGTGTCCTCGTTGACATCGTCGGGCCAGCAGCCGCGCGATGAGATCGAACGCCTGGTGTGCGACATCTGGCAAAGCGTGCTTGGCCGCGAACACATCGGCATCCGCGACAACTTCTTCGATCTCGGCGGTCACTCCCTGCTTGCGACCCAGGTCATCTCGCGGGTCAGCGATGCGATCGGCGTCGAAGTGTCGATCCGGACCCTGTTCACCGATCCCACGATCGCCGAATTCTCCGCAGCGTTGCGCGCAACGGCGGGGCAGGGCGAGGAACGCTCGCCGATCGAACGGATCGCCGAGCGGACGCACTATCCGCTGTCGCACGCGCAGCGCCGGATGTGGTTCCTGGCGCAGTTCGATCCCGACGGCAGTTCGTACAACATGGTGGTCACGCTGGCGCTGGAAGGCGACGTGCGCGTGGACGTCCTGCGCGGCAGCCTCGATGCGCTGGTCCTGCGGCACGAAGCGCTGCGCACCGTGTTCGAGTCGGTCGATGGCGAACCAATGCAGCGGATCCTGCCCGAAGCCGCATGGCCGTTCGAGCATGCGCGCATCGCGCCGGAAGGCGGGCTGTCGGCGGAAGAACGCATCCGTGCGCTCGCGCGGGCCGAGGCCGAGCGGCCTTTCGACCTGCAGCACGACCTGCCGTGCCGTGCCCTGATGCTGTCGACCGACGACCGCAACGCGGTGCTCGTGCTGGTGCTGCATCACATCATTTCCGACGGCTGGTCGATGGACCTGCTGGCGGACGAAATCGCGGTGACCTACCGCGCGCTGCTGCAGGGCGCCGAATCCCCGCTGCCGGCGCCGGCATTGCGTTACGTCGATGTCGCGGCCTGGCAGAACGCACGCTCTGAACGCGGCGAGCTGCAGGCGCAGGAAAGCTTCTGGCTGCAGACATTGCAGGATCTGCCGCCGCCGCTGGAGCTGCCGACGGATCGCCTGCGTCCGGCCCGCTACAGCGATCGCGGCGCGACCGCGACGCGCGAGGTTCCGCATGCGACCGCCGCCGGTCTTCGGACCCTGGCCAAGGCCCAGGGCGCGACGCTCTACGCGACGATGCTCGCCGGGTTCCAACTGCTGCTGGCGCGACTGGCGGACAGCCGCGATGTCGTGATCGGTACGCCGGTGGCCAATCGCCACCATCTCGCGTTCGAGAGCGTCGTCGGTTTCTTCGTCAACACCCTCGTGTTGCGCGGACGGCCGCAGCCGCAGCAGGGCTTCGGCGACTGGCTGCGCCAGGTGCAGTCCGATGTGCTGCGCGCGATCGCCAACCAGGACTATCCGTTCGACCTGCTGGTCGAGCGCCTGCAACCGGAGCGCGATCTGTCGCGCACGCCGTTGTTCCAGGTGCTGTTCGCGCTGCGCAATCAGGGCCTTGAGCCGCCTGCGGTGGAGCTCGGCGGCGCGCGTGCGCGCGGTCTGCCGCTGCTGGACAACGAACAGGCGCGCTTCGATCTGAGCGCGACCGCTCGCGACGGCGGCGATACGCTGCACGTGGAATTCGAATATCGCACCGGCCTGTTCGATGCGGCCACGGTCGAAGGCTGGCTGGATCTGTATCTGCAGATTCTCGCGCAGGCCGCCGCCGCGCCGCAGAATCCGCTGCGGGCGCTGCTGGCGCCGAGCGATCCCGTGGCGTGGCGTCGATTGGGCGAGGGCCCGGCTGCGCCATCGCTGCCGGTG
>JBAQRU010000183.1:0-2241 GCA_049296025.1 Lysobacteraceae bacterium | reverse complement strand
GACTCGGAGAGCATAGCGGCCCGGAAAGGAAGGGCCAAGCTGCCGGATCGGGCAGCTGGACGTCCCGGCAGAAGCGCTGGCGTGGGGCGCTCAGCGGATGCTTTCGTCCAGCATCATCGCCCGCACGAACCGCACCGGCGGCGCGCCGTAGGACAGCACCTGGTCGTGGTAGGCCTTGAGCTTGAAGTCCTTGCCGAGCTTCTGCTCCATCGCCTTGCGCAGGTCGAAGTGCTCCTGCACGCCGACGAAGTAGGTCGGCAACTGCGCGCTGCCCAATTGGGCGCGGACCCATTTGCCTTCGGCCTCGCGCTCCTGCTGGAAGGTGCGTCCGACCATCAGGGCCATCGCCTGTTCCTTGCTCCAGCCGTCGACGTGCACGCCCTGGTCCAGGATCGCGTTGGCCACCGCGCGCAGATAGAACTTGTAGCGCATCAGATGGAACAGCGGATCGTTGTCGAGATAACCGGACTCCATCATCAGCGTCTCGGTGTAGACCGCCCAGCCCTCGGCGAACATGCCGGAGCGCAAGACGCCGCGCAGCGTCGACGGATGCCGCGCCGAATGCGCGCCTTCCAGGTAGTGCCCGGGCATCGCTTCGTGGATCGACAGCAGGTGCAGCATGCGCGTGTTGTATTCGCGCAGGAACGAATCGGTCTGCTTGTCCGTCCACTCGTCGGGGATCGGCGAAATCGCGTAATAGGTCTTCAGCCCCTTGTCGAGCGGGCCGGGCGAGTCGCAGTAGGCCACGGCCACGCCGCGCTGGAATTCCGGCATCAAAATCACTTCGACCGGATCGTCCGGCACCGTCACCAGATCCTTGGCGCGGGTGAATTCGGTGGCCTGCGCCAGCGTCTGCTTCGCGGTTTCGACCACCGCATCGCGCTTGGGCTTGTCGGCGTAGGCCAGCTCCAGTGCGGTCTCGATCGCCTTCTGCTGCTGCGCGTCGTCCGGACTGTCGGGCAGCGCAGGCGCGTTCGGCGTGTCCTTCAGGACCTGCTGCGAAATCCTGTACATCTCGGCGCGCACGCGGGTCAGTTCGGCTTCCGCACGCTGCTTGATCTCGTCGCGCGACAGCGACGACATCAGCGCGAATTTCAGCTTTTCGTCGTAGAGCTTCTGGCCGATGCGGAAATCGCCCTTTGCATTCGGGACCAGGGTCTTGTCGAGCCACAGCTGGTGCTCGGCCACCGCTTTGCGCAGGCCTTCGATGGCCGCGTCGAGGCGCTTGCGATCCTCGCCCTGCAGTTGGCCGGCATTGGGCACGATGAATTGTTCGACCAGCGAGATCACGCCGCCGTTCTGCTTGGCGACGGTCTCGGCGTGGATCTTCGGCACGCGCGCGGGATCGATGTTCTCGCGCATCTGCGCGAACAGCGCCGGCAATTTCTCCATGCGCGCGGTCGCCGACTGCAGCCGTTCCGGCAGCGGCGCGAACTCGCGCGCCATCAGGTTGTAGATCGCGCCGCCGGCCAGTCCGCCGTACACCTGCGGATCCCAGGCCCAGGCCTGCAGCGTATCCATGCCCCAGATATCGGACTGGATCTGGTTGCGCAGGATCGCGGCGTCGAGCTGGTTCTCGCGGGACAGCCTGGTCGCGTCGATCGCATCCAGCTCGGCGAGCATCTTTTTGGAAAAATCGACGTACTGCGTGCGGCCAGCGGCGCTGAGGTCGTCGATTTCGGCGTCGAAGCGATGATCGCCCTGCTGGGTCGCGTTGATCGGGTTGAGCTTCAGCCAGCCATCGAGCCAGCGCTTGCTGAGGTCGGCGAATCGGGCGTCGACGGCGGCGTCGGGGGTCGTCATGGCGGCATCCTTCGCGGCGGATTCGGCGGGGGCGCCGGTGTTGGTGCCGCTGCAGGCGGCGAGGGTCGCGGTCAGCAATGCGATGGCGAGCGGCGTAAGGCGCATGTCGGGTTTCCGGCTGAACGAAGGCGACAAGGATAGGCCGGAACCCTGTCCCGTGCATCTGCCGAACCTTGGCGATCGGGAAGCGGCGTGATGTTTTTTGTGGGAGCCGCAGGGCGCTCAGCGCAGCCGCTCGCGCCCGCAGTACACGTTCATCCGCGCATCGCGGGCGAATGCGATCAACGTGATCCCGGCCGCTTCGGCCTGGCGGATGGCCAGATCGGTCGGTGCCGACATCGCGGCGATCACGGCGATGCCCGCGTTCGCGGCCTTGTGCACGATTTCGTACGATGCGCGCGAGGTGATGGCGAGAAAGCCGGCGCCCGGATCGACGGA
>JBAQRU010000182.1:0-5242 GCA_049296025.1 Lysobacteraceae bacterium | reverse complement strand
GCACCACCCAGGTGTGTGCGCCGGGCCAGGTCGCGCGCACGGCGGCGGCCCGTTCCGGCGGCAAGCGATCCCAGTCGACGGCCGCATCGAGCTGGGCGACATCGCCCGCGATCAGGATCATGCCTTTCTCGACCGGCCGCTGCTTGATCGCGAGCAGGCGATGGACGGCGGCCTCGTCGAACGGGTCGCAGCCCAACCCCCAGACGCCTTCGGTCGGGTAGGCGATCACCGCACCGGCGCGCAGGCGACCAACGGCGGCGGCGAGATCGAGCGCGTCGGTCACGGGGCATCACCGGCACGGACGATCAGAACGGCGCGTCGCCGCTGCTTTTCTTGATCACGCGTTTCGCGCCAACCGCGGTGCCGGTGTTCGTGGTCAACAGCGATTTCGCCGGCGCCGGATGGTCGTAGAGCGGAACGCGCTTCGCGGCTGCCTTCGCCGTCGTTTTCTTCGCGGTCTTCTTCACGGTTTTCTTGGCTGCGGCTTTCTTGGCGGGCGCTTTCTTCGCGGCTGCAGGCTTGTCGACCTTCGGCTTGGCCTCGGCGGTCTTTCGTGGCGCAGCCTTCCTGGTCGCCGCTTTTTTCGCGGCGGCCTTTTTCGCGCCGAAGCCCTTGCGCATCGGTTTGCCGGTGGTTTCCATCAATTCGATGGCTTCCTCCAGGGTCAGCGATGCCGGCTCGCGGTCCTTGGGAATCTTGCCGTTGAGCTTGCCGTCGCTGAGATACGGGCCGAAGCGGCCGTTGAGCACTTCGATATCGCTGCCCGGGAACGATTTGATGATCCGGTTGCGGGCGATCTCTTCCTTCTCTTCGATCAGGAACAGCGCGCGCGCCAGATCGATGGTGTACGGGTCGTCTTCCTTCTTCAGCGACGCGTACACGCTGCCGCGCTTGGCGAACGGCCCGAAGCGGCCGATGCCCACGCTGACTTCTTCGTCGTTGTGCTCGCCGAGTTTGCGCGGCAGCCGGAACAGCTCCAGCGCATTCTCCAGGGTGATCGTATGCATGCTCTGGCCGGGGCGCAGGCTGGCGAAGGTCGGCTTGTCCTCGTCGTCGGGGGTGCCGATCTGCGCGTACGGTCCATAGCGACCCAGACGCACGCTGACCGGCTTGCCGGATTTGGGATCGACGCCGAGTTCGCGCGCGCCGGTGGCTTCGCTGCGATCGACCGATTCGGTCTTGGCGTCGACCAGTTCCTTGAACGGACCCCAGAAGCGCTGCATCAGCGGGATCCAGTCTTTTTCGCCGCGGCTCACTTCGTCCAGCTCGTCTTCGAGCTTGGCGGTGAAGTCGTAATCGACGTACTGGGTGAAATGACCGCTGAGGAAGTTGCTGACCGCGCGACCGACGTCGCTGGGGCGGAAGCTGCGGCCTTCCATTTCCACGTATTTGCGGAACAGCAGGGTCTGGATGATCGACGAATACGTCGACGGCCGGCCGATACCGTATTCCTCCAGTGTTTTCACCAACGCCGCTTCGGTGAAGCGCGGCGGCGGCTGGGTGAAATGCTGGTCGGTGTGGATGCGGTCCAGCGGAATGCGGTCGCCGGTCTTCATCGCCGGCAGCTTGCGGCCTTCGTCGTCGTCGTCGTTCTTCTGGTCCTTGCCTTCCTCGTAGACGGCGAGGAAGCCGGGATCGACCACCGTGGTGCCGCTGGCGCGGAAGCTGTGTTCGCTGCCGGCGGCCAGATCGACCGACACCGTATTCAACGTGGCCGGCACCATCTGCGAGGCGACCGCGCGCTTCCAGATCAGTTCGTACAGACGGCGCTCGTCGTCGCTGAGGAAACGCGAGACCTGGGTCGGCGTGCGCAGCGCGGACGTCGGGCGTACCGCTTCATGCGCTTCCTGCGCGTTCTTGGATTTGGTCTGGTAGAAGTTCGGTTTGTCGGGCAGCGCCCTGGTGCCGAAATCACGCGCGATCACGTCGCGCAGTTCGCTCAGCGCTTCGGCCGACAGGCTCACCGAGTCGGTACGCATGTAGCTGATCAGGCCGACCGTGCCTTCCTCGCCGATGGTCACGCCTTCGTAGAGTTTCTGCGCGACCTGCATGGTGCGCTTGGTGGTGAAGCCGAGCTTGCGCGAGGCTTCCTGCTGCAGCGTGGAGGTGGTGAACGGCGGCGAAGGCCGGCGCTTGCGCTCCTTGCTGACGACATCGGTGACCTGCAGCACGCCCTGCGCGGCGGTCACGATGCGCTTGCGCGCGGCTTCGGCGGTGTCGCCGTCGGTGACCGTGAACTGCTCGAACTTCTTGCCGTCGAGCTTGTTGAGCTTGGCGGTGAACGACTGCGACGGATGCGCGCACTCGGCTTCCACGGTCCAGTATTCGCGGGCGATGAAGGCTTCGATCTCTTCTTCGCGCTCCACGATCATGCGCAGCGCCGGCGACTGCACGCGGCCGGCCGACAGGCCGCGCTGCACTTTGCGCCACAGCACCGGCGAGAGATTGAAGCCGACCAGGTAATCCAGCGCGCGGCGCGCTTGCTGCGCATCGACCAGATCGGTGGCGATGGCGCGCGGTTTGGCCATCGCTTCCTTGATCGCGCGCGGGGTGATTTCGGTGAACACCACCCGTTCCAGGGTGCGGTCCTTGAGCAGGCCGCGTTCCTTCAGGATCTCGGCAATATGCCAGCTGATCGCCTCGCCTTCGCGGTCCGGGTCGGTCGCGAGGTAGAGGTGGTCGGCGGCCTTGGCGGCCTTGGCGATGGCCTCGACGTGTTTCTCGTTCTTCTCGATGAGTTCATAGCGCATCGCGAAGTTCTGGGTCGGATCCACGGCGCCTTCCTTGGGCACCAGGTCGCGCACATGACCGTAGGAGGCGAGGACGTGGAAGTCCTTGCCGAGGTATTTGTTGATCGTCTTGGCCTTGGCGGGGGATTCGACGATGAGGAGGTTCTTGGCCATCGGGGGAGCGGTATTCCGGAAAAGGGGGTTGCCGGTATCGGCAGGTGCCGCTGGCAGGACGTTTTTCGGCGTCCGGCCAGAAGGCGACGCCCGGGGCGGGCCCGGGCGTTCGGTCAGTTCTCTTTTTTAGTGGTGTCATGTCCGGGCCGCCCCTGTCAAGCGGAATCGACCGGAGTCGCTCCATCGGGCACCCTGCCCGGCCCGATGACTGACCGGGCGGCGCGGCGGACCGGTGATGGGGCCGATGCGATGGAGACACCGGCCCGGACACCTCGCCCGGGCCGGGGATGCCGTCAGCGGATGCCGCTGCCAGCCAGCATCACGCCCATCGCTGCGATCAGCCCGATCATGGCGACGATCGCCAGGCCGGCCAGCGCCAGAATGACGATGGTGACCGTGCCCAGTTCCTCGCGCTGCCATTCGGGATGGTCGGTATAGGCATGCTTGTCCACCACCAGCGTGTCGCAGATCATGTCGTGCAGGGCCTGCTTGCGCTCGGTGAAGCCGGCCATCAGGTAGCCGATGAGCAGGATCAGGGCACTGGGGATCATGGCCCAGTAGCGGCCGAAGGCGCGCCAGAACGAGATCCGCTCGCCGTTGCTGCGCACGACCTTGATGCCGACCGCCATCTTGCCGAGGCTGGCCTGATGGGTCGAGGAGTGCATCCAGCTGAAATACAGCAGCGGGATACCGATCGACACCACATAGATCAGGCCGATCATCGCGATGCCGGCGCCGCTGGCGAACGGGTCGTCGCCGCCGGCCATCCCGACCATGCTCACGCCGAAAATCATCATCAGCGGAATCTGCACGATGTAACTGAGCGCGGTGGTGACGAAGGAATCGATGAAACTGGCCGCCACGCGCTTCCAGAACCCGGCGTAGACCACCCGCCCGCCGTGAACGACGGCGCGCGCCTCTTCGACGCGTGCCTGCGGCGGCGCGTACGGCGAAGGCTCGGCCACCGCGTAGGGACGATAGGCGCCGTCGTCGGGCGCGGCTTCGGCAGCCTTGACCAGCGCTTCGGCGCGGGCGTCGCCCGGCGCGTCGCCCGCGATCACTTCGCGGATCATCTCGCGCCACGGTTTCCATTCCGACATGCCTTCGCGCCACACCAGCGTTTCCGCCGGCAGCTGCCCCCTGGTGTGCAGGGCGGCGAGATCGGCGGCGCTCACGGGGCCGTGCTGGGTGCGCTGTGCGTCGCTGTAGTACCACTCGGTCATGGATTCGGGTCCGTCAGGGAGTTGAGTTGAAGTTGAGGCATGAGCCCGTGCGGTACTTGGCATCCAATGTGCCGCCGCTGCAGGTCCAGCCGTTTTCGGTCGATTCGAGCAGCAGGGTCTTGCCGTCGACGGCCGCGTTGACGTTGGCGAACTTCAATTCGATGGCGCAATGTCCGCCCTCGATCCCGCCGACCAGCACCGACGCCTGCGCCGGCTTGGCGGGGGCGTCGCCGCCCAGCGCGAACACTTCATCGTCGGCCAGACCGATCGCGGCGTTGTCCGGGCAGGCGCCGGCTTGTTCGCGGTGGGTGTCGATGTCGCCCTGCAGCGCCTGCGCCATGGTCCTGGCCTGCACAACGCGCGATTTGACGACGTAATCCTGATACGCGGGAATCGCGATCGCCGCGAGCATCGCGATCACGAACACGCCCATCACCACCACCACCGCGCCGATGATGCCGGCGATGGCGCAACCGGACATCCCGCGCTTCGGCGGCGCTGCCAGTGGCGGTTGCGCGTGGGCGGAAGGCGGCATCGGCGGCGGTGCGGACATGGACAGGGTTCCGGAATGCGGGCGGGGTCTGATCGGGCGCGATCAGATGACGTGACAATGCGGCGGCAGATAGCCGGACGGCAACGTCCGGTTGCGACAGACGATCGCGACCTCATCGCCGCTGATGTTCACTTCGTAGCGCAGGGTTTTGTCGAGGACTTCCGGACCCAGACCGAAGAACCGAACCGCGTAGGCGCATTGGCCGCCGCCGGGCTCTGCAGGCTCGATGCCGAACCAGCCGTCTTCGTTGCCCTGGTAGCGCGAATAACGCACCTGGAGGGTTTCGAATTCGAAGGTGTCCGGACAGGTGTTGCCGTTGGCGGCATAGAACTCGCGCATCGCCACCGTCACCAGCTCGCGGGCGAGCGTGTCGGTGTTGGCCATGCGTTCTGCGTCGAAGGTGGCGACCTTCTGCTGCGCGCTCGACGGCGGCGTTTGTCCCTGCGGTGCAGCCTGTCCCGTGCGGGCCGCCTTCGAGCGTTCGACGTACTGCTGGTACGCCGGCAATGCGACAGCGGCAAGAATGCCCAACAGAAACAGGCCAACGACACCAAGCACGATGG
>JBAQRU010000181.1:0-13039 GCA_049296025.1 Lysobacteraceae bacterium | reverse complement strand
GGCGACAACGTGAAGATGGTGGTGAGCCTGATCAACCCGGTGGCAATGGACGAAGGTCTGCGCTTCGCGATTCGCGAGGGTGGCCGTACGGTCGGCGCTGGCGTCGTCGCCAAGATCATCAAGTGATCCAATGCTTCCTTCGGGAGCCGCAGATTCTGTGGCTCCCGCTGTGAAGATGAAGTGGTGACGACAGGCGAGCCGGAGACGGCTCGCCGTCGCCGTCTCAGAAACAAAAATATTTCAGACGCACGCTTTTAACTACACGCCAGTAGCTCAATTGGCAGAGCAGCGGTCTCCAAAACCGCAGGTTGGGGGTTCGAGTCCCTCCTGGCGTGCCACATCAGCGGAACGTCCCGCGAGATTTCCGGTCTATCGGCCGGTGGCTCGCGCGGTGCGCGCCGCAACAAGGCGACAAAGACTTGAATAGCAGAGTCGAACAACCGAAGTCCGGCGGATCAGCGGGCGATATCGTGAAGTACGCGCTGGCGCTGCTGCTCGTGGCTGCTGGCATCTTCGCGTTCTATTGGTTCAACGGTCAGTGGCCTGCCGTGGCCCGTGTGATGTCGGTGATCGGTGGTCTTGTCGCTGGCGCCATCCTGTTCATGACCACTGCGAAAGGCGCGGAGACCCGCGAGTTTCTCGGCGAATCGCGCTTCGAGTTGCGCAAGGTCGTGTGGCCGACCCGTCAGGAAACGACACGCACCACTTGGGTGGTGATCGTGGTCGTGATCATCATGAGCCTGATCCTGGCGCTGTTCGACTGGCTGATTCAATTGGGCGTGAAGGCGCTCCTCGGGACCTGATGGAGATCCAAGTGAGCAATTCAGAAGTCCTCAAGCGCTGGTATGTCGTGCATGCCTACTCCGGTTTCGAGAAGTCGGTGGCACAGGCGTTGCGTGATCGCATCGTCCGTACCTCGATGGAGGACAAGTTCGGCGAAGTGCTGGTCCCCACCGAAGAGGTGATCGAAATGCGCTCCGGCCAGAAGCGCCGTTCCGAGCGCAAGTTCTTTCCGGGCTATGTGCTGGTACAGATCGCGACCCACGACGAAGCCGGCATCCCGCGGATGGACAGCGAAAGCTGGCATCTGGTGAAGGAGACGCCGAAAGTGATGGGCTTCATCGGCGGTACCGCCGATCGTCCGCTGCCGATCCGCGACGCAGAAGCCGATGCGATCCTGCAGCGTGTGCAGGATGGCGTCGAGAAGCCGAAGCCGAAGGTGTTGTTCGAGCCGGGCCAGATGGTCCGCGTGGTCGACGGCCCGTTCAACGACTTCAATGGCGTGGTCGAAGAAGTGAATTACGAAAAGAGCCGCCTGCGCGTTTCGGTGCTGATCTTCGGTCGCGCCACGCCGGTGGAACTGGAATTCGGTCAGGTCGAGAAAGCCTAAACCTTTCACGGCATGACCTTCACCCGCGCGCCGCATCCGCAGCGCGCAACAACGATGGAGGAGCCCCGCAGCCGCAAGGCGTGCAGGCGCTAAGACTCCAGGAGATTTCCCATGGCAAAGAAAGTTGTCGGTTACATCAAGCTGCAGGTGAAGGCCGGTCAGGCCAACCCCTCGCCGCCGGTTGGTCCTGCGCTGGGTCAGCGCGGCCTCAACATCATGGAGTTCTGCAAAGCGTTCAACGCGGCGACCTCCAAGCTGGAACCGGGTCTGCCGACGCCGGTCATCATCACCGCGTACTCCGACCGTACCTTCACCTTCGTCACCAAGAGCACGCCGGCATCGGTGCTGCTGAAGAAGGCCGCCGGCATCCAGTCCGGATCGAAGCGTCCGAACACCGAAAAGGTGGGCAAGGTCACCCGCAAGCAGCTCGAAGACATCGCCAAGGCGAAAGAAGCGGATCTGACGGCGGCCGACCTTGATGCGGCAGTGAAGACCATCGCGGGCTCCGCCCGTTCGATGGGTCTCGTGGTGGAGGGCTGAGATCATGGCGATGAACAAGCGACAGAAAGCGATTCTCGGTGCGGTTGCGCCGGGTAAAACCTATCCCTTCGACGACGCGATCAAGATCGTGAAGACGGCCACCAAGGCCAAGTTCGTCGAATCGATCGACGTGGCCGTGCGCCTCGGCGTCGATGCCAAGAAGTCCGACCAGCAGGTGCGCGGCTCGACCGTGCTGCCCGCTGGCACCGGCAAGTCGGTCCGCGTGGCCGTGTTCTGCCCGGCTGGCGCGAAGGCCGAGGAAGCCCTCGCCGCCGGTGCCGATATCGTCGGTATGGACGACCTCGCCGAAAAGATGCAGGCCGGCGATCTGAACTACGACGTCGTGATCGCGACCCCGGACGCCATGCGCGTTGTCGGCAAGCTCGGCCAGGTGCTTGGCCCGCGTGGCCTGATGCCGAACCCGAAGGTCGGCACCGTCTCGCCGAACCCGGGTGAAGCCGTGAAGAACGCCAAGGGCGGTCAGGTGCGTTACCGCACCGACAAGGCCGGCATCATCCACTGCACCATCGGCAAGGCCGACTTCGACAGCGAAAAGCTGAAGGAAAACCTGCAGGCGCTGCTGCTCGACCTGATCAAGGCCAAGCCGGCAACCTCCAAGGGCACCTACCTGCAGAAGGTGTCGGTCAGCTCGACGATGGGCCCCGGTGTCACCGTCGACCAGTCGTCCTTGACGCTTAAATAATCAAAGCTCGCGGCTGAAGCCGCTCCTACAGTGTTGCGTAGGAGGGACTTCAGTCCCGATACCAAATTTTGAGGGCATCGCCGAGGAGTCCGCTCCGAAGCGATCGCCGTCAAAGACCGCAGGCGCGGTCAGCGCGCGATCCCCACGGGCAAGGAAGCTCGTTCCGCCGGAGTCATCCGACGGGCACGACACAGCAAGGAATCGTGGTATCGCAAGCGGGGTCGCTTAATCGCACTCGTCAAGAGTCGACCTGCGCAGATGGTGCCGCCCCCTCTGGATGTTTCGCGATTTGAAACTCTGTGAAGGGCCGCCACCGGGACGCATCCCGCGTCCCCGGCGTCGAAGGATCGATGCCGTCCGGGACCGCAAGCGGCAGGAGCCGTGAGCGGAGTTCACATGAGGAGTGCACATGGCTCTGAATCTCACCCAGAAGCAAGATGTAGTGGCCGAAGTGGCGGAAATCGCCGCGAAGGCGCATTCCTTGATCGCAGCCGAATACGCAGGCACCACGGTCTCGCAGATGACCGCGATGCGCAAGAAAGCGCGTGAAAGCGGCGTGTACTTGAAAGTCGTCAAGAACACGCTGGCCTCGCGCGCCGTGGCGGGAACCGAATACGAAGTTGTCCAGGACAAACTCGTCGGCCCGCTGCTGTATGCGTTTTCGATCGACGAGCCCGGCGCTGCCGGTCGTCTGATCAAGGAGTTCGCCAAGGGCAACGACAAGCTGCAGGCCAAGGTGGTCGCCGTCGGCGGTCAGCTTTATCCCGGCAGCCACGTCGAAGTGCTGGCATCGCTGCCGACCCGTGATCAGGCGCTCGCCATGCTGGCCCGCGTCCTGGCCGAGCCGGCGAGCATGTTTGCCCGCGCCATCAAGGCGGTTGCCGACAAGCAGGGTGGCGGCGACGCCGCTCCGGCTGAGGCTGCCCCTGAAGCGCCGGCTGCCGAAGCCCCGGCTGAAGCCTGAGTTCGATGTCCTGACGGTTCCGCAGCGCTGATGCCTGCGAAACCCAATACCGAAAATCAAATCCAGAGGTAATCAACAATGTCTCTTACCAACGAACAGATCGTCGACGCCGTTGCCGGCAAGACCCTGATGGAAGTGATGGAGCTGGTCAAGGCCATCGAAGAAAAGTTCGGCGTCACCGCCGCGGCCCCCGTGATGATGGCCGGTCCGGCCGCCGACGCGGCTCCGGTCGAAGAGCAGACCGAATTCACCGTCGTGCTGAAGGCTGTCGGCGAGAAGAAGGTCGAGGTCATCAAGGCCGTCCGCGCCATCACCGGCCTGGGCCTGAAGGAAGCGAAGGACCTCGTCGAAGGCGCCCCGCAGACCGTCAAGGATGCCGTGTCGAAGGACGATGCCGCGAAGTTCAAGAAAGACCTGGAAGCCGCTGGCGCACAGGTCGAAATCAAGTAAGCGTCACGCAGTCATCCTGGGCATCGCGCGGACGCGCGGTGTTCCGGGGTCCAACGGCTTCGGAACGGAAGCTGCTGGATTTCCGCTTCGGCGGGAATGACCGCAGATCAGGGCTGGGGGCGAAAGCTCCCGGCCTTCGTCCGTTCCGGCAAACATCAAGATTCAATAGCAAGCAACGCGAGTCGACAGTCGGAAGTAGCGGGAGAAGGCGTGCTGGTGCCGGCAATACCAGCGACTTCCCACTGGCGATTTAACCGGGACGAAGGTTCCCCACGGACCTCGTTCCATCCGACCGCAGTCGTGTGCCATGCAGATGCATACCACACGCGGCGCGCCGGATACAACGACATTCAAGCTGAGAGGCCTTATCTCCCATGACCACAGCTCATTCGACGAACTATTCGTTCACCGAGAAGAAGCGCATCCGCAAGAACTTCGGCAAGCGCCGCTCGATTCTCGAGGTGCCGTTCCTGCTCGCCATCCAGGTGGATTCCTATCGCGAATTCCTCCAGGCCGATGCCGAGCCGACCCGGCGCGATGACCGCGGCCTGCACGCCGCGCTCAAGTCGGTGTTTCCCATCACCAGCTACAACGGCTACGCAGCGCTGGAATACGTCGGCTACAAGCTCGGCGATCCGGTGTTCGACGAGCGCGAGTGCCGCAACCGCGGCCTCAGCTACGGCGCCCCGCTGCGTGTGACCGTGCGTCTGGTGATCTACGACAAGGAATCGTCGAGCAAGGCCGTGAAGTACGTGAAGGAGCAGGAGGTCTACATGGGCGAGATTCCGCTCATGACCGACAACGGCACCTTCATCGTCAACGGCACCGAGCGCGTCATCGTCTCGCAGCTGCACCGTTCGCCGGGCGTGTTCTTCGATCACGACCGCGGCAAGACCCACAGCTCGGGCAAGCTGCTGTACAGCGCCCGCATCATTCCGTATCGCGGCTCCTGGCTGGACTTCGAGTTCGATCCGAAGGACGCGGTGTTCACCCGTATCGACCGTCGCCGCAAGCTGCCGGTCACGATCCTGCTGCGCGCGCTGGGTTACTCGAACGAGGAAATCCTGCAGCAGTTCTTCGAGATCAACACCTTCCACATTCTTCCGGAAGGCGTGCAGCTTGAGCTGGTGCCCGAGCGTCTGCGCGGCGAAACCCTCGACTTCGATCTCGCCGACGGCGACAAGGTCATCGTTGAAGCCGGCAAGCGCATCACTGCGCGCCACGTCAAGCAGCTCGAACAGGCGGGCGTGGTTGCGTTGGCGGTGCCGGACAATTATCTGGTCGGCCGGATCCTGTCGCACGATGTGATCGACGCCAACACCGGCGAGCTGATCGCCACCGCGAACGACGAGATCGGCGACGACCATCTCAACAAGTTCCGCAAGTTCGGCATCGACGCCGTCGGCACCCTGTGGGTGAACGACCTTGATCGCGGCCCGTACATCTCCAACACCCTGCGCATCGATCCGACCAAGACCCAGCTCGAAGCGCTGGTCGAGATCTACCGCATGATGCGTCCCGGCGAGCCGCCGACCAAGGACGCCGCGCAGAACCTGTTCCACAACCTGTTCTTCACCTTCGAGCGCTACGACCTGTCGGGCGTGGGCCGGATGAAGTTCAACCGCCGCATCGGCCGCAAGGAAGTGGAAGGCAGTCCTGTGCTGTACGACTACAAGTACTTCGCCGAGCGCAAGGACGACGAATCCACCCGCCTGCGCAGCGCCTGCGGTCCGGCGATGTCGGACATCCTCGACGTCATCCGCACGCTGACCGAAATCCGCAACGGTCGCGGCGTGGTCGACGATATCGATCACCTCGGCAACCGTCGCGTGCGTTCGGTCGGCGAAATGGCCGAGAACGTGTTCCGCGTGGGCCTGGTTCGCGTCGAGCGCGCGGTGAAAGAGCGCCTGACGATGGCCGAGTCCGAAGGCCTCACGCCGCAGGAACTCATCAACGCCAAGCCGGTCGCTGCCGCGATCAAGGAATTCTTCGGTTCCTCGCAGCTGTCGCAGTTCATGGACCAGAACAACCCGCTGTCGGAAGTCACGCACAAACGTCGCGTGTCGGCCCTCGGCCCGGGCGGTCTCACCCGCGAGCGCGCCGGCTTCGAAGTGCGCGACGTGCATCCGACCCACTACGGTCGCGTCTGCACCATCGAAACGCCTGAAGGCCCGAACATCGGCCTGATCAACTCGCTCGCCGTGTTCGCGCGCACCAACCGTTATGGCTTCCTCGAGACGCCGTACCGCAAGGTCGTGGACGGGCAGGTGACCGACGAGATCGAATATCTCTCGGCGATCGAAGAAAACGAATACGTCATCGCCCAGGCCAACGCCCAGCGCGACGACAAGGGCATGATCACCGCACCGTTCGTCGCCTGTCGTTACCAGGGCGAGTCGATGCTGCGTCCGCCGAGCGAAATCCACTTCATGGACGTCTCGCCGATGCAGACCGTGTCGGTCGCGGCCGCGCTCGTGCCGTTCCTCGAGCACGATGACGCGAACCGCGCGCTGATGGGCGCGAACATGCAGCGTCAGGCGGTTCCGACCCTGCGGTCGCAGAAACCGCTGGTCGGTACCGGCATCGAGCGCGCCGTGGCGCGCGACTCGGGCGTGACCGTCAACGCGCGTCGTGGCGGTGTGATCGAACAGATCGACGCCGGCCGCATCGTGGTCAAGGTCAACGAGGCCGAGATCGTCGGCTCGGCCGACGCCGGCGTCGATATCTACACGCTGATCAAATACACCCGCTCGAATCAAAACACCTGCATCAACCAGCGTCCGCTGGTGAACGTGGGCGATGTGATCGCACCGGGCGACGTGCTCGCCGACGGCCCCTCGACCGATATCGGCGAACTGGCCCTGGGCCAGAACATGCTGGTCGCGTTCATGCCGTGGAACGGCTACAACTTCGAAGACTCGATCCTGCTGTCCGAACGCGTGGTGAAGGAAGACCGTTACACCACCATCCACATCGAAGAAATGGCCTGCGTCGCACGCGACACGAAGCTGGGCCCGGAAGAAATCACCGCCGACATCCCGAACGTCTCCGAGCAGGCGCTGTCGCGTCTCGACGAGTCCGGCGTGGTGTACATCGGTGCCGAAGTCCGCGCTGGCGACATCCTGGTCGGCAAGGTCACGCCCAAGGGCGAAAGCCAGCTGACCCCGGAAGAGAAACTGCTGCGTGCGATCTTCGGCGAGAAGGCGTCCGACGTGAAGGACAGTTCGCTGCGCGTGCCGCCGGGCATGGACGGCACTGTCATCGACGTGCAGGTCTTCACCCGCGACGGCATCGAGAAGGACAAGCGTGCGCGCCAGATCGAGGAAGAGGAAATCCGTCGGGTCAAGAAAGACTTCGACGACCAGTTCCGCATTCTCGAATCGGCGATCTACGCGCGTCTGCGTGCGCAGATTCTCGGCAAGATCGCCAATGGCGGTCCCGGCCTGAAGAAGGGCGACACGGTCAGCAGTCTGGTGCTCGATGGTCTGAGCAAGAAGGACTGGTTCACGATCCGGATGAAGGAAGACGAGGACGCCGACGCGATCGAACGTGCCCAGAAGCAGATCGACACGCACCAGAAGGAATTCGAGCGCCGCTTCGCCGACAAGCGCGGCAAGATCACCCAGGGCGACGACCTCGCCCCGGGCGTGCTCAAGATGGTGAAGGTGTTCCTCGCGGTGAAGCGCCGCATCCAGCCGGGCGACAAGATGGCCGGCCGCCACGGCAACAAGGGTGTGGTGTCGAACATCGTGCCGGTCGAAGACATGCCGCACATGGCCAACGGTGAGACGGTCGATATCGTCCTCAACCCATTGGGCGTGCCGTCGCGTATGAACATCGGCCAGATTCTCGAAGTGCATCTGGGCTGGGCGGCCAAGGGCCTCGGCCAGAAGATCCAGCGCATGCTGGATGCACAGGCCAAGCTCGCCGACCTGCGCAAGTTCCTCGACGACATCTACAACCACGACAGCAAGCTGCATGGGCAGCGCGTCGACCTGACCCAGTTCAGCGATGCCGAACTGATGCGTCTGGCGCAGAACCTGACCGACGGCGTGCCGATGGCCACACCGGTGTTCGACGGTGCGGCCGAGTCCGAGATCAAGCGCATGCTCGAACTCGCCGACCTGCCGATGAGCGGCCAGACCCAACTGTACGACGGCCGCACCGGTGAGGCGTTCGATCGTCACACCACGGTCGGCTACATGCACGTGCTGAAGCTGAACCACCTCGTCGACGACAAGATGCACGCCCGTTCGACCGGCCCGTACTCGCTCGTCACCCAGCAGCCGCTGGGCGGCAAGGCGCAGTTCGGCGGTCAGCGCTTCGGCGAAATGGAAGTCTGGGCGCTGGAAGCCTACGGCGCGGCCTACACCCTGCAGGAAATGCTGACGGTGAAGTCCGACGACGTGCAGGGCCGCAACCAGATGTACAAGAACATCGTCGATGGCGAATACGAAATGGTCGCCGGCATGCCGGAATCCTTCAATGTGCTCGTGAAGGAAATCCGCTCGCTGGCCATCAACATGGAGCTGGAAGAGACCTGACGAAGGGCTGTCGTTCCGGATGAAGCGGTGAATCTGTCCACAGACAGGCTCATCGCGAAACCCGGTACGACGAACACGCTGGCCGCCTACGTCAATGACCTCTTCCTGATTCCCGGAGAAATCAAATGAAAGATTTGCTCAACCTCTTCAACCAGCAGCGCCCGACCCTCGACTTCGACGCGATCAAGATCGCGTTGGCGTCGCCGGACTTGATCCGCTCCTGGTCCTTCGGCGAAGTCAAGAAGCCGGAAACCATCAACTACCGTACCTTCAAGCCGGAACGCGACGGCCTGTTCTGCGCCGCGATCTTCGGCCCGATCAAGGACTACGAGTGCCTGTGCGGCAAGTACAAGCGCATGAAGCACCGTGGCGTGGTCTGCGAGAAGTGCGGTACCGAAGTGACCCTCGCCCGCGTCCGTCGCGAGCGCATGGGCCACATCGACCTCGCTTCGCCGGTCGCCCATATCTGGTTCCTCAAGTCGCTGCCGTCGCGCATCGGCCTGATGCTGGACATGACGTTGCGCGACATCGAACGCATCCTGTATTTCGAGGCGTTCGTGGTGACCGAACCGGGCCTGACCCCGCTCGAACGCGGCATGCTGCTGACCGAAGAACAGTTCATGCAGGCGCGCCAGGAGCACGGCGACGATTTCGAAGCCGCGATGGGCGCCGAAGCGGTCTACGATCTGCTGCGCACCATCGATCTGCAGTCGGAAATGATCCAGCTGCGCGAAGACATCGCCAGCACCGGTTCCGAGACCAAGCTCAAGCGCCTCACCAAGCGCATCAAGCTGGTCGAAGCCTTCCTCGAATCCGGCAATCGTCCGGAGTGGATGGTGATGACCGTGCTGCCGGTGCTGCCGCCGGATCTGCGCCCGCTGGTGCCGCTGGACGGCGGTCGTTTCGCGACCTCCGACCTCAACGATCTGTACCGCCGCGTCATCAACCGCAACAACCGCCTCAAGCGTCTGCTCGAACTCAATGCGCCCGACATCATCGTGCGCAACGAGAAGCGCATGCTGCAGGAATCGGTCGATGCGCTGATGGACAACGGCCGTCGCGGCCGCGCCATCACCGGCACCAACAAGCGCCCGCTGAAGTCCCTGGCCGACATGATCAAGGGCAAGCAGGGCCGCTTCCGTCAGAATCTGCTCGGCAAGCGCGTCGACTACTCGGGCCGTTCGGTCATCGTGGTCGGCCCGACCCTGCGTCTGCACGAGTGCGGCCTGCCGAAGAAGATGGCACTGGAACTGTTCAAGCCCTTCATCTTCGCCAAACTGCAGCGTCGCGGCCTCGCCACCACCATCAAGGCGGCGAAGAAGCTGGTCGAGCGTGAAGAGCCGATCGTGTGGGACATCCTCGAAGAGGTGATCCGCGAGCATCCGGTGCTGCTGAACCGTGCGCCGACCCTGCATCGTCTCGGCATCCAGGCGTTCGAGCCGGTGTTGATCGAAGGCAAGGCCATCCAGTTGCATCCGCTGGTCTGCACCGCGTTCAACGCCGACTTCGACGGCGACCAGATGGCCGTGCACGTTCCGCTGAGCCTTGAGGCCCAGCTCGAAGCGCGCGCGCTGATGATGTCGTCGAACAACATCCTCTCGCCGGCCAACGGCGAGCCGATCATCGTGCCGTCGCAGGACGTTGTGCTTGGTCTGTACTACATGACCCGCGCCCTGGAGAACAAGGCGGGCGAGGGCATGGCGTTCGCGAACATCTCCGAAGTGAAGCGCGCCTACGACAACCGTCTGGTCGAACTGCACGCCAAGGTCAAGGTCCGCATCGCCGAAACCGTGGTCAGCGAAGACCCCGAGACCGGCAAGCGCGTGCGCGAGCAGAAAACCGCCATCGTCGACACCACGATCGGCCGCGCCCTGCTGCAGGAAATCCTGCCGGTGGGCCTGCCGTTCGCGCTGGTCAACACCGAGCTGACCAAGAAGAACATCAGCCGCCTGATCAACAGCTGCTATCGCCAGCTGGGACTCAAGGACACGGTGGTGTTCGCCGACAAGCTGATGTACACCGGCTTCGCCTATGCGACCCGCTCCGGCGTGTCGGTCGGCATCGACGACATGACCATCCCGCTGGAGAAGAAGGGCATCCTCGAAGAGGCTGAAACCGAGGTGCTGGAAATCCAGCAGCAGTACCAGTCGGGTCTGGTCACCGCCGGCGAGCGCTACAACAAGGTCGTCGACATCTGGTCGCGCACCAACGAACGCGTCGCCAAGGCGATGATGGACACCATCGGCACCGAGAAAGTCGTGAATGCCAAGGGCGAGACCATCGACCAGAAGTCGATGAACTCGATCTACATCATGGCCGACTCCGGCGCCCGCGGTTCGCAGGCGCAGATCCGTCAGCTCGCCGGTATGCGCGGCCTGATGGCCAAGCCGGACGGCTCGATCATCGAAACGCCGATCACCGCGAACTTCCGCGAAGGCCTGAACGTTCTGCAGTACTTCATCTCGACCCACGGTGCCCGCAAGGGCCTCGCGGATACCGCGCTGAAGACCGCGAACTCCGGTTATCTGACCCGTCGTCTCGTCGACGTGGCCCAGGACGTGGTGATCACCGAAGTCGACTGCGGCACGTCGGAAGGTCTGATGATGACCCCGATCGTCGAAGGCGGCGACGTGGTCGAACCGTTGCGCGACCGCGTGCTCGGCCGCATCGTGGCCGAAGACGTCTTCCTGCCCGGCAACGACGAGGACCCGTTCGTCCTGCGTAACACGCTGCTCGACGAAGCCTGGGTACAGAAACTCGAAGATGCCGGCGTGCAGCTGATCAAGGTCCGCTCGACCATCACCTGCGCCTCGTCGTTCGGCGTGTGCTCGTTCTGCTACGGCCGCGACTTGGCCCGTGGACACACCGTCAATATCGGTGAAGCGGTCGGCGTCATCGCCGCGCAGTCGATCGGCGAGCCCGGCACCCAGCTGACGATGCGTACCTTCCACATCGGCGGTACGGTGTCCGGTGCTGCCTCGATCGACAACGTCACGGTCAAGACCACCGGCGCGATCAAGTTCAACAACCTGAAGCATGTCGAACATGCCGCTGGTCATCTGGTCGCGGTTTCGCGTTCGGGTGTGCTGTCGGTGCTGGATGGCCACGGCCGCGAGCGCGAACGCTACAAGGTGCCCTACGGCGCGACCATCCACGTCAAGGACGGCGGCAATGTGAAGGCCGGCCAGACCGTGGCGAACTGGGATCCCCACAGCCATCCGATCATGTCGGAAGTGAAGGGGTTCATCCGCTTCATCGACTTCGTTGACGGCGTGACCGTGATCGAGAAGACCGACGATCTCACCGGTCTGGCTTCACGCGAAATCACCGACCCGAAGCGTCGCGGCACCCAGGCCAAGGATCTGCGTCCGCTGGTCCGCATCATCGATGCGGCCGGCAAGGATCTGACCATTCCGGGTACCGACCTGCCGGCGCAGTATTTGCTGCCGCCGCGCTCGATCGTCAATCTGCAGGACGGTGCGCCGGTCGGCGTGGGTGACGTGGTCGCCAAGATCCCGCAGGAAGCCTCGAAGACCCGCGACATCACCGGTGGTCTGCCGCGCGTCGCCGATCTGTTCGAAGCGCGCAAGCCGAAGGATCCGGCGGTGCTGGCCGAGCGTTCGGGTATCGTCAGCTTCGGCAAGGACACCAAGGGCAAGCAGCGCCTGATCATCAAGGACACCGATGGCAGTGAACACGAAGAACTGATCCCGAAGTATCGCCAGATCATCGTGTTCGAAGGCGAACACGTGCAGAAGGGCGAAACCGTGGTCGACGGCGAATCCAGTCCGCAGGACATCCTGCGTCTGCTCGGCGTCGAGCCGCTGGCCTCGTACCTGACCAAGGAAATCCAGGACGTCTACCGTCTGCAGGGCGTGAAGATCAACGACAAGCACATTGAAGTGATCGTCCGTCAGATGCTGCGCAAGGTCGAAATCACCGACCAGGGCGACAGCAAGTTCCTGCACGGCGAACAGGTCGAGCGTCAGCGCCTGATCGAAGAGAACGCGCGCCTGGCCGGCAAGAACGAAATCCTCGCCAAGTACGACCCGGTGCTGCTGGGCATCACCAAGGCCTCGCTGGCGACCGAATCGTTCATCTCGGCGGCTTCGTTCCAGGAAACCACCCGCGTGCTCACCGAGGCGGCCGTTCGCGGCACCCGCGATACGCTGCGCGGCCTGAAGGAAAACGTGATCGTCGGCCGTTTGATCCCGGCCGGCACCGGTCTGACTTATCACAGCCTGCGTCGCAAGAACGCCACGGGTCTGACCGATTCGGAAATGGCGGCATTGTCGGCGGCGCCTGCTCCGACCCCGGCACCGGTGGTGGTCCAGCCGGTGGCGGTCGTTGCGGAAGTTCCCGCGGAAGTGGCCGGCAGTGGTGTTTCCGACATGATCGAGGGCGATACGGACGCCTGAGTTGGTATCGGCGCGCAGTCTGTTGTAGAC
>JBAQRU010000180.1:0-3549 GCA_049296025.1 Lysobacteraceae bacterium | reverse complement strand
CCTTGGGCAGCACCGAGACGCAGAAACTCTTCACGCCGCAGTCGCCGCAGCCTTCGCAGACCAGCGAGTTGATGATGACGCGCTTCTGCGGATCGACGATCTTGCCGCGCTTGCGGCGGCGGCGCTTTTCGGTGGCGCAGGTCTGGTCGTAGATCAGGATGCTGGTGCCTTTCACCGTGCGCAGCTGTTTCTGCACCGCATCCAGCTCGCGACGGTCGAAGAATTCGACGCCGGAGGGAAAGATCGATTTGTTCGACCATTTTCCGATGTCGTCGGACACCACGACGATCTTTTCGACGCCTTCGCTGCGCATTTGCTGCGCGATCTGCGGAACGCTCAGCGTGCCGTCGACCGGCTGGCCGCCGGTCATCGCGACCGCGTCGTTGTAGAGAATCTTGTAGGTGATATTGACGCCAGCCGCGATCGACTGGCGGATCGCGAGCGAGCCGCTGTGGAAATAGGTGCCGTCGCCGAGATTCTGGAAGATGTGTTCGTTGTCGGTGAATCCGGCCTGCCCGCACCAGGTCACGCCTTCGCCGCCCATGTGGGTGAAGGTGTCGGTGCTGCGGTCCATCCACGTCACCATGTAGTGGCAACCGATGCCGCCCTGCGCGCGCGAACCTTCCGGTACCTTCGTCGAAGTGTTGTGCGGACAACCGCTGCAGTAATGCGGGACGCGCGGGAAATTCGCGCGCGGCAGCGCCAGTTCGCTTTCCTTCTCCTCCATCCAGCGCAGCACATCGCGGATGTGGTCGCTGGCGCTCGCCTCCAGCGGGATGAATTTCTGGATGCGGCGCGCGATCACGCCGGCGATCTTGGCCGGCGTCAATTCGCCGGTCGACGGCAGAATCCATTCGCCGCTTTCGTCGTGCTTGCCGACGATGCTGGGTCTGTCGCCTTCGAAATTGTAGAACTGCTCCTTCATCTGGCTTTCGATGAAGCTGAGCTTTTCCTCGACGACCACGATGTCGCGCAGGCCGCGCGCGAACGCACGGATGCCCATCGGTTCCAGCGGCCAGGTCATGCCGATCTTGTACACGCGGATGCCCAGGTCGGCACAGGTACGGTTGTCGAGGCCGAGATACTCCAGTGCCTGCAACACATCGAGATAACTTTTGCCGGTGGTGACGATGCCCAATCGCGCATTCGGCGAATCGATCACGATGCGATCGAGTTTGTTCGCGCGTGCGAATGCCTGCGCGGCGTTCACCGCGTAGCGATGCAGGCGCATTTCCTGATCCAGCGGCGCATCCGGCCAGCGGATATTCAAACCGCCCGGCGGAATTTCGAAATCGCCCGGCGTGACGATCTGCAGCGCCAATGGATTCACGTCGACGGACGCGGAGGACTCGACGGTTTCGGCGATCGTCTTGAAGCCGACCCAACGGCCGGTATAGCGCGACATCGCCCAACCGATCAGGCCCATGTCGAGGATGTCCTGCACGCCGGCAGGGTTCAGCACCGGCATCAGCGCGGACTGGAATTCGCCTTCGCTGCCGTGCGGCAGGGTCGAGCTGCGGCAGGCGTGATCATCGGCGGCCAGCGCCAGCACGCCGCCGTGACGGGAAGTGCCGGCGGCGTTCGCGTGCTTGAACACGTCGCCGCAGCGATCCACGCCCGGCCCCTTGCCGTACCACATGCCGAACACGCCCTCGACCTTGGCGCCCGGGAACAGATTGGTCTGCTGGGTACCCCAGACCATGGTCGCGCCAAGGTCTTCGTTGAGACCGGGGGTGAACTTCACCCCGGCGGCTTCCAAGTGCTTTTTCGCCCGCCACAGCTCCAGATCGAACCCGCCCAGCGGGCTGCCGCGGTAACCGCTGACGAAACCGGCGGTGTTCAGCCCGGCCGCCTGGTCGCGCAGCCGCTGCATCAGCGGCAGCCGGACCAAGGCTTGTACACCTGACAGGTAGACGCGGCCCTCGGTTCGGGTGAACTTGTCGTCCAGTGTGTAATTCCTGTCGACAGCGGGCGAGGCGGTAGAGCCGGCGGCCGATGGGCGGAGGTCGGTGGTGTTGGTCATGAGGTCGGGCGTCCCTGGCGCTACCGGCGCGAATGCGGCACCGGCGCTTGGCTGGCGATGTGGCGAAAGCGGAATCTAGGGCGAAAATTCTAGCAGGGACGGGGATTTGGGCGCGGAAGTGGTGGGTGGCGGACGTCATCAGACAGCTTCCCCGTGATGGATCAATCGAACGGGTTGTCGAATTGAAAGCGGGACGTGTTTGGCACAATGGTGCAAAATGTGACTCAATGTGCAAACCGTCAGTGCCCGAATCATGGATTTTTCGGAGCTTGCAATTGTCTTCTAAATCAGGGACATAGCAACTTGCCGGCTGAAAAATCAGCACCTTGGCGCGATATTTGCTTGGGTGGCTGTGTGCTTCGCCCGCCCTCGGACCAGAACACTGGCCCGTCGACGGGTTTTGTCGCATCTGTGAAGTCGTCATCAGGCGTTGTATAGCGATATTCAACGAACTCATCCGCAGTACCGGGGATATCGGGGCTGCGTCACCGGGATACGGGCAGCGGTCGCGTCGGGCGGCCGGGTCCAGGGGGAAGTTTCAGTGCTAGCCAATTTGACTTGCATTGCCGATAAGGCGCGTCGTTCGATCGTCGCGACTATCGTTTTCGGTATCGCGTTCGTCGCGAGTCCTGTCGCCTGGTCGCAGAATGCGGTCAACAGCGCCACGGTTACGCCGCCGGCCACGGTCACCGACCCCGACAACGCGAATAATTCCGCGACCGATAGCGATGCGATCACCCGCGCTACGGACCTGAGCCTCACCAAGACCGCCAGCCCAAGCCCGGTCGTCGTGGGTCAACTTCTGACCTACACACTCACGCTCAGCAATGCCGGCCCGAGCGCCATTACATCCGCCGACACCCTCTCCATCCTCGAATCCCTGCCCGCCGGCCTGACCGGCTGCAGCTTCACGCCGTCCACTGGCACCTTTACTGTCGGCACCATTGCGTCCGGAGCGACCGGAACGGGCACTTGGACCGGCGTCGCCATTCCGTCGGGTGGCAATGCCACCCTGACCATCGCCTGTACGGTGACTGCGGCCGCCGCCGCCAGCATCACCAACACCGCCACCGTCATTCCGCCGACTGGCGTCACCGACCCCGACTGTTCGGGTGCCCCCGTGACTTGCGCTGGCGGCAACACCGGCAGCGTCACGACACCCGTGAACCGTCCCGTGCTGACCCTCACCAAGACGGCGAGCGCGGCGAGCTTTGTGGTCGGTGTACCTGCGAGCTACACGCTCTCGGTCCAGAACACCGGCACCGCAGCAACGACAGCGGTGAGCACGATCACCGACACGATTCCGACCGGTCTGACCATCGGCACCTTGCCGGCGGGCTGCACGGCAGCGGGCCAGACCGTGACCTGCACGGTTCCGGCCGGTCTGGCGGTGAGCGACACCACGAGCTTCATCATTCCGATCACCCCGACGGCAGCAGCGGCGTCGCCTGCGGTGAACACCGCGACGGTGAGCGGCGGCGGCGATCCGACCTGCCCGGCGGCAGCGCATTGCACCAGCACGACGA
>JBAQRU010000179.1:0-8891 GCA_049296025.1 Lysobacteraceae bacterium | reverse complement strand
CGCCGGCCTCGCGCTCGCCACCCTCACGCCCGGCACCGTCGTGTGCGCCACTGCCACGCCCGACATCGTCGTGCAAGCGACGCCAATACGCGACCAGCGCATCCGGCTGCGTGGCGCGCTCGCGCGGCGCCAGCAAGGCGTCGAACTCCTGGCTCACGCGTTCGCGATGCGCCTGCAGACGTCGCTGCAGCGCCGCCCAATCCGGCTCGCCCAGCCCCTGCGCGAGCCGCGCGCGCTCCAGCGGATCGACCGGCAATTGCTGGGTCTGCGCATCGCGCAGCATCTGCAGGCGGTTTTCGAGCAGGCGCAAAAAACGGTAGGCCGCGAGCAAAGCGTCGCGGGTGTCGCTGGTCAGATGCCGGCCTTCGCTCAGCGCACGCAGCGCCGGCTGCAGGCGCCGCTCGCGCAGTGCCGGCTCACGACCTCCGCGGATCAACTGCAACGCCTGCGCCAGGAATTCGATCTCGCGGATGCCGCCGGGGCCGCGCTTGATGTCGTCGGCCATGTCCTTGCGCGCGACTTCGGCGGCGATCGTCGCCTTCATCTCGCGCAAACCGTCCAGCGCGCCGTAATCGAGATAGCGGCGGTAGACGAACGGCCGCAACGCGTCGAGGAAACGTGCGCCGGCTGCGGCATCGCCGGCAACCGTACGCGCCTTCTGCCAGGCGTAGCGCTCCCAGTCGCGGCCCTCGCGCTGGAAATACTGCTCCATCGCCGTGAACGACAGCGCGATGCGGCCGGCGCTGCCGAACGGGCGCAGGCGCAGATCGACGCGGTGACAGAAGCCCTCGGCGGTGACTTCATCGAGCAGCTTCGCCAACTGTTGGCCGAGCCGCGCGAAATAATCCTCGGCCGCGAGCGAACGCGGCGCATCGCTGTCGCCATCCTGCTCGTAGGCGTAGACCAGATCGATGTCGGAGCTGAAATTCAGTTCGCCGCCGCCGAGTTTGCCCAGCGCGAACACCACCAGCCGTACCGGCACGCCGTCGATGCCGCGAACCGTGCCGAAACGTTGCACGAACTCGGCCTCCAGTGCGGACAGCGCGCAGTGCAGACAATCTTCGGCCAGCCGCGTGGTGCCCGCGAGCGTTGCATCCAGATCATCCAGACCGTGCACATCGCGCCAGATCAGGCGCACCGATTCCGCATGACGGTAGCGGCGCAACAACGTCGGCCAATCGGCTCGGCGTTCGGCGGTCAATTCCGGCAGCAGCGCGGGAAGAGCGCCATCATCGTGCAACAGACGCGCCAGCAGCTCGGGCTGGCGCATACAGACGTCGATCGCGAAGTCGCTGGCGAGCGCCAGCGCGCGGATACGCACGTCCGCGACGGCGGCGTCGGGCACGGCCGGATCCGCGCACGCCGCACGCAATCGTGCGAGCGCACGGTCGGCGATCGTCGTCATCGAAGGGGCGGCGTGTTCCATGCGCTGATTCTGGCATCCCGATGCAGGTCAGACGCGGGCCGACCACGCGCGCATCATGGAATGTGGGACATAAAAAAGCCCGCCCCGGTCGAACCGGTAACGGGCTTGCTCCCTCCCCCACGTCGGGATGCGTCGGCATCGTGAAGGAAGCGTTATCCCAACGCACGCTGCACTGCAAAAAGATACCGATGAGTTCAGGAACCCCTTCAGCACCGAAACGTCCGGGCGCTCCGCAGCAGGCAGGCGATCGGGCCGGACCGCTTCCGGTTCTCGACCGTATTTTCCGGCTGCCGCCAGCAAGCCCATGATTTTGTTCGGTTGGCGAATATCGGCGCTCCGCCGGGCCGACGATTTACTCGAACAGAATGACGTAAGGTCGTCTTCCTTGCCGCGCATGCCCGGAGCCGCTGTTGACCCACGCCCCCCACCCCGAGACACCTGCAGAGGCAAGCATCATCCTGCCGATGCCACCGCAGGCACCACGCGCCGGAACGCGCGCATGGGAGCGCCAGGTCGCGACCTGGGTGCTGCGTGCAGGCGGTTGGCGGATGCATGGCGCATTGCCGGATCTGCCCAAAGCGGTGCTGATCGCTGCACCGCACTCCTCCAACTGGGACGGCATCTGGGTCTATTTCGCGGCGACCGCGATGGGATTGGATATCAGCATCCTGGGCAAGGAGGTGCTGTTCAAGATCCCGGTGCTCAATTTCGTCCTGCGACGCTACGGCGGCATCCCGGCGGTCGCGGCGGCAGGCGACACCATGTTCGACCAGACGGTTCGGCTGCTGCAGGAAAGCGATCGCTGCTGGGTCGGGATCGCGCCCGAAGGCACCCGCAAACAGGTCGCGCGCTGGCGGATCGGTTTCTGGAAGATCGCAAGCGCCGCCGATGTGCCGATCGTGCCGGTGTACCTGCATTACCCGGACAAAGTGATCGGGGTGATGCCCGTCTTCCACACCAGCGGCAACATGCAGGCCGATATCGCGCAACTGCGCGAAAGCTATCGGCCCTGGCAAGGTAAGCATCACGGTCTCTGACGACCCGCGTACTTACGACCTCGGTACAAGCGGATCCGCGCGCGCCCTTGGATACGGGGCGCGGCCGTGACGAATTGAAGAAACCTCAGTCCGGTCGCGGCCCGCGCCCGGCATCGCGGAGGATCTCGCGCGCGGCGTTGCGCCCCGGCAAACCGGTGACACCACCACCGGGATGCGTGCCCGAGCCGCACAGGTACAGCCCGGGAATCGCGCCGCGATAATTCCCCTGCCCCAGCAATGGTCGCGCCGAGAACAACTGGTCCGGCCCCAGCGCGCCGTGGAAGATGTCGCCGCCAATCAGGCCAAACGTGCGCTCCAGATCCAAAGGCGACAACGCTTGGTAACCCAACACGCTGCGCCGGAAGTTCGGTGCCCAGGCGTCGACCGTGTCGATCATCAGATTCGCGACCGTCTCGCGATGCGCATCCCAGCCGCCGTCGACGTCGGGATGCACGTGCTGGCAGAACAGGCTGGCGACATGCTGACCCGGCGGGGCCAGGGTGTCGTCGAGGGTCGAGGAAATCACCAGCTCGACGATGGGCTTTCGCGCCCAGCCGGCGTTGTGCTCTTTCGATTTGGCGTCGAAATACGCCTGCTCGAAATAGCGCAGCGACGAGCCGATCAGAATGCCGCTCTGGTGATGCGCCTGCAGATGCGTGCCTGGTGCTGCAGCGAAATCCGGCAGTTCGCTCAGCGCGACATTCATCCGGAACGTGGCCGAGCCGCAGCGGTAGCGCGCGATCCGCGCGGTCGTGTCTTCGTCCAGCGCATCGGCCGGCATCAGTCGCTGATAAAGCAGCTTCGGATTGACGTTGGAAACCACCATCGACGCGGCGATTTCGGTGCCATCGGCCAATACGACGCCCACCGCGCGCCCATCTTTCACCCGCACCTGCGCGACTTCGGCATCGGTATCGATGCGCACGCCACGCGTGGCGCATTCTTTCGCCATCGCCTGGGTGATCGCGCCCATCCCGCCGATCGCGTGACCCCACGCACCGGTCTTGCCGTTCACTTCGCCGAACACGTGATGCAACAGCACATACGCGCTGCCCGGCGTATACGGGCTGGCGAAATTGCCGACCACCGAATCCCAGCCCAGCGCGGCTTTCAACGGCTCGCCTTCGAACCAGCCATCGAGCAGATCGCCCGCGGATTTCGCGAACAGATCGAGCAGATCGCGGCGCGCGGCCATGTCCAGCGTCTTCAGTTGCTTCGCGACCGAGAACGAGGCCAGCCAATCGGCCAGCACGAAACGATCGGACACGTTCGGCGGCGCGCGCAGCATCAACTCGCGCAGCACGACGACGACGCGATCGAGCATCGCGTAATACTTCGGCAGCTGCTCCGCATCGCGCCTGGACCAGCGCGCGACATCAGCGGCGCCATGCTCGCCGCCAAGGCGAAACGATTGGCCGTCGGGCAGCGGCAGGAAATTCGAATACGGACGCTCCACCACACGCAAACCGTGTTCCTGCAGGCGCAGGTCGCGGATCACTTTCGGATTCAGCAGGCTCACGGTGTAACTCGCCACCGAGTTGCGGAAACCCGGATGGAATTCCTCGGTCACCGCCGCGCCGCCGACGATGCCGCGCCGTTCCAGCACCCGCACCTTCAATCCCGCCGCAGCAAGATAGGCGGCGCAGACGAGTCCGTTGTGGCCGCCACCGAGAATCAGGACATCGGTCTTGGCGTCGTTGGCTGCTGGCATGTTCGATCTCGATGAAGTGGGCTTTGTTCGATGATCTCCCGCGCTACCGCAAAACGAAAGACCCCTGCACCTGTCAGGACCGTCCCCATCGCGTCGACTGCGGCTTGCGGCTTGCGACGCCCCCGGGGAAATGCTACACGAGACCCCATCCAACACCCGCGCATGTTCGAGCGTTCGATACGTCGCAGGGCACCTCGTGCAATTCCCCCTTCATGCACGCCCCAGGCATACGATCCAGTACAGGAGACGGACCCACGCCATTGGAAGGCGATCACGCATGCACGCATTCCAGCCGTGCACCGTCACCGCTCTGCCGGAATGGCAACGGCGGCGCTGGTCAGCCTTCACATGTTCTGAAGCAGGGCGATGTCACCGTAGCGTCGCCTGCGCTGTCGCGTTTCACTGTTTACGGACAACAGACCACACATCAAAGGAGTGTTTCCATGAAACGATTGTCAGCCCTGATCCTCATCGGATCGGCCGCGTTCAACGCCTGGGCCGCCGGCCCCTCGAATGTCGCAACGACGGCTTCGGCCACGGACGAAACCCGCATCGCCGCAGCATCGGCCCCCGCACGCGAGATCGTGGCCGAAGCCGGGCTGTTGCGCGCGAATCCGCTCGCCGACGGCAGCGACGACATCGCGGGCCATCTGCAGACGGCTTCCGGCGCGCTGTCCTTCCAGACCCGCAGCCTGTCCGCCGGCATCGTCGCGACCAAGGGCACCGCGCCCCAGCGCGTGCAGATCCGGCTGGAAATCAACGGCGCCGTGATCGACCACGAGATCGACTATGCCGCCGGAATCATGACGGTCCATACCGCCGACCGGGTGGTGATCGATGAAAGCGACCGTTCGGTGCTCAGGAGTTTCCATGCGGAACTCGGACGCAGCCTGTCGCAGCAGGGCGGTTTCCAGCAACTTCCGAAATCGCAGGATTTCCTGTGGCGACTGGCGGAAATGTATTCGGAAATTCCGCTGGGCAAGGCCTTCGCAGCGGAATGGGTCGTCCGGCGCAGCGACGCGCCGGCCATCGCACCGCCGGTGCAGAAGACGCCAGCCGCTGGCGCATGGCAACCGGACACGCAAGCTGCGGCCAAGGCGCCGATCGTCGCACTGGCGTGCAATGAACAGGGCGGCGGCAGCTTCACCAATCTGCACAACATCGTCGATGTCTGCAGAAGCAACCAGGTGTTCTATCGCGCTTCCGCGCACGACTACTGCCCCTCACACGGCTACAGCAGCAAATCCGTGGCCTATGGCTGCGGCGCCAGTTCCTGCCCGGGCCGTTGCGGTGCGGGCTGCGGCGTCGCGGATGGTCTGGGCGCCTGGTACCAGGACTGCCTCGATCACGACATCTGCAATCGCGACCACAATTCGCAGCTCGGCGCCTGCGGCGACGAATGGACAGAGGCCGCCGACGATTACGCGTTCGGTGCGATCTCCTGCTACACCACTTGCCACTGAATTTCGCCACGGCGACAAAGAAAAACCCCGCATCGCTGCGGGGTTTCTGTAACGCGACATCCTGCGGAGCGAGCGAAGGCCAAGGATGGCCTTCGCCTGTACGTAGCCCGGGTTAATCGATCAGCAAGATCGATTAAAAATCCATACCGCCCATGCCGCCCATGCCACCGCCGCCGCCCATGCCGCCGCCAGCTGCGTCGTCTTTCTTCGGCGCTTCGGCGACCATCGCTTCGGTGGTGATCATCAGACCGGCGATCGAGGCTGCGTTCTGCAGCGCCGAACGGGTGACCTTGGTCGGGTCCAGAATGCCGAACGCGATCATGTCGCCGTATTCGCCGGTCGCGGCGTTGTAGCCGTAGTTGCCTTTGCCTTCAGCCACGTTGTTCAGCACCACCGACGACTCTTCGCCGCAGTTGGCGACGATCTCGCGCAGCGGGGCTTCCATCGCGCGCTTGGCGATGTTGATGCCGTGGTTCTGGTCTTCGTTGGCGCCCTTCAGGCCAGCGATGGCCTGCAGTGCACGGATCAGGGCGACGCCGCCGCCCGGGACCACGCCTTCTTCCACTGCGGCGCGCGTGGCGTGCAGGGCGTCTTCGACGCGGGCTTTCTTTTCCTTCATTTCGATTTCGGTCGAGGCGCCGACCTTGATCACCGCAACGCCGCCGGCGAGTTTGGCGACGCGCTCCTGCAGCTTCTCGCGGTCGTAGTCCGAAGAGGTTTCCTCGATCTGCGCCTTGATCTGCTTGATGCGGCCCTGGATCGTTTCGCCGGCGCCAGCGCCGTCGATGATCGTGGTGTTTTCCTTCGAGACCTGGATCTTCTTGGCCCGGCCCAGATCCTTGATCGTGGCCTTCTCCAGCGACAGACCGACTTCCTCGGAAATCACGGTGCCGCCGGTGAGGATGGCCATGTCTTCCAGCATCGCCTTGCGACGGTCGCCGAAGCCCGGCGCCTTCACGGCGCAGACCTTGACGATGCCGCGGATGGTGTTGACGACGAGGGTCGCCAGCGCTTCGCCTTCGACTTCCTCGGCGACGATCAGCAGCGGCTTGCCCGACTTGGCGACGCCTTCGAGCACCGGCAGCAGGTCGCGGACGTTCGAGATCTTCTTGTCGTGCAGCAGGATGTACGGGTCATCCAACTCGGCCGACATCGACTGCTGGTTGTTGATGAAGTACGGCGACAGGTAGCCGCGATCGAACTGCATGCCCTCGACCACGTCGAGTTCGTTGTCCAGGCCGGAGCCTTCTTCAACGGTGATCACGCCTTCCTTGCCGACCTTCTTCATCGCGTCGGCGATGATGTTGCCGATCGACTCATCGGAGTTGGCCGAGATCGTACCGACCTGGGCGATCGCCTTGTCGTCGGCGGTCGGCTTGCTCATCGCCTTGAGCTCGGCGGTCGCAGCGACCACGGCCTTGTCGATGCCGCGCTTGAGGTCCATCGGGTTCATGCCGGCGGCGACCGCCTTCATGCCCTCGCGGATCAGCGCCTGCGCCAGCACGGTCGCGGTGGTGGTGCCGTCGCCGGCATTGTCGGAGGTCTTGGACGCGACTTCCTTCACCATCTGCGCGCCCATGTTCTCGAACTTGTCGGCCAGCTCGATCTCTTTGGCGACGGACACGCCGTCCTTGGTGATCGTGGGGGCGCCGAAGCTCTTCTCGAGCACGACGTTGCGGCCCTTCGGGCCGAGGGTGGCCTTGACGGCATTGGCGAGGACGTTGACGCCGCGCACCATGCGCGCGCGGGCGTCTTCACCGAAACGGATATCTTTGGCAGCCATTGCGATAACTCCAGAAATTTGTGGATTCGTAGGGTGGGCTTGATGCCCACCATTGCAGAATGTCTGTTCGCGTCGTACGCGGATCGAAGCGGTTTCGATCGCTGCAACCTTGCTTTATCGGAAAGATTGCACGGTGGGCATCAAGCCCACCCTGCGCACCGCTGCGATCAACCGAGGATCGCGAGGATGTCGTCTTCCTTGACGATCTTGTATTCGACGCCTTCGTGCTTGTAGGCCGAACCGGCGTACTGGCCGTAGATCACCTTGTCGCCCACTTTGACCTTGGGGGTACGCACGGTGCCGTTGTCCAGCGCCTTGCCCTCGCCCACGGCCAGCACTTCGCCCTTGGTCGGCTTTTCTTTGGCGTTGTCGGGGATATAGATGCCGCCGGCAGTGACTTCTTCGGCTTCGATCGGCTTGACGACCACACGGTCGTAGAGCGGCTTGAGATTCATGAGAACCCTCGCAAGTGGTTGATTGATGGGAGAAAGGGCGGCGATTTTAGCAGTCCCCCGGGGAGAGTGCCAAAGTCGCGGCCAAAAAAACGCCCTGAATTTCGGGACGGGCCAAAGATGGGGGGCTTCGGCCGGGTTTCAAGGGGCGCGAGCAGCAAGCTGTGCCCGAGGGGCGGGAGGCCACCCACGATCCATCGGCACCGAATCCGGAACGTCCCGATGGGTCTGCGCACGTATCGGGCCGGCGACGGCGGGTCCGGAATAGCGCCGCGAAACGCTCGGGCATTTCGCACGCAACCCGATCATTTCCATGGCTTATTGCATCAAAGTGGCGCGTCTTGAGCGGTATCAAAATGGCGCGCACGGAAGGGGCTATGGTCCATCGGTGCCAGATATCCCGCTGGCCAGCCATGCAGGACGCCGTCCCATGCGCCTCAACACGTGGTCATTCCTCTCCGGCCTTGTCCTGGTGAGTTTCGCGGTCGTGGCCCTGGAGCTGCCCGCAGGCACGCGTCTGACAATGGCGGCTTTCAGCCTGTCCTCCGGCGTCGTTGCGCTGGTGCTGATGGCCGCAGCGGCGCTGCTGGGCGCACGGTGGTCCGTCGTCGAAAGCGCATTCGGCGGTCTGGACCGGGTTTACGAAACGCACAAATGGCTTGGCGTATGGGCGTTGGCGTTCGCGTCGGTGCACCTGGTGTTCAAGGCCGGAATGCAAGGTTGGGACACGGCCGCGATCCTCGCGTTGCCGCCGTTCTACGTCAGGCTGGTGCGGCAATTGAGCTTCGTGGCCCTGATGCTGATCGTGTTGCTGGCCTTGAACCGCAGGATCCCCTATCGCACCTGGCGCTGGTGGCACAAATTGTCGGGGCCGCTGTTCGTGATCGTGATCCTGCACTGGCTCAGCTTCAAGACACCGATCGCGCTGACATCGCCAGCCGGTCTCTGGCTGGCGACGGTCGCGACACTCGGCCTGGCAGGCGCGCTGTACAAGCTGCTGCTCTATCCGGCGCTGTCGA
>JBAQRU010000178.1:0-6350 GCA_049296025.1 Lysobacteraceae bacterium | reverse complement strand
AAGCGCCGCCGCCGCAAGCGCGGCAAGATCGTCGATCCGCAGAAGCGCGTCATCATCAACTCGCTGGTCTGCGAAGGCTGCGGCGACTGCGGCGTGAAGAGTTTCTGCGTCTCGGTGCTGCCCAAGGAAACCGAATACGGCCGCAAGCGCGACATCGATCAGAGCAACTGCAACAAGGACTACAGCTGCGTCGAAGGCTTCTGCCCGAGCTTCGTCACCGTGCACGGCGGCCAGCTGAAGAAAGGCAAGAAAGCCGGCAACGCAGATCGCCTTGCCGACCTGCCGATGCCGACGTTCGCCAGCACGCTCGACAAGCCCTGGAACATTCTGATCACCGGCGTCGGCGGTACCGGCGTGGTCACGATCGGCGCGCTGCTGGGCATGGCCGGGCACCTCGAACACAAGGGCGCGACCGTGCTCGACCAGACCGGCCTTGCGCAGAAAGGCGGCGCGGTCACCACCCACATCCGCATCGCCGCCAAACCCGAGGACATCCATGCGGTGCGCATCGCCGCAGGCGAAGCCGACCTCGTGCTCGGCTGCGACATGGTGGTCGTCAACGATTACTGGGCGCTGTCGAAAATCCGCGAAGGCCGCAGTCACGTGGTGCTCAACAGTTACGAAGCGATGCCCGGCACGTTCACCACTCGTCCGGACATGCAGTTCCCGGCCGCCGACATCATCTCCGCCGTGCGCGCCGCGCTGGGCGGTCGCGATGCACCGGCGTCCGCGCTGCGGGTCATCGACGCCACTCAAATCGCGACCGCACTGATGGGCGACGCGATCGCCGCGAATCTGTTCATGCTCGGCTACGCGTGGCAGCAGGGTCTGGTGCCGATTTCCTTCGACGCGATCATGCGCGCGGTGGAGCTCAACGGCGCCGCGATCGAAATGAACAAGACCGCGTTCGCCTGGGGCCGGCTCGCCGTCATCGATCTGCCTGCGGTGATCGATGCCGCCGGCATCGTGCGCAATGCGCAGACCGCCGCCGAAAGCACGCCGCATGCGCTGCCGCTGCTGGCGCCGACCGCATCGGAAGGCCATGAATCCGGCCTCGACCCGCACAGCGCCGAGCTGCGCAGCGCCGACGAACTGCGCCACGTGCCGGCCATCGCCACCGAACGCGACTGGTTCGAACCGCTGGACGACGCGCGCCTGTCGCGTTCGCTGGACGAAGTGATCGCACGGCGCACCAGCTTTCTCAGCGACTATCAGAACATCGTGTACGCGAAGCGCTACGGCGACCTGGTCGCCAGGGTGCGCGCGGCGGAACAGGCGAAAGCGCCCGGCTCCACCGATCTGTCGGAAGCCGTCGCCCGCTATGCGTTCAAGTTGATGGCGTACAAGGACGAATACGAAGTCGCGCGCCTGTACACCAGCGGCGATTTCCAGAAGCGGGTCGCGCAGCAGTTCGAAGGCGATTACACACTGAAGTTCAACCTCGCGCCGCCGCTGCTGGCGAAGAAGAACGCCGATGGCCAGCTGATCAAGAAGGAATACGGTCCCTGGGTATTCACCGCATTCAAGCTCATGGCCAAGCTGCGGTTCCTGCGCGGCGGCGCGTTCGATATTTTCGGGCGCACCGAAGAACGCAAGATGGAGCGCCAGCTGATCGAGGACTATTTCGCGACCGTCAAGCTGTTGCTGGACAAGCTCGACGCCGGCAACGTGGCGCTCGCCACCGAGATCGCCAGCATTCCCGAGCACATCCGTGGCTACGGTCACGTGAAGGAAGCGCATCTGCACAAGGCGAAAGCGCGCGAGGCGGAGTTGCTGCAGGGATTCAACGCATAACGCGAAGGCACGCGTTCAAGTCGTCAGTCAACAACAAAAGGCCCCGGGAGATCGGGGCCTTCGTTCATTCGTATTTCGCAAGCATCAGCCGGGATAAAACCGGTCCAGCGCTTTCTCGGATTGCGCGCGCTCGACATCGGACATGCCGCGGGTGACCGCGCGGTAATCCTCGATCAACGCCATGTCGTTCGGCATCGCGCTGGCCAGGGCTTTGAGCACTTCGCTGCGTTCGAAATCGGAGGACATGCCGCGCACGCTGCGCAGGATGTTCTGGCTGCGCGCGACATCCGGGGTCGTGCTGCGGATCAGCGCCACCAGCGCTTCGCGTCGTTCGAAATCGGAGGCCATGGTTTCGACTGCGGCGAGATAATCCTTGTCCTGCAGGGCGATACCGGTTTTGGCAGCGGCTTCCAGCACGGAGCGCTGTTCGAAATCGCTGTCCATTCCCTGCATCGACCGCAGTGCGAGCGCTGTGGCTTCGACGCGCGGCGCGCCATCCTCGATCACCGCGACCAGTGCGCGCCTGCGCTCGAAATCGCTGTCCAGCCCGCGCAGGGCGCGCGACCATTCGGCGACGCTGGCCTCGTTCACCGGCAGTTTTCCGGCCGCTTCGATCAGCCACTCCGCGCGCTCGAAATCCGAATCGATCGTCGCCGCGATGGACAGCAATGCCAGCTGATGGTCGGGCGCCAGCGTCGGACGCGCCAGCGCCGTTTCCAGCGCGCGGCGCTTCTCGAAATCGGATCCGATGTCGCGCATCAACGCATACGCCTTCGCCATCTGCGCCTGATCCGGCTGCGCCAGTGCGAAGAACTGTCCCAGATAGGCCGCACGCACGAAATCGCTTTTGAGCATGCCGATCTCATCGAGCAGCGCCGCCGCACCGCCGCGAGCGAGGATGCGTTTCGCGCGCGCTTCGGCTTGCAGACCGCTGGCGCGATAGACATCGGGAATCGCTGTCGCCAGCCAGGCTTTGGCTTCGGCATCGAAGGGTCTGGCGACGCCGTCGACGCTGTACTCGCGAATCGGACCATTCTTGCCGGGCACCATCCGCAGGCTGCGGGTGACCCCGGCACGACGCTGCTCGATCTCGAATACGGCACGCGGCCCCATGCGTGCGACATCGCTTTCTTCCGCGTTGAAGGCCACGTCACCGTCGATCGTCACGTGCAGGGTTTCTCCCGGCGCTGGCGCGGACGAACGGATCGTCAGGGTGTCGCCGTTGTGGCGGATGGTGATCGACAGCGCATGCTGCCAGACCGCGTCGGCCAGGATGCCGGGCCGGCTGACCACCATCACGCCCGGCAATGCGATCAACGCCAGCAAGGCGAAAGCGGCGGCGGTCCAGCGCCAGCGTTTCGGAATCGTCGAAAATTTCATCTGCGAGTTCTCCAGGAGTGTGCGGACGCGGTCGACGATGCCGCCGCTGCGTTCGGCCATCGCCAGCGCCCAGCCGGCGCCGCGATGATCGGTGTTATGGGCGTCTGCGCTGCGCGCCAGACATTCGGCGAGACATTCGGCGAGATGCCGGCCGTTGCCGCTGCGTTCCACCGCTGCGGCATCGCACAGGGTTTCGGCCAGAGTTTCGAGACGACGCAGCGCGTGCCACGCCAGCGGATGGAAGAACAGCGGCACCAGCGCGAGACGCTGCAACGGCCGCCACAGCGGGTCGCGGCGACGCAGATGCGCGAGTTCATGCGCCAGCATCGCGCGCTGCTGCGGCGCATCCAGTCCTTCGGCCCAGCACGGCAGCAGCACCGCACCCGGCAGCACCAGCGGACTGGTCAGCCCCGACAGCACACGCAGCGTCGGTATGCGAACGTGCATCTCCTGCGACAGCGTCTGCAGCGTGCGCTGCAGAATCGCGCCCGCAGGCGTGCCCTCGTGCGCCAGCCGTCGGCGCAGGCGCAGCAGTCCCAGCGCCTGGAACGCCACGCGCGCGAACAGCAGCAGCGTGCCGGACAGCCATAGCATCAGTCCGATGAAGATCGCATCGTTGGCGATCGGCAATGCCACCGGCGCGGAGGCATCCCGCTCCAGGGCCGAAACGATCTGCGCGCTTGCAATCCGCGCATCGGAAGCCGCAGCCGTCGTGGTGATTTCCGAGCGCGGCAGCGATGAGCGAGTACCGGCGGCGTGCGCGATGTCCGCAGCCTCTGCAGACGCGGTGACCGGCACAACGTCGAGCAGCGACGCGCGTACGCCAGCCCATGGCATCAGCTCCAACGACACCGAAACGAACGCGCCGAACAGCGCGAACCGCCACGCCCATTCCGCCCAACCCGGATGCTTCAGCAGCCCCAGCCGTTCGATCGCCCACACCGCCGACAGCAGCATCGTGGCGTGCAGGGTGAACGCGATCAGCCAGCCGGCCGGCGCCGACAGCGACAGACTCTCGATCCACTCGATCATGGCGAGGCACTCCCGTTTTCATCATCACGCTGCAGCAGCGCGCGGACCTGTTCCAGATCGCCCTGCGCCACTTCGCGCTCGCTCACCAGGTGCGCCAGCAGCGCTTTGGGGTCGCCACGGAACACCTGCGCGATCAGACTCGACACCATGTTCCGCCGCACCTGCGCTTCGCTGACGCTGGCGGTGTAGACCAGCATCCGGCCATCGCGCCGTGCGGTCACCGCGCCGCGTTTCTCCAGCCGGGTCAGCAGGGTCGCCACCGTGGTGTGGGCCAGACCGCGGTCGGCCAGCGCCTCGGTGACCTCGGCCACGCTCAGGTCCCCGGCGCGCCACAGCACCCGCATCAGGTCCAGCTGCAGGTCGCTCAATACGATGTCTTCGGCCATTCGGGTTTCTCGTTGCAGAGCTGTCGTTCTACAGCTGTCGTACTACAGTTGTAGAACGAGCAGGCAGGCCCGTCAAGTAGGCAAGAAGTCATGGTCAGAACGGCGAACCCCAATAACCACTGCAGATCGCCTCGGCGGCAGAATCCGCGCTTTGCGCACCCACCGGGCCTCGTCGCGCAGATCCCTGTGCGCGTTCAGCCCCGCATCCTGCGGATGGATTACCTTAGTGGCGTCGCGATCTTGATCGTCGTCCAGGGAGGAGCCGCCATGTCACCGTTACCGCTTTCGTTGTTCGCGCTGTTATCCGTCGCCGCCTGCACGCCGGTGGCATCGAACGAACCACCGCCCGGCGGTGAGGAGAGCGGAGAAAGCGCCGCTGGCGGCAAACCACCGATGAAAAGCGGGCCATTGCCGCCCGAAGAACAGATCCGTGTCGCACCGGGAATCCTCGACGAGAGCTGCAGTGCCGAGCCGGCACAACGGTTCGTTGGCCGCACAGCGGACGAAGACACGGTGCAGGCGGCGATCTCTGCGAGCGGAGCGAAAACGGCGCGGGTGATCAAGCCCGACATGATGGTGACGATGGACTACCGCGGCGACCGTCTGAATATCCGCGTGGACGCCGCCGGGAAGATCATCGAGATCGCCTGCGGTTGAATGCGCGCGCTGTGCGCCGCGAAGCGCACTGCCGCGAATTATTGAGGCGTATCAGCGCACGGACCACGCCGCAAGCCTAGACTGCTCCCTCATTCGAGCAGGGAGACAGGCGATGCGCAAACCGGCATCGGGATCGAAATGGATGGCGGTCGTTGCGATTGCGCTGCTGGCCGCGTTCGCTTGGACCAGCTTCCGCGCGCCGAACGGCATCGGGCTCGACGACATCGTTCCGGGCACGCCCGTCGCCAGCGAACGGGCGAACACGACGCGCACGCAATCCGCCAGCGAAACGCAGCCGCGCGACACGTCGTCGCTCGAAACACCACCGCCGATGGCCGGGGTGGCGACCGCAACGCCGGACACGGCGCATCCCGCATTCCTGCCCGAAGAAGCGATCGAGACCTTGCGCTTGATCGAACGCGGCGGTCCGTATCCGTATCGTCAGGACGATGGCGTGTTCGGCAATCGCGAACGCCGGCTGCCGCAACAGTCGCGCGGTTACTACCGCGAATACACCGTTGAAACCCCGGGATCGCGCGATCGCGGCGCGCGGCGGATCATCGTCGGCGGTCGTCCGCCGGTGGAATATTTCTACACCGACGATCACTACGCCAGCTTTCGCCGCTTCACGCGCGATGACAGCAGGCTCGACGGCAGGGAGACGCCGCAATGAACGATATCGAATTGGGCACGCTGCTGGCCGACGCCACCCAGGCCGGCGCGTATTTCGTCGACGCGCGCGACCGCGAGGCGCTGGTGGAAGCCGGCGGCACGCTGCAGTTCGCGGTGCTGCCGGTGGATCTGCGCGCCTGCGCCGATGCCGACGCGGCGATGTGCGAGATCGCGGAGGTGCTGTGTTTTCCCGATTGGTTCGGCGAAAACCTCGATGCGCTGGCCGATTGCCTGGGCGATCTGTCGTGGTTGCCGTCGGAAGGTTACGTGCTGGTCCTGGAGAACACGGCGGATTGGCGCGCGCAGGAACCGGACACGTTCGACGCGGTGCTCGAAATCCTCAGTCAGACCGCAGAGCGCTGGGCCAAGGACCGCGTGCCGTTCTGGGCGTTCCTGCCGGTGTCCACGCGCGATCTCGCCGCGATCAAC
>JBAQRU010000177.1:0-9669 GCA_049296025.1 Lysobacteraceae bacterium | reverse complement strand
GCTGTGGTCGGGCCTGCGCCGCGCGCATGCGCCGGTGCCCGGCCGCATCGGCCTGATGCCGCATCACAAAAGTTATGACGGCGCCGATTGGGAGGCGATCGCGCGCGACGCGGGACTGTTTCCGATCGATCCGCGCCAGTCGCCCGAAGCGGTCACTGCCGCACTCGCCAGCTGCGAACGCGTGCTCACCGAATCCCTGCACGGCGCGATCTTCGCCGACACGCTCGGCATTCCGTGGCGCGCGGTGGTGTTGGCGCGGCGCTTCAACGATTTCAAATGGGGCGACTGGCTCGACACCCTCGGCATGACCCTCGATGCCGCGGAAGTGGACGTCGAACTCCTGCGTGCGTTGCCGTTCGCAAAAAACATCGGCAACCGGCTCGCGCGCTGGACGGATCATGGCGGCGCCGAGGCACGCAATCATCTGCGCCCGGTGCGCGCGGCGACTGCGGACGATATCGCCCGGGTCATCGATGCATTGTGCGGTTTCGCTGCGGACAGCGCGAAGTTCGTCGTCAGCGATCCCTCGCGCAGGGCCGCGCAGCAGGCGGCGATGCGCGAACGCTGCGCGCAGTTCGCCAAGGATTACGGGTTGATGTTCGCGGGTTGAACCCGACGCTATGCATGAATTGGGTGCGCTTCGGCCTGAGGTATCCCCACTTTTTTCGAGCGCTTCCAAAAAATGTCGTCATCCCCGCGAAAGCGGGGATCCAGCGACTTTCGAGCTTCTGTGCAGCGCAAAGACACTGGGTTCCCGCGTTCGCGGGAACGACGGGTAAAAAGAACGGCGACTGCCGATCAATCGATTCGTTTGATTTTCCTGAGCAAAAAGTGGTGATGCCTCAGCCCGGAGGCGCACCCTATCGAAGATTATTCCGATTCCAACGCTTCCCACTGCGCGTAGGCCTGTTCCAGCGCAGTCTGCGTCGCCGCGAGTTCGGCATTATGCGCGGCGACCGAAGTGTGATCGCGCTGGAAGAATGCGGGATCGTGCATGGCGGCGGTCATCTCGGCGACCTTGGTTTCCAGTGCTTCGATGCGCGCCGGCAGCAGTTCGAGTTCGCGCTGGTCCTTGTAGCTGAGCTTGCGCTTGGCGGTGGTGGGCATCGCCGCAGGCGCGGGCGCTTCAACCGTTTTCTCTTTTGGTGCGGCTGCGGCCGTGGCCCGCGCCGATTCGCCCCGGGTCGGGCGCTGGCGCAGCCAGTCGCTGTAGCCGCCGACGTAATCGCCGACGCGGCCGTCGCCTTCCATCACCAGGGTCGAGGTCACGACGCTGTCGAGGAAGTCGCGGTCGTGGCTCACCAGCAGCAGCGTGCCGGGATATTCGCCGAGCAATTCTTCCAGCAGCTCCAGCGTCTCCACGTCGAGGTCGTTGGTCGGTTCGTCCATCACCAGCAGGTTCGACGGCTGCGCGAACAGTTTCGCCAGCAGCAGCCGGTTGCGTTCGCCGCCGGAGAGACGGGTGATCGGCGCGCGCGCGCGCTCCGGCGTGAACAGAAAGTCTTGTAAATAGCCGATGGCGTGCTTCTGCTTGCCGTTGATCTCGACGAAATCCTTGCCTTCGGACACGTTCTCCAGCGCGCTCCAGTCTTCGCGCAGCGTGGCGCGGTACTGGTCGAAATACGCGACCTGCAGCTGGGTGCCGATTTTGATCTCGCCCGACTGCGGCTGCAGATCGCCCAGCAGCAGTTTGAGCAGAGTGGTCTTGCCGCTGCCGTTGGCGCCGATCAGGCCAATTCGATCACCGCGCAATATGGTGGTGGAAAAGTTCTTGAGCAGCACGCGCTCGCCGTACGCGAACGACACGTCCTTCGCTTCGATGACCTTCTTGCCCGATGCGCCGGCCTGCGCGGTTTCCATGCGCACGTTGCCGGACAGGTCGCGCCGCTGCACGCGCTCGTCGCGCATCGCCTTGAGCCTGCGCACGCGGCCCTCGTCGCGGGTGCGGCGGGCCTTGATGCCTTGGCGGATCCAGATTTCCTCCTGCGCCAGCATCTTGTCGAAGCGCGCGTTCTCCTGCGCCTCGGCGTTCAGGCGCTCTTCGCGGCGGCGGACGTAGTTGTCCCAGTCGCCGGGCCAGCTGCTCAGCTGGCCGCGATCGATTTCCACGATGCGGGTGGCCAGCGAACGCAGGAAGCGCCGGTCGTGGGTGACGAAGATCAGCGCGCCCTGCCACGCCTTCAGGAAGCCTTCGAGCCAATCGATGGCGGCGATGTCGAGATGGTTGGTGGGTTCGTCCAGCAGCAGCAGGTCCGGCGCCGAGACCAGCGCGCGCGCCAGCAGCACCCGGCGCTTCATGCCGCCGGACAGCCGGGTGAAGTCGGCGTCGCCGTCCAGATCGAGCTTGGTCAGGGTTTCGGTCACGCGCTGGTCCAGCGACCAGCCATTGCCGTCCTCGATCCTGGTCTGCACCGCCGCCAGGGCGTCGGTGTCGAGCTCGTCGGCATGGATCAGGTGGTGATAGTCGGCGAGCAGCTGGCCCATCTCGCCCAGACCGTCGGCGACCACATCGAACACGCTGCCGGCGGCGCCGGCCGGCACCTCCTGCTCCAGCCGGGCGATGCGCACGCCGCCCTCGATGCGGATTTCGCCGTCGTCGGGCTTGTGCTCGCCGGCCAGCAGGCGCAGCAGGGTGGATTTGCCGGCGCCGTTGCGGCCGATCAGGGCGATGCGCTCGCCGGGCTCGATCGCGAGATCGACGCCTTGGAGCAACAGCGGGCCGCCGACGCCGAAATCGACGTCATTCAAAGTGAGGATGGGCATCCGCCTAGTTTACCGGCTGCACCCTGCCGCAGTACGCTTGGCTTTCGATCAGCCATCAAGCGGAGCCCATCATGTCCAAAGGCATGGATCAGAAGAAGCAGGAAAAGAAGAAACCGGAAAAGACGCTGAAAGAGAAGCGTGCGGAAAAGAAGGAAAAGAAAGGCAAGTAAACGCAGGCTTGCGCTGTCACCGCTCTTGATCGTCATCCCCGCGGTTTTCAACAGCCGTATGGCTGGTAAAGCGGGGATGACGCCTTTTGGGATGTCGTGCCCGTTGAAAACTGCGCGGGCATTCAGGAACTGCACGACAGCATCGAACAGCCCGCACGATCGCGCGCCCAGTCGGGGCGCTTTGCTGCGAAACGTTCGTTGCCCGGTTGCTCATCGTAAGGCCGGCGCATGACTTCAAGCAGTTCAGCGATGCCTTCGGTGTCGCCGGCTTCGGCACGATCGATGACCTGCTGCGCCAGATAGTTGCGCAGCACGTACTTCGGATTGGCCAGACGCATCTTCTCGCGACGCTCCGCAACCGGCAGCGGGTCGTCTCGCAGCCGCGCGGCGTAGCGCCGCAGCCAGTCGTCGAACTGCGACCCATGGGTGTCGCGCTTTGCCTCGTCGTAGAACGCGTGCTCGAACGGCGCCAGCGTCGGCGCATCGGCATCGAAGTCCATCAGCGCGCGGAACCACAGGGTCATGTCGACTTCGGCTTCCTGCATCGATGCATGCAGGTCGCGGATCAGTGCGGCATCGTCGTCGCGGCAGGTTTCGAAACCCAGCTTGCGCGCGATGTTGTCGCGATCCGCCGCGCTGTAGGCAGCGCCGAAGGCATCGATACCCGCCTGCAGCGCCTCACCGCCCGCGAACAGCGGCGCGATCGCCTGTGCGAGCCGCACCAGATTCCAGCGCGCCACCGCCGGCTGCCAGCCGAAGCGATAGCGACGCCCGCCAGCATCGGTGGTGTTGGGTGTCCAGTCCGGGTCATAGGCATCGATCCAGCCATACGGGCCGTAATCGATGGTCAGGCCGAGGATCGACAGGTTGTCGGTATTCATCACGCCATGGACGAAACCGACCCGCATCCACTCGGCCATCAGTCGCGCGGTGCGCGTGGAAACTTCGGTGAACCAGTCGGCGTACAGCGTCTCGCCGCTGCCCTGCAGATGCGGGAAATCGCGACGGATCGCGAAATCGAGCAACTGTCGCAGCACCTCCGCTTCGCCACGCGACGTCGGCAACTCGAAATGGCCGAAGCGCAGGAACGATGGCGCGACCCGGCAGACCACTGCGCCGGGTTCGGGCTTCGGGTGGCCGTCGTAGAACATGTCGCGGACCACGTCCTCGCCGGTGGCGACCAGCGACAGCGCGCGCGTGGTCGGCACGCCGAGGTGATGCATGGCCTCGCTGCACAGGAATTCGCGGATCGACGAGCGCAGCACCGCGCGGCCATCGGCGCTGCGCGAATACGGCGTCGGGCCCGCGCCCTTCAACTGCAGCTCCCAGCGCTGTCCGGTGGCGTTGACGGTTTCGCCCAGGCTGATCGCACGGCCGTCGCCGAGCTGCCCGGCCCAGTGACCGAATTGGTGGCCGCCGTAATTGGTCGCGAACGCGTCCATGCCCGGAAGCAGCATGTTGCCGGCGAAGACCCGCGCGAAATCCCCAGACAAGACGTCCGCTTCGCCCAGACCCAACATGTCCGCCATTTCGCGCGAAACCGCCAGCGTGCGCGGCGCAACGACCGGCGTGGGCGATACGCGCGACCACAGCGCGTGGCGTACCTCGCGGCGGCGCGGACCTGTTTCGGCGTCGCCCGGCAGTTCGGCGAGCAGGCGGTTGTCGAAATCGAACTTCATGCCCGGCAGGATAGACGCGCCCGGCATCGCGTGCCGCAGTCGTCGCGGACGATCACTCCGCGAACGATCGCCCGGAACGCACGGTGGCATAGGCCGCTTCGGTGCTCGAAACGAAGCCTGCCAGGCCGAATTCCCGTTCGGCATGGCCGGCGGCATGGCAGCCCATGTCCGCAAGCCGCGCCGGGTCTTCGAGCATCTCCGCCACGGCCCGCGCGATCGCCGCACGGTCGCGGACCGGCACGCACCAGCCGTCGACGCCGGGTTCGATGTTCTCCGGCAGGCCCGCGTAGTCGCTGATCAACACCGGTTTGCCCATCGCCATCATTTCGCGGCAGGCGAACGAAATGGTTTCCACCGCATACGAGAGCACGAAGCCGGCATCGATGGCGGCGATCATCGGCCGCACGTCGTCGAGCATGCCGAGATGGCGAACGCGATCGCGCAGGCCGAGCGCCTCCAGCCGCGCCGACTGCGCGGGCGACAGCGGCTTGCCGCACAGCAGCACCCGCACCTGGCGCCTCTTGTCGTCATCGAGCATGGCGACCGCTTCGATCAGGTCCATCCAGCCTTTGTGATCGGCGGTACCGGCATTGCTGCCGAGCAGTAGCGTCGCATCCTCGGCATGGCGCGCGCGTTCCGCCGCCACCGCGTCCGCTGGCCATGGGTGGAAATACCCGGTGTCCACGCCGTTGCGCACGGTCACGATCGGCAGACCTGCATACGCGCTGGTTTCCAGCATGTGTCGGGTGTAGTCGCTCACCGCGAGCACCAGATGCGTGCGCTTGGCGCGCCAGCGATGCCCGAACCCGGCGATCGGTTTCGAATTGTGTTTGGTCAGCACGATGCGTGGCGCGTATTCCGCGCCGCGTAGTGCCGCGAGCACCAGCCGGTGGTCGGCCGAACCGTTGACGTGGACGATGTCGAACGCGTGCTGGCGCAGATAGGCGTGCAGTTGCCGGCGCGCGCGCAGCGATGCGGTGAGCTTGCCCAATCCGTTCGGAAACGGCTGCGCGACAGTGCGGATGCCCTCGACCGTGGCCGCCTCGAGAAACAGCCGGCTGGTGGGCGGCGCGGCGACATGGATCTCGTGCCGGTCGCGAAGCCCGCGCGCCAACGCCATCAGGTACGTGGTGTGGCCGCCGCCGTCGCCTTCGTGGAAATTGGTGAGCAGGATCTTCATGCGGGCAGGCGATCGATGGGCGCGCGGTGGGTCGACAACCCGTCAGCGCGCACGTTTGCGGCCGCCGAGAATGCTCAACGCACGCTCCAGCCGCTTCCACAACGGCGCGGGGCCACGCATGCACAGGCGCATGTAACGCTTGGTTTCGGCCCAGTCCGGCGCAGGCTTGGTCTTGTATTCCAGCTTCGCCAGTTCGAGACACGAATCGTCGATGCCGGCCACGCGCGCGTAGTGACCGATCAGGCCGCGCGAATGCAGGCGGTTGAGGAAATTCGAGGTCGGGCCGCGATTCGACCACCAGCCATTGTTGCCATGGATGCGATAGCCGACATCGCCGGTGGGCAGGAAGTATTTATGCGCAGCGAACAGGCTGGCACCGTAGACCAGACAGTTGTCGGCGCAGAGTTTCCAGGTGCGGTAGAGCTGCTCGGGCAGATCGAGCGAGCGTTGCGCGTAGTGCTTCCGCATCGACAGCGCCGACGTCGGCGCGCCGTACCAATGGGCCAACGCCCAGGTGCTGATCGCGGTGTAACCCAGATTGACGGCCTTGTCGGCATAACCGATCCGGCGCTGTTCGTCGCCGAACAGCATGATGTCGCTGAACACGAAGCCGACGTCCTTGCGGCTGTCGTAGACCTCGCCGATCTTCGCCAGATAGTCCGGCCCCCAGCGGTCGTCGGCATCGAGAAAGCACAGCACGTCGGCGTCGCTCGCCGCCACGCCGCGCTGGAACGCCACCAGCTGGCCGCCGTTCTCGCCGCACAGCAGCGTCACCCGCGCATCGTGGCCGTAGCGCTCGCGCAGATAGTCCTGCGAACCATCGGTGGAGCCATCGTCGACGACGATGATCTGTTTCGGCGCACGGGCCTGCGCCAGCGCGCTGTCGATCGCCTCGGCGACGAAGTTGCGGTAGTTGTAGCTGGTGACGATGACGGCGAAGGTCGTGCTCATGCCGCGGTACCGCTGTCCAGCGTGCGCCGGAAGTAGGCGATGGTTTCCTTCAACCCGTCTTCCAGCGCGACCTTCGGTTCCCAGCCCAGTTTCGAGCGGGCCAGCGCGATGTCGGGCTGGCGCTGGCGCGGATCGTCGGAAGGCAGGGGCCGGAACACCAGTTTCGAGCGGCCGCCGACCAGCTTCAATACCAGTTCGGCGAGTTCGATCATGGTGAACTCGCCCGGGTTGCCGATGTTGATCGGGCCGGTGAAGCCGGCCTCGGTGTCCATCATCCGCACGAAGGCTTCGATCAGATCGTCGACGTAGCAGAAGCTGCGGGTCTGGGTACCATCGCCGTAGATGGTGATGTCTTCGCCGCGCAGCGCCTGGACGATGAAATTGCTGACCACGCGGCCGTCGTTGGGGTGCATCCGCGGGCCGTAGGTGTTGAAGATGCGCACGACCTTGATATCGAGGTCGTGCTGGCGGTGGTAATCGAAGAACAGGGTTTCCGCGCAGCGCTTGCCTTCGTCGTAACAGCTGCGGATGCCGATCGGATTGACCCGGCCCCAGTAACCTTCCGTCTGCGGGTGCACTTCCGGATCGCCGTAGACCTCGCTGGTCGAGGCCTGCAGGATCCGCGCTTTCAGGCGTTTGGCCAAACCGAGCATGTTGATCGCGCCGTGGACGCTGGTCTTGGTGGTCTGCACCGGATCATGCTGGTAGTGCACCGGCGAGGCCGGACAGGCGAGGTTGTAGATCCGGTCGACTTCGACGTACAGCGGAAAGGTCACGTCGTGACGCATCAGCTCGAAGTACGGATGGTTCAGGCGGTGCGCGATGTTGCGCTTGCTGCCGGTGAAGAAATTGTCGACGCAGATCACATCATGACCGTCGTCCAGCAGGCGATCGCACAGATGCGAGCCGAGAAAGCCGGCGCCGCCGGTGATGAGCATACGAACCATGCAGACGGAAGTCCTTGAATGAATTGGGATGGCATTCCTGAGCCGAACAGGACGCCACAATCAACGGCCCCCCACCGTCGCGGTATTTTCGTGGATCGGCCGCCGGAACGCGAGCGAAGGGTGAAACCGCGCACTCAGTCACATGTCAGCGTCCAGGCGTATCCAGCGGTCGTCCTTCCTGAAGCAGCCACAGCATGATCGTTTTCTGACGCACGTAATTGGCGCGGACGTAGGCATAGACCAGACCGTGCCAGCCATCGAGAAACCCGAGCCGGAACACGTAGCCGCGCCAGAACCGCCACGCCGGAGAAAAGATCAGCTTGGCCAGCGAGGCGCGTTTGCCGCGCGAGAATTCGTACTCGGCCATCATCCGCGCGTAACGCTCGGTCTTGCTCAATTGCTGCATCAGCGAGCGATACGGGTAATGGGTCAGATCGCCGGCCAGGGTGCGTACCGCGCCATCGACGCTGGCGGCCTCGTGGATTTCCCGGTCGCCGCGCCAGCCGCCGCGACGGCGGTCGAACAAGCGCAGCACCCGATCGGGATAGGCGTTGCCGCGCCGCAGGAACTTGCCGAAATACTCGCTCAACCGCGCGAACCGGTAGCCGGCGGCATCGGCGAAACCGCCATCGCGTGCGGCGAGGATCGATGCGCGCAGTTCAGGGCCGACGCGTTCATCGGCATCGAGACACAGCACCCAGTCGTGGGTCGCTTGATCGACCGCGAACTGTTTCTGGCTGCGGAACCCGTCGAACGGCCGCACCAGCACCCGGGCGCCCGCCGCTTCGGCGATCGCGCGGGTGTCGTCGGTCGAACCGGAGTCCACGACCACGATCTCCGCGCAGAACGCCAGCGAGGCGAGGCAGTCGCCGATGCGGTCGGCCTCGTTGAACGTGATAATGACCCCCGAAATCGGCGGGTCCGAAGCGGGTGGGGACGTATTGATGGCGGAGTACCTGTTGTTCGCGACCGAGCGCTATGCGCTGCCCATCCTGCAGCCGTTGGCGGATGCGCTGCAAGCGTCGGGGCACGGCGTGTCCGCGTGGCTGGTCGACGGCGCCGACGGCGCGCGCCTGTCCGCGCCGGTGCGCAGCGTGAATCTGCGCGAAGCGGTGGCGCTGAAACCACGCGCGGTGTTTTCGGCCGCGAACTGGGTGCCGACCTTCCTCAGCGGCCCGAAAGTGCAGTTGTTCCACGGCTTCAACGTGGAAAAGCGCGACGACGCGCGCGGGCATTTCCGGGTGCGCGGCCTGTTCGACCTCTACTGCACCCAGGGCCCGGCGACAACCGCACCGTTCCGCGCACTGGCCGCGCAGCACCCGCATTTCGCGGTGGTCGAAACCGGCTGGCCGAAGCTCGACCCGCTGTTCCGCGACGACGGTGGTGCGTCCGCCGCCCTGCGCGCGCGCGCGAACGGGCGACCGACCGTACTGTTCGCCTCCACCTTCACCGAACGCCTCAGCGCCGCGCCGCACCTGTTCGACGCCATCGCCGCCGAGATCGCACGCGGCGAGCGTTACTGGCTGCTGACCCTGCACCCGAAATGCGCGCCCGGGCTGTTCGACCGTTATCGCAGCCTCGTCGGGCCGAACGCGGCTTTCGTCGAAACCGAGCAGCTGATGGCCGCGCAGCGCGCCGCCGATGTGCTGGTGGCGGATACGACGTCGGTGGTTTCGGAATTCGTGGTCCAGCACAAACCGGTGGTGACCTTTCGCAACCGCGCGCCGAAGCCGCACATGCTCGATTTCGACGATCCGTCGCAGCTGCCGGCGATGCTGGCGCAGGCGTTCGCGCCGGGCCCATCGCTGCGCGAGGCATTGGCCGACTACGCGAATGCGATCCATCCGTACCGGGATGGTCGTTCGTCCGAACGCGTGGTCGCGGCCACCGAAGCGCTGATCGACGGCAAACTCGGCAGGCTCGCCCGCAAGCCGTTGTCCGGGCGACTGCGCGCGCTGCAGATCCGCGCCGATTTGGGC
>JBAQRU010000176.1:0-12215 GCA_049296025.1 Lysobacteraceae bacterium | reverse complement strand
GAAGCAACTCGATGCGATCTGCAGACGCATGCCGCGCGGCGATGGCGTCGCACTGAACCGCGCGGGCGACTGCAGCGCCCATGCCGGGCCGGTGGTCGGCGCGAAGCGCAGTGCATCCAGTGCGCCGGTCCACTGCGTGCCGCGTTTCGCGATGTCGCCGGCCAATACGAGCGCGCCGAATCCGGTGTCGGCATCGCCGTCGATGCGCAGCGCTTCGACCGCGCCGCGCGCGTCCACATGCAGACGCGCGAACGCGAGTCCCGCGTCGACATCCTCACCATCGATACTCAATGCGCCCTCGGCGCCGCTGCGCCACGGCAAACGGCCGCTTGCACGCAGCGAACCCGCGCGCCAATCGTCCCAGCGCAGCGACTGGCCGGCGAGATCGACATCGATATTCGGCTGCATGCGCGCGCCAGTAAGTTTGAGCGTCCCGCGCAGCACGCCTTCGCCGGTCGGCAGCAGATCGTTCAACTGCAGCGGCGAGAATGTCGCTTCGACGTCCAGCGTATCGGCGACGCGACCCTTGGCGTCGACGCGGCTGCCGCCGAGCCCCAATGCGATTTCCCCCTCGAAGTCGGCACCTTCCGCACCCATGGAATCGCCTTCGCTCGCGGGCAGATGCGCGAGCATGTTCGCGCGTCCGCTCAAAGCGCGTCCGCGCAGGCGACCGCCGAGTTCGTTCGCCTCCACGCGCACATCGAGTCCGCCGTCGCCTCGCGTCTCGCCGTTCGAACGCAGACGGCCGTTCACCGCGCCGCGCCAATCGGGCAGGACATAGCCGGGATCGAAACCCGCAAGCCGCGCATCGGCCTGCCAGCGCAGCGTCGGTTGCCACCAGAGCTGGCCGCTGCCGTCGAGACGCCCGGTCGGCATCGTCGCGCGCAGCGTGTCGATATGCGCGGTCTTGTCGTCGCCGCGCGCTTTCAACGCGATCACCGCGCGCTCATTGTCGCGCAGCAGGGTTGCGTCGCCCTGCGCGGTCCAGTCGCGCAGACGGCCGGCGAGCTTGAAATCGCCGTCGCCGATCACGGCGACCGCATCCCTGGTATCGCCCTGCCAGCGCAGTTTGCGCGCCTGCACCGTGCCGTCGAAACGCGCATCGGCGGGATGGTTGAAATCGGCGCGACCGTTCGCCGCGACCGTGCCGCCGAGCAATTCCAGCGACAGCGGCGACAGCAGCAACACCTGGCCGTCGACCGAAATTTTCGATGGCAGTACGGTCGCCGTGAAGCCTCCCTTCGAAGGCTCGCCCTGCGCGATGCGACCCTGCACGTTCGCATGACCGCCGACGCCATCGGCGCGCAGATCGAACGCGTACGGCGCGGCATCGTCGTCGTTGCCCAGCAGCGCGGCGAGCGTCACCGCCGTACTGTTCGCCTCGAAACGCCAGCGCGGCTGCGCTTCGCCTTCCAGCCGCAGTCGCGCCTTCATCGGTGCGGGTGCGTTGCCGGCGAGCGCGATATCGAGTTTGCGCAGATCGCCGCGCGCGGCCAGACCCAACCGCGCCGGCGTGCGTCCCGCCGCAGCCGGCAGCACCGCGCTCGCGGTGAGATGCATGCGATAGCGGTCGCGCGGTGCGTAGTCGCCATGGACCGCGAAACGGCCGCGATCGCTGTCGGCGACGATGCGTTCGAGATGCAGGCGGCCGTCTTCGGCGACCAGTCCACCGCGCAGCCTGCGCAGATGGAGGATCGATGTCGGCTGTGGTGCGGTCGCGCGCAGCACGCGCAGATCGTCGATCTCGATCGCATCGGCTTCCAGCGCCAGCGGCGGCGCGATCGCGGGCAGCGATTCCGGCCAGCGCGGCAGCTCGAACGGCTCATCGCTCTCGGGCAGCACCAGGGTCGCGCCCGACACCTGCATGGCTTCGAGACGCAGGCGGCGGCCCAGCAGCGGCTGCAGCATCGGATCGAGCACGACGCGCTTCGCGGTGAACGTTGTCAGCAGCGCGGTCTTGCAGCCGGGCCATGCGACCGGCTCGCCGTCGCGGTCAGGACAACTGCGATGCACATAGCGCAGATCGTGCAGGGTCATCGGCCCCGAGGCCGGACCTTCGGCGCGCGACCAGGTCAGCTCGTCGCCCTCCGGCAGACGCTCGACGATCTGGTTCAACAGCACATCGCGTCCGCGCAGGGTGTTGAACAGGAAGTACAGCAGCAGCACCGCGAGCACGCTCATGACGACGATCGACAGCAGGCTGCGCGTCGCCAGCCACCGCGCGCGCGCGCGCCGACGCATGCGCAGCTCGGCGATGCGCGCCTCGCGTTCTTCCTGCGCGGATGCGATTTCGCTCATGCGCGGACACATGCGAGAACATCAGCCGTCGTCCCCGCGAACGCGGGAGTGTTTTTCAACAGCCGAAGGCTGGTCACCCAGCGACTTTGTTGGCGTCTTTCAGTCAAGACACTGGGTTCCCGCGTTCGCGGGAACGACCTGCTGTTTTTCCCGCACGAATGAACCTTCATGGCTTCACAGATCCGCGCCGAGATTGACGTGCAGCGTGAACGACGAATCCGGATCGTCGAGTCCGCGCCCGATATCCACGCGCAGCGGTCCGACCGGCGATTTCCAGCGCAGGCCCAGACCGACGCCCTTGCGCCAGCGGTCGAGTTGACCATCGAAAGCGCTGCCGCCATCGACGAACGCGGCGAAGCCCCAGCTGTCGTTGAGGTATTGCTCGTACTCGGCGCTCGCGGTGACCACGTTCTTCGCGCCGAGCGCGAAATCGTCGCGACCCGGTACCGCATTGATGCGCGGACCGATCTCGCGCCATTCGTAACCGCGCACGCTGCGGTCGCCGCCGGCATAGAAGCGCAGCGTCGGCGGAATATCGACCAGTTCATCGGTGAACGTCGCGCCGACTTCGCCGCGCACGATCAGACGGCTGCGCGCACCCAGGCCCTTGAACCAACTGCCGCGCACGTGCAACTGCGCGAAATTGGCGTCCGAACCCACGCCATCCAGCCCGCCGCGCAGCGTGGCGGTCGCGCCGTAGCCATCGCGCGGCTGGATCCGGTCGTCGGCGTTGATGTATTCGGCGACGATCGAGGGATAGAAATACGTGGCTTGTCGATACAGCGTGACCGGACGCAGGCGATCGTCGATGGCGTAAGCCCAACGTTCCTGCAGCGCGTGCACCGAAGCGACCAGATTGAGATTGCGGTTGTATTGCCCGTTGCGGCTGAACACCGCTTCGTAGCGGCGGGTATCGATGTACTCGGTCTGCTCGTCGTAGGCCTGCAGACTGGTGGTGTACCAGCCGTCACGCCACGCGAACGCCGGGATGCGATGCTGCAGGGTCAGGGTCTTGCGCTTCTCGGCGTAGTCGAGCTGCGCCAGCGCCTTGTGTCCGCGCGAATTCAGATAACGCCGTTCCAGCCCCAGCGACACGCCGGCGCCGCTGTCGGTGCCGTAACTCAGGCCGGCGCTGTAGATGCTGCGCTTGGCCGGCGTGAGATGGACTTTCACCGGCACCCGGCCGTCGACCGCGTTCTCCGGCTGCGGTTCGATATCGATGCGGCTGAAATAATCCAGGCCGCCCAGCGATTTGCGCAAACGGTCGAGACGGCCCTGGTGGTAGTAATCGCCCTCATCCCAGTAGACGAATTCGCGCAGCAAGGATTCGCGGATCGCGGGTTTCGGCAATTGCTCGAACGTGATCTCGCCCATCTCGTAGCGATCGCCGCTGTTCCAGCGCAGATCGATGTCGGCCGCTTTCTCCGCGCGCGTTACTTCGACCCTGCGCGCGGCGAAATCGGCGTCGAAATAACCGCGCTCGGCGAGCCGGCGGGTGATGAAGGCCTTGCTCTGTTCGTAGCGCGTGTGTTCGAAAACATCGCCGACCTTGGGCGAGAACGCGTCGAGCTCTTCCTTCAGATAACGGTCGTCGTCGCCACCGCCTTCGATCGCGACCCTGGCGCTGCGTACCCGCACCGGCTCGCCGGCACGCACGGTAATGGTGACACTGACCGGCGCATCGTCCGCAAGCGCGGCACCGGCGCCGCTTTCGCTGATCGAGATATCGGGCGAGTAGTAACCGAACGGCTCCAGCGCCTCGCGGGTTTCGTCCTCGGCCACGCGCAGCAGGTAATCGAGCCGTGCATCCGACACCTGTTTTCCCCTGGCGTCTTCCAGCGACAGCGCGGCGCGCACGTTGGCGGTCATGGCGTCGTCAAGACCATTGATGCGGACATCGGCGATCTTCGCCGCATGCGCGACGCCGCAGAAAGTGAACAACACTGCGGCGATGGCCGGGCGGGTGGCGTGGTGCATCGCAACAGGATACCCGGGTCCACTGCGGGCTCGGTGAATGCCGCCGGACTCGACGCGCATCGGGTGTGGCGGTCGTGCAGAACGCCATCCATCGAGGAGAGGGCGGAAGCGCCGGCACGGGGGTACCGGCGCTTCCGGGTTCGATGCGGCGGAGGCCGCTTCGACGTAACTACGGCAAAACGATGTCCTGCTGGGTACACAGGGCCGGCACCCACTCGGTGGTGGCCACCAGGTTGAAGCTGGCGTCGTACACCATCAGCCGTGCGAGCATCGGCCCGGGATACCGCCAGCAGTGGAAGGTGCAGATGGTTTGGTTGGTGCAGTCGGCCGGGAAGATCGCGTCCACGCCGTTGGAGTCGAACTGGTACATGAAGGTGACCGGCCCCGAATCGCTGGCGGCATCGCCGAAACAGGCGTTGCTCTGCAGCGAACAGTCGATGTAGGCGTCGGTGGCGGCGGAGGCGACGCCGGGCGCGGCCAGCGCCAACAGCAACGCCGAGAGCTTGACGGCGACGGCAGTCCGAAGAATGCGCTTCATGGGTTTCTCTCCTTGAAAAGCCGAGCCTGTCTCCGCGGCCATGTCCGTGGCATTGGCTTCCCCGCAACGGGGCGCGCGAAGCGCCGCATCAACGACGCGGCGGCATCAATCCTAACAAGCGCTGTTGCGCGCGGAATGGGTGTGCGTCACATCCGCCGCGATCAGGGCGCAGCGTCCACCGCGACCAGGGTGCTTTGGCCATACTTCTTGACGCAGGCCTTGATCGGACTCTCGCCCTTCACCGCAACCGCCCAAGGGCGGACCGCATCCGGCGCCGCATAGTTCGCGACCAGTGCGTAGCGGACGCAGGGCTTCATCTCGAGCGTGAACGGCAGGGTCGCCAGCTCGCCGTACTTGCCGCGCTTCAAACTTGCGACCTTCAGGCGTTGAGCGCCCGGCGGCAGCTTGTACAGCGTGACGGTGTCGATATCGATGGCGCCGTTGATCGAGACCAGCATGACGTCATATTCGCCGAGATCGTCATCGGCGACACCCGCGACGCGGATTTCCGCCCAGGGCTGGTCTTTGCCGGCCATGGCGGATGGCGCGGTTCCCATGCTGACGAGCGCGGTCGCCAGCAACAGCCAGAAAGAACGGTTCAACATGATGGCGGCGTCGTGGTTCGGAGGCCGTCACGTTAGCGGGTCGAGATGACAGAACGCGGGACACGGGATGTCATCCGCGCGACGGATTTCCGGGATGCCATCGGCAGCGCGAGCGCGAAGTTCGAATAGGGTGCGCCTGTGGCGCACCGCCCAGGCTGCGTGCGGACAGAAAGCGGTGCGCCATAGGCGCACCCTATGCGGGCGTGTGTGCGATCAGACCGAGAGGTGTTCGATCGCGGCGACGCTGCCCAAGCGGTCCGCGAGACGCTGCAGCAGGGCGAGGCGGTTGCCGCGCACGGCCGCGTCGTCGGCGTTGACCATGACCTTTTCGAAGAAGGTGTCGACCTGCGGGCGCAGGCGCGCGAGGCGACCGAGGACGGCGACATAGTCACGGGTCTTCAGCGCATCGTCGGTGTCGGCGATGGCCTGCTCCACCGCCGCGTGCAGATCGCGTTCGGCGTCTTCGGCGAACAGCGCGGTATCGACCGTGGTCGGAATCGCGATGTCGGCTTTCTTCAGGATGTTGCGGATGCGTTTGTTAGCAGCGGCGAGGGCTTCGGCCTCGGGCAGTTTGGCGAATTCGCCGATGGCTTTGAGGCGGCGGTCGAAGTCGAGCAAGGAATCGAAGGTCGCGACCGAGCGCATCAACGCCGTCACAGCTTCGAATTGCTGCGGAGTGACGCCTTTGTCGGCGTAGTAGCTGCGAAGGCGGTCGACTATGAAATCGAAAATTTCTTCGACTTCATTTCTCATTTCTTCTGTCGTCATGCCCAGTGGCCGATCGGCATCATCGACAGACTTAGCATCGAGATAAATTCCTTTATCGTGTGCCATTCGTACAGATCTAATGATCTTGGCAAGGTCAGCAATAGGTATTTTTGCCGTCTCGATATAGCATCCTGAAAATGATGTGACGATTCTCAATTTCAGATTGAGGTCAATTAAGCTTTCGATGATTGTCCTCGCCAACCCCAACGCATTCCGCCGCAACGCAAACGGATCCTTGTTTCCGGTCGGCTTGAGCCCAGCCGCAAACCCACCCGCCAACGTATCCAACCGCTCCGCAATCGCCAGCACCTGCCCCAACTTGCTCGGCGCAATCGCATCACCCGCAAATCGCGGCATATACGCTTCATCGATCGCCGCAGCCACTTCCGCCGACTCTCCGGCAGCCGCAGCGTAATAACGCCCCGCGATGCCCTGCAATTCCGGAAACTCGTTGACCATCCGAGACTGCAGATCGGCCTTCGCCAATTCCGCAGCGCGACGCGCCAACTGCGGATCAACACCCACTTCTGCAGCAATGCTTTCCGCCAGCGCCGCCACGCGCTGCACCTTGTCATGCACGCTGCCGAGCTTGGCCTGATACGTCACCGTTTTCAGCCCCTCGTTCATCGAGGCAAGCCCTTGCTTCAGGTCTTCATCGAAGAAGAACTTCGCATCGGCGAAGCGCGGGCGGATCACGCGTTCGTAGCCTTTGCGGACTTCGCTTTCGTCCTTCGATTCGATATTGGCGATGCCGATGAAATGCTCGGTGAGCTTGCCTTCGGCATTCAGCACCGGGAAGAATTTCTGGTTCGCTTCCATGGTCGCGATCAGCGCTTCCTGCGGCACCGCCAGGAATTCGCGTTCGAACGCGCACAGCACGGCCTTCGGCCATTCGACCAGGCACTGCACCTGTTCGAGATTGTCGTCGGTGATGCGCGGGGTGCCGCCGACTTTCAGCGCGGCGCTTTCTACTTCGGCGACGACGCGCGCGCGGCGTTCTTCGGGATCGACCAGCACTTTCGCGGCGCGCAGGGCGTCGATGTAATCGTTCGGCGTGCCGATCGACACGGTTTTTTCGTGATGGAAACGATGGCCGCGACTCATGCGGTCGGCCTGGATACCGAACACTTCGGCCTCGACGACCGTATCGCCCAACAGCAGCACCAGCCAGTGCGCGGGACGCGCGAAACCGTAGTCGTGGTCGCCCCAGCGCATCGGCTTGGGAATCGGCATGGCGGCCAGCGCTTCCTTCAGGATTTCCGGCAGCAGCGCGGCGGTGCGTGCGCCGGGCGTGACCGCGCGATGCACGAAGCGTTCGCCTTTCTGGTCGGTGGTTTTCTGCAGCGTGGTCCAGTCGATGCCGGCCTTCGCGGCGAAGCCTTCCAGCGCCCGGGTCGGTTTGCCTTCGGCGTCGAGCGCGATGTTGAGATACGGGCCCAGCACTTCGCTGCGCTGTTCGGGCTGCTCCACGGCGACGCCGGGCAGCAGCACCGCGAGCCGGCGCGGCGTGTACAGCGGTTTGGCGCCTTCGCGGTCGAAGGCGATGCCGCGCTTGTGCAGTGCGTCGATAACACCGTCGAAGAAGGCCTGGGCCAGCCCCGGCAGGGCCTTGACCGGCAGTTCTTCGGTGCCGAGTTCGATCAGGAGGGGAAGAGTGGCGCTCACGCTTGCGTCCGGTGGTTCATGGCGAGGTCGATATCCGCAGAAGAGCGGCCGGCAGGGGCAGTGCCCTGTCGGCCGCTGGGACGCTACTTTAACCGACCGCGCGCGGCGATCCGACCCCGCATCGGGGCCGGCGGGCCGCGATCAGTAGGCCACGAACACCGCGCGACAGCCGTTGTCCACCCACACGTCGCCGCGTTCCATGCCCCAACTGCGGCCGTAGACGCAGGGCGAATCGCTGAGTTGACGCTTGATTTCGACGTGCTGGCGACGATTCACGCGCTGTCCGCACCACGACATCCGCCCGGCTTTCGACGCGCAGGTGAATTCGCGGGTGTAACGGTCGTTGTAGCTTCCACCATAGCCGTAGTCGTTGTCGTAACGGTCATTGCGGTCGTCGTCGTTGTGCTTGGCGATGACCGCAGCGGCGATCACGCCCAGGATCACCGCGCCCGCGATCTTGGCGCCGTTGTTGTTGCTGTCGCGGCTGCCGCCGACGCGGAACTCGGCACGACAGCCGCGATTGACCCAGATGCGGTTGCGGTCGTAGCCCCAGGTATCGCCCTGCCAGCAGCCTTCGCGGCTGAGCTGGCGCGAGAGGGTCACGCCGTTGGCGGTGTTGACCGGGCAGGAGCGGTATTGCCCGCCGCTGGATTCGCAGGTGATCGTGGATTGGGCGCGCGCGGTGCCGGCCATGGCCAGCAAACCTGCGGCGGCGAGGCAGAGCAGCAGTCGGTCAGCGGCCATCGTTGGTTCCTCCGGCGGATGCGGCGCGGCCGGCGGCGATCTCGTCCTGCGAGAGGCAGCGGTCGTGGTTGGCGTCGAACCCCTCGAAACGGGCGTGGTAGGCGTCCTGCCACTGCTGGATCGGGATCGGCCGGTCGTTGGTGGTTTCGCCCGCGCCGGGCGGTGCTTCGGCGGCATCCAGCGTGTTGTCATCGTTGCGATCCATCGCGTGGAAGCGGCGGCTGACGTAGTTGCGCCCTTCCTCCAGATCGACGCAGCCGTTGCCATTGCGGTCGAGCTGGGTCAGGACTTTTTCAAGTGGGATGGTGCCGATCGGACGCGGCGCGTCCTGTGCGAGCGTGGTCTGCGACTGCAGCAGGCCGACGCCCAGTGTCGCGATCACTGCGAGTACATGTCTCATGCAGAGTCTCCCTGCAAAGCCGGCCGCCCGGTCCGGGCCGCTCCATTGGCTCCGCTGTCGAAACCCTACTCCGTCCGTGCCGGCATTGCCACGCGCCGACGACGGTGGCGCATCACCCGCCTTGGCGTTTTCCCTGCGCGCCAGCACAGCGGCGAGCAAGATGCGTCTCAAGAAAGACCAGCCCGATATTGCGATCGGTCGTTGGTGCTCGATACGCCGTGGGCATCGCGGGCAGGCCAACACCCGCGAAAGATGCTGCGGACATCAGGCCGCCGCTTGTCGGCTATCCAGCTTCAGTCCGGGGAAGCCCAGTTTTTCGCGCTGCGCGAAATAGCTTTCGGCCACGGCCTGGGCCAGTTTGCGCACGCGCAGGATGTAGCGCTGGCGTTCGGTCACCGAAATCGCGCGGCGCGCATCGAGCAGGTTGAACGAGTGCGAGGCCTTGCAGACCTGGTCGTAGGCCGGCAGCGGCAGGCCGACTTCGACGAGCTTCAGCGCTTCGGCTTCGCAGGCGTCGAAACGGTGGAACAGTTCTTCGACGTTCGCGTGCTCGAAGTTGTAGGCGCTCTGCTCGCGTTCGTTCTGCAGGAACACGTCGCCGTAGGTCACCGGGCCCTGCGGGCCGACGGTCCAGATCAGGTCGTAGACGTTGTCGCAGTTCTGCAGGTACATGCACAGGCGTTCGAGACCGTAGGTGATCTCGCCCAGCACCGGTTTGCACTCGATGCCGCCGGCCTGCTGGAAATAGGTGAACTGGGTGACTTCCATGCCGTTCAACCAGACTTCCCAGCCGAGGCCCCAGGCGCCGAGGGTCGGCGATTCCCAGTTGTCCTCGACCAGACGCAGGTCGTGCACCAGCGGATCGACGCCGAGTGCCTTCAGCGAATCGAAGTACAGTTCGACGATGTTGTCGGGATTGGGCTTCATCACCACCTGGTACTGGTAGTAATGCTGCAGGCGGTTGGGGTTCTCGCCGTAGCGGCCGTCGGTGGGGCGGCGCGAAGGCTGCACGTAGGCGGCGTTCCACGGCTCCGGGCCGAGGGCGCGCAGGAACGTGGCGGGATGAAACGTGCCGGCGCCGACTTCGAGGTCGAGAGGCTGGATCAGCACGCAGCCCTGGGCCGCCCAATAGGCGTTCAGACGCTGGATGAGCTCTTGGAAGGTCGGTCCCTGCATGGAAAGGCGCTGGCGGTGTGGGGACTGGGTAGTATAAGCGGCACTCCCCGCCGCCCTGCGGCGCGCCCAGCGTCGCCCGCCCCGAACCCGCTGCCATGACCCGCCACCCGCACCGCCGTTTCCTGATCATCGAAACCGGACAGCCGATCGACACGCTGCGCCGCCACGGTCGTTTCCCGCACTGGATCCGGGTGGCCGCAGGGCTCTCCGCGGACCAGGCCGATACGGTGAACGTCCAGGCCGGCGAAGCGCTGCCGGCCGGAGGCCACACTTCGAAGGGCGAAGCGCTGACCGGCGTGATCGTGACCGGCTCCAGTTCGATGGTCACCGACCACCACCCCTGGAGCGAACGCACCGCCGAATGGCTGCGCGACCGGCTGGACGCGGGCATGCCGGTACTGGGCATCTGCTACGGCCATCAGTTGCTGGCGCACACGCTGGGCGGCGAAGTCGACTACAACCCGCAGGGGCGCGAGATGGGCACGGTCGCGGTGGACTTGCATCCGCATGCCGGCGAGGACCCGCTGTTCGGCCCGCTGCCGGCGCGTTTTCCGGTGCAGGTCAGCCATTTGCAGAGCGTGCTGCGGCCGCCGACCGGGGCCACGGTACTCGCCCGGTCCGACCAGGACGCCTGTCAGGCCTTCCGTTGGCGGGATCACGCCTGGGGCCTGCAGTTCCACCCCGAATTCAGCGTCGATCACATGCGCGGCTACGTGCACGCGCGCCGCGATGCGCTGCAGCGTGAAGGCCAGTGCCACCAGCGCATGGCCAGGGATGTGAAACCGACTCCGCAGGCGCGCGGCGTACTCCGCCGCTTCGTGCGCCACGCCGCTACACTGCGCGGCCACTGATCTGCCACTGCTCCACACCCACCACGAGAATGACGATGGAAATTCGCAAGGTCCCGGCTGCCGCAGGCGCGGAATGGCTGCTCGGCGCGTTCCGCCTGCTGCGCAAATCGCCGCTGGGGTTCGGGCTGCTGGCGCTGGTCTATGCGGGCATGTCGTTCGCGCTCATTCTGAGCATGCAGTCCGCACCCGCCATCGGCGGCGCGCTGCAGCTGATCTTTTTCATCATCGGCCCGCTGCTGATCGCCGGGATGATTTTCGCCGCGCACGAGGTCGACGAAGGCCGCGAAGCCTCGCCTGCGCATCTGCTCGCAGCGGTCCGCAGCGGCAAGGCCGGGCGCGTGATCAGCACGCTGCTGCCGCAGGTCGCCGTGTTGCTGGTCTGCCTGGCGCTGCTGTATGTGATCGTCGGTGAGGCGAACGTCGAAAAGTTGCTGGAACTCTCGGTGAAACTGCAGACCGAGGCGCAGACCAAGGGCGCGATCGACCCGAACCTGATGGCCGGTCTGATCGAGGAGCTGCCGCTGGGACGCCTGTTCCTGTGGCTCGTCGTGGTGTTCGCGATCGGCTTCGGCACCATTTTCTTCACGCTCACCATCGTCCCGGACATGATGTTCACCGAGGTGCGCCTGCTGGAAGCGATGAAGCGCAGCTATCGCGCCTGCACGCAGAATCTGATGGCGCTGCTGCTGTTCTTGATCATGGGCTTCGTGGTGATGATCGCGTTCAGTGTCGCCCTGGGCATTCTCGGTGCGCTTGCCGGGATGATCGGCGGGGACACGGCGATGTTGTTCATCAATTCGCTGGGCAATGGTGTGTTCGTCGCGTTCCTTGCGGGTGCGATGTATTTCGCGTGGAAGCAGATGCTGGGGGATGGCCCGACGGCGACGCTGGTCGAGGAGACTTCTGGCGTTGCGATGTGAGGTGTTTACTTCGGATACCGGTGAGCCGTGGTGTGCGGGTAAGGCCTGGCACCTTTTTCGCGCTGGTGCGCGAGTTACTTTCTTTGGCGCAAAGAAAGTAACCAAAGAAGACACTTCACGTCCAATTCTAAACTGCCAACTGAGACGAAGCCGGGATTTTTCGATGAGACTTCCCTGTCTCATCGAAAAACGATGCACATCCTGTGCATCGCCCTCCGGGTCTCCAATCAGGGGATAGTGTGCCGCGTCTGCAAGATCATCAGGACGTTATCC
>JBAQRU010000175.1:0-4987 GCA_049296025.1 Lysobacteraceae bacterium | reverse complement strand
AGTTCGACCTGGGCGATCTCCGGCCGCCGCTGCGGTTCCAGCCGCTGCGATTCCGGCCACAGTCGGTAAGCCCAGCCCTCGGCGACGCGGCCGGCGCGACCGGCGCGCTGATCCGCCGACGACTGCGCGATGCTCACCACATCCAATCGCGAGAAGCCGCTGTTCGGGTCGTAGCGCGGTTCGCGCGCGAGTCCGCTGTCGATCACCACGCGCACGCCGGGCAGGGTGACGCTGGATTCGGCGACGTTGGTCGCCAGCACCACGCGACGACGACCATCCTGCGACGGCTGCAGCACGCGCGACTGCTGTTCGACCGGCAGTTCGCCGTGCAGCGCGAGCGCTTCAACGCGCGATTCGTCGAGCGCATGCGCCAGTAGCGCCTGCACCTTCCCGATCTCGCGCTGCCCCGGCAGAAACACCAGCACATCGCCCGGATGTTCGGTCAGCGCATGGTCCACCGCGCGCTTGACCTGATGTTCGATCGCCTCATCGCGGCGCGCCGGAAAATGCGCGATGCGCACCGGAAAGCTGCGCCCGGCGCTGGACAGACGCGGTGCATCGAGAAACGCCGCGAGCTTTTCGCCGTCGAGCGTCGCCGACATCACCACCAGCCGCAGGTCTTCGCGCAGGCCCGCCTGCACGTCGAGCGCGAGCGCGAGGCCCAGATCGCCAGCGAGATGGCGCTCGTGGAATTCGTCGAACAGGATCGCACCGACGGCTTGCTGCCCGCCTTCGCCCAGCCCGCCCTCACCCAATGCGGGATCGTCCTGCAGCATCCGCGTGAGGATGCCTTCGGTCACCACTTCGATCCGTGTTTTCGCGGTGACTTTGTTTTCGAAACGGATGCGGTAACCGACGGTGTCGCCCACCGCTTCGCCCAGTTGCTTCGCCATGAACTGCGCTGCGGCGCGAGCGGCCACGCGGCGCGGTTCCAGCATCACGATCCTGCGCCCGCACAGCCAGTCCGCATCCAACAGCGCCAGCGGCACCTGGGTGGTCTTGCCGGCGCCGGGTGGCGCTTCGAGCACGAGACGCGTGCCGGTTTCCAACGTCCGTCGGATCTCCGGCATCAGTTCGGCGATGGGGAATACGGCGTGCGGCGTCATCGCACAAGGCTAACAGGACACGTGTGCGCGCCGTTTGTCGGGCCGCCACCGCGCCGCGCGCGAATTTGGTGGCGGCTGTCATGACCCTCGGCTAGATTGCGGCCTCCACTCTGGAAGGAAGGTTCTCATGTCGCGTGCGTTCACCTCGCTGTGCCCCTTGGCCTGCGCCCTGCTTCTCGCAAGCGGCGGCGCCCAGGCCGCTGTTTTCATCAATGAATTCCATTACGACGATTCCACCTCGTCCGGCGATACCGGCGAGCGCATCGAAGTCGTCGCCACCGCTGGCGAAACGCTCAGCGCCTACCGCGTCTATCTCTACAACGGCTCGACCCCCACCGCCGCGATCACCTACGACAACGACCTCGTGCCCGCAGGCAGCCTGGTCACCTGCGGCGGCCAGGTGCGCATCGCCACCCTGACCTACGCGACCAACGGCATCCAGAACGGCAGCAGCGACGGTATGGCGTTGGTGGACCCGAGTGGCCAGGTCGTGCAATTCATCAGCTACGAAGGCCAGATCAAGGCCAGCGGCGGTCCGGCCGCCGGTCTGACCAGCACCAATCTGCCGGTCTCCGAAACCGGTTCCGATGCGGCCGGCAAATCGCTGCGGCTCGCCGGCAGCGGCACGACCTACGCCAACTTCACCTGGCAGGCACCGGCCACCGCCACCTTCGGCACCTGCAACACCGGGCAGACGTTCTCGACGACTCCGCCGAACACCCCGCCTGCCGTCACCGGCACCACGCCGACCGCCGGTTCGACCTCGTTCCCGGCCGCCGGCAACCTGGCCGCGACCTTCAGCGAAAGCGTGACTGCCGCCGCTGGCGCGTTCACGCTCTCCTGCGCATCGTCCGGTTCGGTTGCGTTGACCTATCCCGGCAGCGGCAGCAACTTCTCGATCTCCACCAACACCGCTCTGGTCGCCGGCGAAGCCTGCACCTTCACGGTGGTCGCGAACAACATCACCGATGCGGGCGGCGCCAAGCCGGCTGCGAACACGGTGGTGAACTTCAACGTCGCCTCCGGCGGCGGCGGCGGCACCGGCTACTATGCGCACGTCAACACCAGCAGCGCCTCCCAGCTGCGCTGTTCGCTGCATGCGACGATCAAGGGCCACACCGCGTATCCGTACAGCGGCGGCACCACCAACACGTGGACGATCCTCGAGATCGCCGATGAAGATCCGTTGAATCCCGCCAAGGTGCTGGACGTTTACCGCAACCACAGCTACACGAAGGTGAGCGGTCGCGCCGGCACCGGCACCGGCCTGACCTACAACCGCGAGCACACGTGGCCGAAGTCGCTGGGCTTCAGCGCGGATACCGGAAACCTCGGTCTTCCGAACTCGCCGCACACCGATACCCACATGCTGTATGCGTCGGACACCAACTACAACTCCGATCGCGGCAACAAGCCGTACGGCAATTGCAGCGGCTGCACCGAGCGCGCGACCGAGGTCTACAACGGCGCGGGCGGCGGCACGGGCGTGTATCCGGGCAACTCCAACTGGTTCAACGCCAGCTACTTCCAAACCTGGGGCAAGCGCAAAGGCGACGTGGCGCGCGCGGTGATGTACATGGCGATCCGTTACGAAGGCGGCACGCACCCGACCACCGGCCAGAACGAACCGGATCTGGAGCTGACCGACAACCCCGCGCTGATCGTGGCCACCTCCAGCTCGCCGGCCTACATGGGTCTGATGTCCACGCTGCTCGCATGGCACCAGGCCGATCCGCCGGATGCCGCCGAACGCGCGCGCGACGAAGTGATCTACAGCTTCCAGGGTAACCGCAACCCGTTCATCGACCACCCGGAATGGGCGACCTCGGGTCTGTTCACCTCGGCCAAGCCGGCGACCTGCCAGCTGAACTGATCGACGCGACATTGCTGTGATGCGCGAAAACGCCGGCGATCACTCGCCGGCGTTTTTGTTTTGGTCCGGCCCGAATGCGTTTGAATTCGATCGCGGTGCTCGCGCAGCCGGTCCAATGGCAATGGAAACAATACCGACCGGTTCAGCTCAATCCCGTGCACGGACATGATCAAAAACAATGCCCGCAACTTGCGTTGCGGGCATTGTCGGTGACGTCGTCGACTTGCCTGGTTTTTTACACTAGTCGCTGCAATACCCGGCGCCTTGTTTGACGGACTGAAGAAACGCCAACCCGACTCACCGCTTCATCGAAGAGAAGAACTCGTCGTTCGACTTGCTGCTCTTCATCTTGTCCAGCATGAATTCCATCGCGGCGATTTCGTCCATGCCGTGCAGGAGTTTGCGCAGGATCCAGATCTTCTGCAGCAGGTCCGGCTCGATCAGCAGGTCCTCGCGGCGGGTACCGGACTGGTTGATGTTGATCGCGGGGTAAACGCGTTTCTCGGTGATGCGGCGGTCGAGGTGGATTTCGGAGTTGCCGGTGCCCTTGAACTCTTCGTAGATCACCTTGTCCATCGCGCTGCCGGTGTCGACCAGGGCGGTGGCGATGATGGTCAGGCTGCCGCCTTCCTCGACGTTGCGCGCGGCGCCGAAGAAACGCTTCGGGCGGTGCATGGCGTTGGCGTCGACGCCGCCGGTCAGCACCTTGCCGGAGCTGGGCACGACGTTGTTGTAGGCGCGGGCGAGGCGGGTGATGGAGTCGAGCAGGATCACGACGTCCTTCTTGTGCTCGACCAGGCGCTTGGCGCGTTCGATCACCATTTCCGCGACCTGCACGTGGCGGGCGGCGGGTTCGTCGAAGGTGGAACTCACCACTTCGCCGCGCACGGTGCGCTGCATTTCGGTGACTTCTTCCGGACGCTCATCCACCAGCAGCACGATCATGTGCACGTCGGGATGGTTGTAGGTGATGGCGCTGGCGATCTGCTGCATCATCATGGTCTTGCCGGCCTTGGGCGGCGAGACGATCAGCGCGCGCTGGCCCTTGCCCTGCGGGGCGACGAGGTCGAGGATGCGGCCGGTGATGTCTTCGGTGCTGCCGTCGCCGCGTTCCAGCTTGAAGCGCTTGCGCGGGAACAGCGGGGTGAGGTTTTCGAACAGCGCCTTGTTCTTCGACGCTTCCAGCGGCTCGCCGTTGATGGTGTCGACCACCGCCAGCGCGAAGTAGCGTTCGCCGTCTTTCGGCCAGCGGATGCGGCCGGAAAGATGATCGCCGGTGCGCAGGTTGAAGCGGCGGATCTGGCTGGGCGAGATGTACACGTCGTCCGGGCCGGCGAGGTAGCTGGCTTCGGCGGCGCGCAGGAAGCCGTAGCCGTCGGGCAGGATTTCCAGCACGCCGTCGGCGGCGACGCCTTCGCCATGGCGGGTGAGCACTTTGAGGACGGCGAAGATGACGTCCTGCTTGCGCGCACGGGCGACGCCTTCCTGGATCTGCAGCTGCTCGGCGATGTCCAGCAGCTTGGGCATGGGCATGCGCTTGAGATCGCCCAGCGAGTACTGCGGGAAGCCTTCCGGGACGCTGGACACCTGTCGCGCCACGTACTGCGGCTGCTGGAAGCTGCCGGCGTCCTGGTTGCCGTCCTGGTCACCGCTGTCGTCGCGATTGCGGTAGCGGTTGTTGTTATTGCTGTTGTTGTTGCGGTTGTTGCGAAAGCGGTCGCGACGATTGTTGTTGTTGAAGCGCTGGTTGTCGCCCGGCTGGCCTTGGCCGCCGTCGCCCTGCACATTGCCGCCCTGGGGGTCGAACTGACCGCTGGGCTGGCCGCTGCCGCCTTCCTGCGAGGAAGGTTGCTGCGGTTGCTGGGACTGTTGGGGTTGCTGGTGCGCCTGTTGCGGCGGGTGCTGCTGATGGTGACGCGGCTGCTGCGGCTGGGTCTCACGCGGTTGGTTCTCGCGTGGCTGCGACTCGCGCGGCGGTGCGGGCTGGGCAGGCGGCGGACTCGGGGGC
>JBAQRU010000174.1:0-2903 GCA_049296025.1 Lysobacteraceae bacterium | reverse complement strand
GCCATGAGCTGGGGCACATCGCTAACAACGACATGCGCCGGATGACCATGGCGCGGTCGTTCCAAAACTCCCTGGTCTGGTATCTCGGCTGGTCGCGGACGGTGCAGGGCTTCGGCCGGTGGTTCCTCACCTGGGGCTCCGAGCTGCTGGTGCTCGGGCTGTCGCGGAAGCGGGAATATTGGGCCGACGCGATCGGCGCGGCGCTGACCTGTGAAGGGCGGTGACAAAACCATCCAGTGCAGCGCCGCCGTTTGGGGCGGTGCGGGCGGCGTAAAAGTCGTCCACTGGATAGGCTGATCCCTTTTGGGGTTGGCGGGGATGTTCGCTGTGGAGGTCTACGCGGCGGTTCGGCTGTTCGTGTTCAATCAGGGTAAGAGCCGTCGAGAGGCGGCGCGCGTGTTCGGGTTGAGCCGCGAGACGATCGCGAAGATGTGCCGGTTTTCGCTGCCGCCGGGGTACACGCGAACGAAGCCTGCCGAGAAGCCGAAGCTCGGCCCTCTTCTGCCGGTGATCGACGCGATCCTGGATGCGGACAAGAGCGCGCCGGTGAAGCAGCGTCACACGGCCAAGCGGATCTTCGAGCGCCTTCGTGACGAGCATGGTTTTGCCGGCGGTTACACGGTGGTGAAGGATTATGTGCGGATCGGCCGGTCGCGTGGGCGCGAGACCTTCGTGCCGCTGGCGCATCCTGCGGGCCACGCCCAGGTCGATTTCGGCGAGGCGATCGCGGTGATCGGCGGGGTCCGGCAGAAGATCCATTTCTTCTGCATGGACCTGCCGCACTCGGACGCCTGCTTCGTGAAGGCCTATCCTCGGGAGACGACGGAGGCGTTCCTGGACGGGCACGTCTCGGCGTTTGGCTTTTTCGACGGGGTGCCGCTGTCGATCCTCTACGACAACACGCGCATCGCGGTGGCGAAGATCTGCGGGGACGGCAAGCGCGAACGAACCCGTGCCTTCACCGAGTTGGTCAGCCATTACCTGTTCCGGGACCGCTTCGGCCGTCCGGGCAAAGGCAACGACAAGGGTAAGGTCGAGGGGCTGGTGAAGTATGCCCGCTCGAACTTCATGACGCCGATCCCCGTGGCCGCGAGCTTCGAGGCGCTGAACGCCATGCTGGCCGCGCGTTGCCGCCTCCGGCAGGAAGAACGCGCCGGACGGCAGCCCGGAACGATCGGAGAGCGGCTGATTGCCGACCAGGCAGCGTTGCGCGACCTGCCGGCCGTGCCGCTGGAACCGTGCGAGAAGCGCGGCGGACGGGTCTCGTCGACGGCGCTGGTTCGATATCGTTCCAACGACTACTCCGTGCCGACGACGTACGGCTTCCAGGACGTCGTGGTGAAGGGCTTCGTCGATGCGGTCGTGATCCTGTGCGGCGGAGCCGAGATTGCCCGGCACCCGCGCTGTTATGGCGAAGGCGTGTTCGTCTCCAATCCCTTGCATTATCTGGCGCTGATCGAGACCAAGCCGAATGCGCTCGACCAGGCGGCGGCGCTGCACGGCTGGGATCTGCCCGAGGTCTTCCAGCACCTGCGCCATCTGCTGGAAGCGCGGATGGGCAATCGCGGCAAGCGCGAGTTCATCCAGGTGCTGCGGCTGCTGGAAGCGATATCGCTCGAGGTCGTCACCTTCGCGGTGACCGAGGCGATCCGGCTCGGCGCCATCGGCTTCGACGCGGTCAAGCTGATCGCGCTGGCTCGGATCGAGCGCAGGCCGGCCCGTCTCGATCTGTCGGCTTACCCGCATCTGCCGAAGACGACGGTCAGGACGACCTCGGCTGCCGATTATGCCGTGCTCCTGCCGGAGGAAGTGGCATGACCGGCAACACCAGCGACGCGATGCCGACGGGAACGACCAGCGGCACGCCGCAGGTCCTGCTGGCCCATCACCTCAAGCAGCTGAAGCTGCCGACGGTGCTGCGCGAGTACGACAAGGTCGCCCGCGAATGTGCGCGCGATGGCGTCGATCATCCGCGCTATCTGCTGCGCCTGATCGAGCTCGAACTGATCGATCGCGAGCGCCGCACGATCGAGCGGCGTATCCGGGCGGCGCGGTTCCCGGCGGTGAAGAGCTTCGACACCTTCGACTTCGCCGCCCTTCCCGGCCTGAACAAGATGCTCGTCCTGGAGCTGGCGCGCTGTGGCTACATCCTGCGTCGCGAGAACATCATCGCGCTCGGCAACAGCGGCACTGGCAAGACCCACGTCGCGCTCGCCCTTGGCCTGGCGGCTTGCCAGAAGGGCTTCTCGGTCGCGTTCACGACCGCGGCTTCTCTGGTCAACCAGTTGCTGGAGGCACGCGACGAACGCCGCCTGCTCAAGCTTCAGCGCGAGCTGCAGGCGGTCAAGCTGCTCATCGTCGACGAGCTCGGCTATGTGCCGTTGTCGCCGACCGGCGCCGAACTCTTGTTCGAGGCCTTCTCGCAGCGCTACGAGCGCGGCTCGACCATCGTCACCTCGAACCTGCCCTTCGAGGACTGGACCTCGGTTCTGGGATCGGAGCGTCTCACCGGCGCGCTGCTCGACCGGCTCACCCATCACGTCAGCATCCTGGCCATGAACGGCGACAGCTATCGGCTGAAGCAATCTGCCGGCCGCCGCCGCCCCGCCGCCGCGGCGGAGCAAAACCAGGCCACCACCGAACACGTCGATCCCGACACCGGCGAGATCGCCCCAGGCTGATCAGAAACGAACGCGACAATATGCAAAGGGCCCCGATCGGGGCCCTTTGCATATCGCCCTCCCGCGCCGCCACTGGCCTGCTTTTACTCCGCCCCGATGGCCTGGAATCCGACCGCCGTTGACACGTCGCCGAGCATGAAGCCGCGCCGGAAACGCACGGCATTCGGCGCATCGTCGCGCGCAGCCGAGACGATGTCGAAGGTCTCGTCCACGGTCCAGGAC
>JBAQRU010000173.1:0-1569 GCA_049296025.1 Lysobacteraceae bacterium | reverse complement strand
CGCTGATGGCCTCGAACTCCTTGTAGACCGCTTCCTCCACCAGGTCGGTGAGGTAGTCCACGGCGAAGCTGCCCTGCCAGGGGTTCTCGATGAAGTTGAGCCCCAGTTCCTTGTTGATGATCATCTGGATGGCGACGGCGCGGCGCACGGATTCTTCGGTGGGCGTGGTGATGGCTTCGTCGTAGGCATTGGTGTGCAGGCTGTTGCAGTTGTCGAACAGTGCGTACAACGCTTGCAGAGTCGTACGGATGTCGTTGAACTGGATTTCCTGCGCGTGCAGCGAACGGCCGCTGGTCTGGATGTGGTACTTCATCATCTGGCTGCGGGCATCGGCGCCGTAGCGTTCGCGCATGGCACGCGCCCAGATGCGGCGGGCGACGCGGCCGATGACGGTGTATTCCGGGTCCATGCCGTTGCTGAAGAAGAACGACAGGTTGGGCGCGAAGTCGTCGATCTTCATGCCGCGCGCGAGGTAGTACTCGACGATGGTGAAGCCGTTCGACAGCGTGAAGGCGAGCTGCGAGATGGGATTCGCGCCGGCTTCGGCGATGTGATAGCCGCTGATCGACACCGAGTAGAAGTTGCGGACGTTCTTGTCCACGAAATACTGCTGGATGTCGCCCATCATCCGCATCGCGAATTCGGTGCTGAAGATGCAGGTGTTCTGCGCCTGGTCTTCCTTGAGGATGTCGGCCTGCACGGTGCCGCGCACGCTGGCGAGGGTCTTCGCCTTGATCTTCGCGTAGATGTCGGCATCGACCACCTGATCGCCGGTCACGCCGAGCAGACCCAGGCCGAGGCCGTCGTTGGTCTCGGGCAGCAGGCCGCTGTATTCGGGGCGACGCCTGCCCTCGAAGAGTTTTTCGATGGTGGCGTGCGCCGCGTCCCAGCGCGCGGTGTCGGCGCGCAGGTATTTCTCGACCTGCTGATCGATCGCGGTGTTCATGAACATCGCGAGGATGATCGGCGCGGGGCCGTTGATGGTCATCGACACCGAGGTGCTGGGCGCGCAGAGGTCGAAGCCGGAATACAGCTTCTTCATGTCGTCGAGCGTGGCGATGTTGACGCCGGAGTTGCCGATCTTGCCGTAGATGTCGGGGCGGATCGCGGGGTCTTCGCCGTACAGGGTGACGCTGTCGAACGCGGTGGACAGGCGCGCGGCCGGCTGGCCGACGCTGAGGTAATGGAAGCGGCGGTTGGTGCGCTCCGGCGTGCCCTCGCCCGCGAACATGCGGATCGGGTCTTCGCCGGTGCGGCGGTACGGATACACGCCGCCGGTGTACGGGTAATAGCCGGGCAGGTTTTCCTTCTGCAGGAAGGTCAGCAGCTCGCCCCAGCTTTTGTAGGTGGGCGCGGCGATTTTCGGAATCTGCTGGTAGGACAGCGACTCGCGGTAGTTCTCGACGCGGATGGTCTTGTCGCGGACCTGGTACTCGGTGACTTCGTCGACGATGGATTTCAGCCGCATCGGCCATTCGCGCAGCAGCTTGAGGGCTTCGGAGTCGAGCGATTGGACGGCGTCGTTGTAGCGCTGGCGGAGGGTGATCAGCGTGTTGTCTGTTGTGGGAG
>JBAQRU010000172.1:0-1671 GCA_049296025.1 Lysobacteraceae bacterium | reverse complement strand
GGCGAAGGTAGCGCCGACACCCATCACTTCGCCGGTCGACTTCATCTCCGGCCCCAGAATGGGATCGATGCCGGGGAACTTGTTGAACGGGAATACCGCTTCCTTGACGCTGAAATACGGCGGGATGATTTCCCGGGTGAAACCCTGTTCGACCAGCGTTTTACCGGCCATGCAACGCGCGGCGATCTTGGCCAGGGACGCGCCGATGCACTTGGACACGAAAGGCACGGTGCGCGACGCGCGCGGATTCACTTCAATCACATAGATCTCGCCATCCTGCCAGGCGAGCTGGACGTTCATCAGACCGCGCACGTCAAGTTCCCGCGCCATCGCGACCACGATGGCGCGCATCCGCTCCTGCACGTCTTCCGGCAGACTGTAAGGCGGCAGCGAACAGGCGGAGTCGCCGGAGTGAATGCCGGCCTGCTCGATGTGCTGCATGATCGCGCCGATGACCACATCCGTGCCGTCGGACACCACGTCGATATCCACTTCCACCGCGGCCGCCAGAAAATAATCCAGCAGCACGGGCGCATCGTCGGACACCGCCACGGCATTGCGCATGTAGCGGTTGAGTTCGTCCTCGCCGTAAACGATTTCCATGGCGCGACCACCCAGCACATAGGAGGGCCGCACCACCAGCGGATAGCCGATGGTGGCCGCAGCGGCGACGGCGGCGGCGACCGATCTCACGGTGGCGTTGGGTGGTTGCCGCAAACCCAGCTTGACGATCATCTGCTGGAAGCGCTCGCGATCCTCGGCGCGGTCGATGGCATCCGGCGTGGTGCCGATAATGGGCACTCCCGCCGCTTCCAGGGCGCGCGCGAGTTTCAACGGCGTCTGCCCGCCGAACTGCACGATCACACCTTCAGGCCGCTCGATGCGGACGATTTCCAGCACGTCTTCCAGGGTCAGGGGCTCGAAGTAGAGGCGGTCGGAAATATCGTAATCCGTGGACACGGTCTCGGGATTGCAGTTGACCATGATGGTCTCGAAGCCGTCTTCACGCAGCGCGAGCGCGGCGTGCACGCAGCAATAATCGAATTCGATGCCCTGGCCGATGCGGTTGGGACCGCCACCCAGCACCATGATCTTGCGCCGGTCGGTCGGGGCCGCTTCGCATTCCTCCTCGTAGGTGGAATACAGGTAGGCGGTGTCGGTGGCAAACTCGGCGGCGCAGGTATCGACCCGCTTGTATACCGGATGCAGGTCGAGCGCGGCGCGCCGCGCGCGCACTTCAGCCTCGGCGCAACCCAGCAGGCGCGCGAGGCGCGCGTCGGCAAAACCCTTGCGTTTCAGGCGCCGCAGCCAGTCGCGGTTCAGATCGCCAAGGCCGTGACCGGCGAGCATTTGCTCCTCGTAGACCAGATCTTCAATCTGCACCAGAAACCAGGGGTCGATCGCGGTGGCGCGATGAATTTCGTCGCGGTCGATGCCAGCGCGAAAGGCATCGGCGATGTACCAGAGCCGCTCGCTTCCGGACCCGGCCAGCTGCTCGCGAATCACCGCCATGCCGTCGCTGGTGCTGCCGTCCGCCTTGGGGTCGAACCCGGCGACATCCACTTCGAGTCCGCGCAGGGCTTTTTGCAGCGATTCCTGAAAGGTGCGCCCGATGGCCATCACCTCACCCACGGATTTCATCTGAGTGGTGAGACGCGCGTCGGCCTGGGT
>JBAQRU010000171.1:0-2593 GCA_049296025.1 Lysobacteraceae bacterium | reverse complement strand
GCACACGGCCGACGCCACGACACGGGGTCGGCTTGAACGAATTGTTAGCCAGCAGCCTTTGGAACAAGCGCCACCAAGAATATTGTCCCCTCGGGGAAATCTTCTCTGAAGTCAGCTCTGCGAGGCTTTGAATCCATGTTGTGCCATGGATCCATCCAGCCCTTTCGAGTCTTAAGCATGTAGTGGTGTCCGTCATAAGGCTTCTTGCCAGAAATGCAGACGATAGTCCCTTGTACAAACTTTTTCGGTTCTTTCCAATCCGCTACGACTCTGTATCCGCGATCTTGAAGGGCTAACGCAATATGATGTAGCTCAAGACCTTTAGGCTTTGCATTAACTGTCTTTCCGCCTTTCTGCTCGCGGAGTAGTTCGCGGGCCTCGTCGTACGAGGTGCCCAGAAATGAAGCGACGCACGCAACGCCACAGCCCCATTCTTCTGTCTGGACAACTGGATCAAAACGGGCCATTGATCTCTACCTGCTGGCTAACGCCGGAGTTAAGCCGCGCCGAACGCGGCGGATGGAAGCCAGTATTGCCCGCATGCCCGGAAGTTTCAACGAAGCCACGACACGGCGTCGGCTTGAACGACTTGTTAGGCGGGAAGGAAGCCGGGGAGGGTGAAGCTCTGGCGTAGTTGCCGAAAGGCCGAAGCCCCGATGCCTGAGCGCGCCCCACGAACTTTCAATCGGATGTTGCCGAAGCGACCTTATCAGATGCAGACGAACCGGCCGCAAGGCAAACAACGCTTCCGAAGCCGGTGAACGTAACGCATGCGTAGTGTGAGCGCGCCAAGCGATGTCACCGAAGTGGCAACGCGCCGAGAAACTGTCCGATGAGCACTGCTGGCCGAAGCTGTAGAACCGCAGTTGCGGACAACAAAACTACAAAACGCTTTTCACCGCCTAACGCCTGAGTTAAGCCGCCCCGCAGCGGGGTGGCGGACGCGTGCTAGCGTAGCGTAGGCACGTGGCCGACGCCACGATGCGGGGTCGGCTTGAACGAATTGTTAGCTGCCAAGCCGGATAATTCTCCTGTAATTTTTATCTAAGTCACCTATGCTGCCAAAAAATATTAGGTTGTCATATGAGTTAAGAATTGAGAAGACTATTTCAATATAGTTGCGATCTAATAGCAGGGGGGGATTTTCTTCTGAGTCGCTGCTAGCAATAACGCGAGATGCGTCATAGACCAGTGAATTATCTTCGTTTTTTGCTATGTTGTTCAGGCTATACACCATGTTGCTCAGCAATCTTCCCTGACCGCCGATTGAGGATACTACGGCGGTTGTTTCTTCAAAATTTGTGGTAGAGACGTTTTCTAAATCAAAGCTATCGAGAACGGCATTGACTAAAACTTCATCTCTTTCTTCAATTTCAAATGGCTCAATATTTGGCAAGGCCAGATAAGTGCCGCATAATTCGCCATATTCTTTGTGTGCTATTTTGTTTCCAGTCTTTTCTTTTTTGTAGTAATTAATTATATGGAGGCCGGGTCGTGTAAAAACAAAGTAATCGTCAAACAATATTGCTGAATATGAATCGATTATATTTTCAACAGATACTTTGCGGCCTTTTGATTCTATCTCTTTAGAATCCATGACCAGCCACAAGCCGCTTTTTTCAAATGGTTTGAATTTTATTGCGAAAATTAAAGGTATTCCGTAATTTTCTGCGTAGGCTCGTCTCCTGGCTAAATCTTTCTTTGATATTTTAAAGTTTTTCTCTTGGCATAGCTTTACTTCAATAAAACATCGATAGTTAACATTAATGTTTTGTGGTAGTTTCTTTAAAGGAGATTTAGGAGAGAAAGTGCCTATGAAATCAGGTGCAATGGCATCAGATTGAATTAATGGATTCTGATCCATTCGATTTAGATGGCTGCATGTTCCCATAAGCCTGCAGAATACGGCGAATTCATCTTCTTGCTCCGTTCCGCTAAGTATTTGATAAATGCGGTCCTGGTGTTTATCAGGAATAAGATTTTTTACAAGCTCCGAGAATCCAGTGTCGTTCTGACTGACTCCTTTGATTGATCTTATCGTTTTGGCGATTTCGATCGGAGATATGTGAGGAGCGAGATGATGTCTCATTGGCAGCTAACGCCGGAGTTAAGCCGCGCCGAACGCGGCGGTTGGGAGCCAGTATTGCCCGCATGCCGGGAAGTTTCAACGAAGCCACGAAACGGCGTCGGCTTGAACGACTTGTTAGGCGGGAAGGAAGCCGGCGAGGGTGAAGCCACGGCGCACTTGCCGAAAGGCCGAAGCTTGAAAGCCTGAGCGCGCCCCGAGAACTTTCAGCCGGACGTCTCCGAAGCGACCGCATCAGTGGCGGACAGCCTGGCAGCACCTCCCGCTGTTTCCGAAGCCGTGCAACGCAACGCATGTGAAGTGTGAGCGCGCCAAACGATTTCACCGAAGTGGCAACGTGCCCATAGATTGTCCGAAGAGCATTGTCGGACGAAGCCAAAGGATTGCAGATGCGAGTGACACAGCTACAGAACGCTTTTCACCGCCTAACGCCTGAGTTAAGCCGCCCCGCAGCGGGGTGGCGGACGCGTGCTAGCGTAGCGTAGGCACGTGGCCGACGCCACGATG
>JBAQRU010000170.1:0-24555 GCA_049296025.1 Lysobacteraceae bacterium | reverse complement strand
GTCTCGTCGTCCGCACGCGGCGTGCTGCGCGGCCTGCACTATCAATGGCCGAAACCGCAGGGCAAGTACGTGTCGGTCGTCGAAGGCGAAGTCTGGGACGTTGCGGTCGATATCCGTCGCGGTTCGCCGACCTTCGGGCGCTGGACAGCGGTGCTGTTGAGCGACCAGAACCGGCGCCATTTCTGGATACCCGCCGGCTTCGCGCATGGCTTCGCGACCTTGAGCGAGCGGGCGGTGTTCACGTATCTGTGCACCGAAACCTACGACCGCGATGCCGATGCCGCCGTGCGCTGGAACGATGCCGCGTTCGCCATCGATTGGCCCATCTCGGACCCATCGTTGTCGGAGAAGGACGCGAAGGCGCCGTTCCTCGCCGATATCGCCGAAGACCGCCTGCCGCGATATCCCGGTTGAGGCTGCGCGAATGAAGATCCTGTTGTTGGGCGCCAATGGCCAGGTCGGGCACGAACTGCGCCGCAGTCTCGCGCCGCTGGCTGAGGTTGTCGTCACTACGCGCGGTGGCGTGCTCGACGATGGTTCATCCTGCGAAATCGCCGATTTCGACGCGCCGGATGCGTTGCCGGCATTGATCGAGCGCATCGCTCCCGATGTCGTCGTCAATGCCGCCGCTTACACCGCGGTCGATCGCGCGGAATCGGATCGCGATGCGGCCTTTCGCGCGAACGCCGAGGCGCCGAAGCGCATCGCCGAAGCCTGCGCCGCGCGCGATGCGCTGCTGGTGCACTACTCGACGGACTATGTGTTCGACGGCACCGGTACCCGGCCGTATCGCGAGGACGACCCCACTTCGCCACTCGGCGTCTACGGCGAAAGCAAACGTGCCGGCGAATTGGCGATTCAAGCCAGCGGCGCCAGGCACACGATCTTCCGCACCGCCTGGGTGTACGCATCGCACGGCAAGAACTTCATGCGCACGATGCTGCGTCTCGCGGCCGAACGCGACGAACTGCGGGTGGTCGCCGATCAGATCGGCACGCCCACGCCTGCTTCGTTGATCGCCGATGTGACCGCAGCCGTACTCGCGCGTCCGTACGGCCATAGCGGCATCTGGCATCTCACCGCATCCGGTGCAACCAGTTGGCATGGGTTCGCCGAAGCCATCGTTGCGGCTGCGCACGATCGCGGGCTGATCGCTGCCGCGCCTCGCGTCGTAGCGATCGCCAGTGCGAACTATCCGACACCGGCGAGGCGACCCGGGTATTCGTGCCTGGATACGGCGCGTCTCTCATCCGATTTCGCGCCAGAACTGCCAGAATGGCGAGACGCCCTGGCGAGTACGCTCGATGAACTTGTACCTGCATCCACGAACTGAATCACTGCACCACCACACCGAACAGGGGGTTTCATGAAATTCATCGCCAGCGCACTTTCTGCTGTACTGCTCGTGCTGCCCTTATTGGTGGTTGCGCAAACAGTCAAGCCTCACGATATCGAGGATTTCATCCGAGAAGACAAGTTCCGGAGTGTCACCGTATCGCCTAAGGGGACTTATATCGCGGTAACAGTGCCGGTCGAGGACAAGACCGTGCTGCTTTTACTCAAACCGGGCGATTCCCAGGCGCCCACGCGGATCGACGTTGCCGGCAAGAAAACCCATATCGTGGATGTCGTATGGGTGAATGACGAGCGTCTGGTTTATTCGGTGGCATTGAAAGACCAGTTGGACGAGAGGCCCAGCTACACTGGCGAATTGTTCGCGATCAATGCGGACGGTTCAAAGTCCAAACAACTGGCCGGCTATATCCGGGACGATGCGATGATCGTTGGCCGCGCCGGCGGACAAGCGGCCAAAGAAACCGTGGCCATGTCGATCATCAATACGCTCCCTGAAGACGACGAAAATGTCATCGCCTCGGTGTTTCGTAGCGGCTCGGACTTCACGACGGTCGAGCGGGTCAACGTCTACAGCGGCACGCGCTCGCGTCTTTCGCAGGCACCAGTCACGAATGCAAATTTCATGACCGACAACACGGGTTTTGCCCGCTTTGTGATCGGGGCCAAGAAAGATCAGTTCTCGAAGCTCTATTACCGAAAATCGGAAGACGACAAGTGGGAATTGATGAACGACGAAGGCGCCAGCGGAAAGGTGGTTTTTCCCCTCGGATTCTCCGTCGACAACAACCTCGCCTATCTTGTGAGCCAAGAAAAAAGCGGGCCGGAGGCCGTCCTCGAATACGACATTGCGACAGGGATCTCCAGAGTTGTGGCCCGTGATGCGTTAGCGGACCCTGCGGGCCGGATCAACGCCATCGGAAAGCGTCATGTCATCGGTGTCTACTATGCCGGTTCGACCCCACGCTACGAGTACTTCGCGCCGGATTCGCCGGACGCGAAGGCGCATCGCGCGCTTCAGAGAGCTTTCCCAGGTCAGGTGATCATCGCTGGATCCGAAAGAACCGCGAAGAACGAAGTATTGATCTACGCGTCCGGCGATCGTGAGCCCGGCAGTTATTACGCTATGAATCTTGACACCCGAAAAGTATCCCCGATGATGTACGCCGCAGAATGGCTCGACCCACAACGACTGGGCACCATGCGCGACGTGGTGGTCGAAGCCCGCGATGGCCGCAAGATCCCGGCCCTGCTGACCCTGCCGCCGGGAAGCGACGGCAAGAATCTACCGCTTGTTGTGCATCCGCACGGCGGCCCTTACCTTGGCGACGTCTGGGGTTACGACACCAATGTACAGGTGCTTGCGGCGCATGGTTATGCGGTGATGCAAGTCAACTTTCGCGGCTCCACTGGTTATGGCCGGGAACACGAGCTCGCCGGCCACAAACAGTGGGGGCTGAAGATGCAGGACGACCTGACCGACGCCACACGCTGGGCGATCGCGCAGGGCATCGCCGATAAGGACCGCATCTGCATATATGGCGCCAGCTACGGCGGCTACGCTTCGCTGATGGGCGTCGCCAAGGAACCCGACCTGTACAAGTGCGCCATTGGTCAAGTCGGCGTTTATGATCTGGCACGGATGAAGGCGGATGATTCTCTCGGCAACGATTATTTGCGGCGATACCACGAGCGGGTGATGAACGACGGCGATCTCGGCCCTGTTTCGCCCAGCCGAATCGCCGACAAGATCAAAGCACCGGTTTTTCTTTCCGCTGGTCACGAAGATCCGAGAGTGCCGATCGAACAGAGCGAGATGATGGAAGCGGCGCTCAAGAAAGCCGGCGTGCCGGTTGAAACCCTCTACTTCAAGACAGAAGCTCACGGAATCTACAAGCTCGAGCATCGGCGCGAGTTCTACGCCAAGTTGCTGATGTTCCTGCAGAAGCACATCGGAGGCCGCGCACCGGTGGTGGCTACTACCGCCAAATGAGCTGCGGATTGCCTGAGGTTTTAGCCGGCGTCCCCGGGCGCCGGCCATAACCGCCTGCACGGGCGCCTGGGGCCGGGTTTCGGGTAGACTCCGCCGCAAATTCGCCCGGAATCCCGCCATGCATCCACGTTCCGCACTGCTCGCCGCGTTATTGCTGTTGCCTATCGCCCTACAGGCTCAAACACCTGCGTCTCCGACGACGCAGGCTGCGCCCTACGACATCGGCGACTTCATCCACGACGATCGTTTCGTCGATGTGAGGATTTCGCCGAACGGGACCTACATCGCCGCCACCGTGCCGCTCGGCGACGAAGACAAGACGGTGATGGTGATCCTGAAGCCGGGGCAGAAACAGCCGTATGGGCATGTCACGCTCAAGGAGCCGAACACCCATGTCGCCCAGTTCTGGTGGGTCAGCGACGATCGTCTGCTGTTCACCATCGGCGAACGCGCAGGCGGCCTCGAACAGCCGGTGAGCTACGGCGAAATCTGGGGCACCAATGCCGACGGCAGCAAGCAGGGCATCGTGGCGGGCGCGCGCATTGGCGGCACATCAAGGAGTTCCAGCGGTAAGGCCCGTGCCGAGTCCGCATCGATCCAGATCGTCGATACGCTGGTCGACGACGACGACAATGTGCTGGTCACCGTCACGCCGTTCGCTTCCGGAGAGATTCCGTTCACCACGCTCGAGCGCATGAACGTGTTCACCGGCACGCGCAAGCCGGTCGCGCGCGCGCCCGTGCGTGGCGCTTCGTTCTACACCGATCTCACTGGCCAGGCCCGATTCGCGTCGGGTACCAACCGCGATTACAAATCGGTGTTGTATTACCGCAAGGACGACAATTCGGAATGGAAGGTGGTCAACGACGAATCGATCACCAGGAAGGCGGTATCGGTTCTCGGTTTCAGTGCCGACAGTGCCACCGCCTACCTCCAGGCCGAAGAAGACACGGGTCCCGATTCCCTGCGCGCTTTCGATGCCGCCACAGAAACGATGAAGCAGATCGCCCGCGACGAGGTCGTCGAACCCTCGGCGCTGGTGCGCGGCGTCGGCAAGCGCTACCCGATCGGCGTTGTGTTCTGGGGCGGTCGCCGCCCGCGCTTCGAATACTTCGATCCGAATTCGGCCGACGCCAAACTGCATCGCACGCTGCAGTCGAAATTCGATGGCGATGTGGTCGTTCCGATCTCGTCCACTGTCGACGGTCACTACGTGCTGCTGGAAGTCACCGGCGACCGCAATCCCGGCGAGCTGTACATTTTCGATACGCAGGCCAAGAAGATCGATCCCTTCATGAATCGCGCCGATTGGCTCGATCGCAGCCGCCTCGGCAAGATCCAGCCGGGCTACTTCAAGAGCCGCGACGGCATCGAGATCGATGTGCTGCTGACCACGCCTGCTGGCAGCAACGGCAAGAACATGCCGCTGATCGTCCATCCGCACGGCGGTCCGTTCGGTGTCCAGGACCGTTGGGGTTACAACCGCGACGTGCAGATGATGACCGCGCACGGCTATGCGGTGCTGCAGGTGAACTTCCGTGGTTCCGGCGGCTACGGCAAGCAGTTCCGCGAACTGGGCCAGAAGCAGTGGGGCCTGACCATGCAGGACGACCTCACCGACGCCACGCAGTGGGCGATCCGCGAAGGCATCGCCGACCCGAACCGCATCTGCATCTACGGTGCCAGCTACGGCGGCTACGCTTCGCTGATGGGCGTCGCCAAGGAACCCGACCTGTACAAATGCGCGGTCGGCTACGTCGGCGTCTATGACCTGAACATGCTCTGGGGCCGCGGCGATATCAGCCAGTCTTCCTACGGCAAGGATTTTCTGGCCGAGAATCTCGGCAAGCAGGATCTCAATGCCTCATCGCCGAACAAGCTGGCATCGAGAATCAAGGTGCCGGTCTTTCTCGCCGCCGGTGGCGCCGACGTGCGCGCGCCGCAGTCGCACTCCGAAGCGATGGAGAAGGCGCTGAAGGCCGCAGGCAAGCCGGTCGAATCCATGTACTACCAGACCGAGGGTCATGGCTTCGTGAAGGAAGAGAATCAGATCGCCTACTACACCAAACTGCTGCAGTTCTTCGAACGCCACATCGGCGGTCGCGCGCCGGTGGCGCCACCGAAGAAGAAAAAGTAAGCGCGCGGGTCGCGGTCACGAAAAAGCCGACGCTGGGAGGCGTCGGCTTTTTTTGTTCCCGTTGATGTCGATCGTCGCGCGGAACCCCGTATTTCAGCGCCCCGGCGTGACCAGCGTGCCGATCTTCTCGCCGCGCAGGATGCGCAACAGCACGCCGGGCTGGCTCATGTCGAAGATGCGCAGCGGCAGGCGGCTGTCGCGGCACAGCGCGAATGCGGCGGTGTCCATCACCTGCAGATCGCGGGAAATCACTTCGTCGTAGGTCAGCGTGTCGTAGCGCACCGCGTCGTCGTGCTTCTTCGGGTCCTTGTCGTAGACGCCGTCCACCTTGGTCGCCTTCAGCAGCAGGTCGGCGCCGATCTCGATCGCGCGCAGCGCGGCGCCGGAGTCGGTGGTGAAGAACGGGTTGCCGGTGCCGGCGGCGAAGATGGTGATGCGGCCTTTTTCGAGATGGCGCACGGCGCGGCGGCGGATGTAGTCCTCGCACACGTCGTTGATCTTGATCGCGCTCATCACCCGGCAGCGCGCGCCGAGTTTTTCCAGCGAATCCTGCATCGCCAGCGCGTTGATGACGGTGGCGAGCATGCCCATCTGGTCGCCGGTGACCCGGTCCATGCCGCCTGCGGCGAGGCCGGCGCCGCGGAAGATGTTGCCGCCGCCGATGACCAGCGCGATCTCGGCGCCGGCATCGCGGGCTTCGATGACTTCGCGGGCGAGGCGGCTGATGACCTTGGGGTCGATGCCGTAGTCCTCGTCGCCCATCAGGGCCTCGCCGGAGAGTTTGAGCAGGACGCGGCGGTAAGCGAGATTGGACATGGTGGACTCCGGAGGCGTGGCAAACCGGTGAATTCTAACGCGCCACGGGAGGAGTTCCGACTCAGCCCGCCGGCTCGTACACCGCATAAAGCTTTCGCGCGGGCTCCAGCACTTCCCAGATGCCCGAGAAACCGGCCGGAATCACGAAGCTGTCGCCAGCGGCGACCACGGTTTCCCGGCCGTCGTCGCCGGTCATGCGGACTCTTCCCGCGAGCATGTGGCACAGCTCGTGTTCGGTGTAGCGCACCCGCCAGGCGCCGACATCGCCCTCCCAGATGCCGCAATGGAAGGCCTGGTCGGCGCTGGAGTAGGCGTTGGCCGTGGCCTGGGTCGGCTGGCCTGCGATGAGTCGCTCGGCGGCTACCGGCGAGCGGGGCGCTCCGGCAGCAGTGTGGGGAATGGGCAGGATTGGCGACACGGCGGCTTCCGGTGATGACTTCCCGGCATGGTGCCGGAGCGCATCTGCGACGACAATGCCGGCTTCCCGCCGCATTCCACTGGAGAACACCGCGTATGGCCGTCAAGACCCTGCAGGAATTCCTGTCCGCTTCGAAAGAGAAAGATCTCTCCGGCGACGCCTTCGAGCTGGAAAGCTCGCACATGCTCGAAGCGCGCGTCGATGGCCTGGTCCTGGCCAAGGCCGGTTCGATGATCGCGCGCAAGGGCAACATCAAATTCACCCGTCAGGGCCTGCTCGATCAGGGCCTGGGTGGTCTACTGAAGAAGACCCTCACCGGCGAGGGCATGTCGCTGATGAAGATCGAAGGCCAGGGCCGCGTCTATCTGGCCGACATCGGCAAGAAGATCACCCTGCTGCGCCTCAACGGCGAGTCCATCTTCGTCAACGGCAACGACGTGCTGGCGATCGAATCGACGATTTCCCACGACATCACGATGATGCGCAAGGCGGCCGGGATGATGGCCGGCGGGCTGTTCAACGTGAAGCTCAGCGGCCACGGTCTGGTGGCGATCACCGCGCACTACGAGCCGCTGACGCTGCCGGTCAACGCCGTGACCGGCCCGGTGTTCACCGACCCGAACGCGACGGTCGCCTGGTCGGGCGGCCTGTCGCCGGACATCGTCACCGACATCAATCTGCGCACGCTGATGGGCCGCGGTTCGGGCGAAAGCATCCAGTTGCGCTTCGCGGGTGAAGGCTGGGTGGTGGTGCAGCCGTACGAGGAAGTGGTGTTCCAGCACCAGCAGTAAGGCTCTGCTGCGCTGGCATTGATCCTCAAGCGACCGAGACACTTGGCTTCAGTGTCTCGGAATCGCTTTCGGTGATGCGATGGCCCAAAGGCTCGATCCGCGATGGCGCCTGTCAGTTCTGCATGCGCGCCGCAGACAGATAGCCGTAGCGGTACGCCAGCGCGATCACATGGCAGCGGTTGCGCGCCTGCAGTTTCTGGAACAGGTTCTGCATGTGGAAGCGCACGGTCGCGGTGGAGATGCCGAGCGCGATCGCGATCTCGGCATCGATCAGGCCGTCGGCGAGCAGCTTCAACAAATGGATTTCGCGCAGGCTCAGCTGCGGCGCGTCCGGCGCGCGCAGGCTGAGTTGCGACATCGTGTTCATCAGCGATGGGAACAGCGAACCGAGGATCAATCCCGCGCGCGCGTTGTTCGGGCTTTCCGTCGCGGGTGCCGACAGCAGCATGAAGCGGCCGCCATCGACCACCCCGCCGACATAACCGTGCGCGGGCCTGCCGAAATCCATGGCGGCTTCGGCCAGCCTGCGGAACAGCGTGCCGACAGATCGCGAACGCAGCAGCGATCCGAAAGGTTTGATCAGCGGGCTGCGTGAGAAAAAGCGGTTGCCCAGGAAGATTTCGTTGATGATCGGATCGACGTGCGCGAAGCCTTCGCGCATGTAGAGATTCATCCAGGCCGGATCGTGGCCGATGCCGACGATCTGATGATCGGCATACGACAGCGTCGATGTGAACAGCATGACCTCCTCGAGGCCCACCCAATCGCGGATGCCCGCCAGGCACGCGGCGATCTCGTCGCGGTCCGAAATGTGTTGCAGGTGATGGTGGTAGTCGGACAGCCGGGAGCGGTCGTACGCGCACAAGGCATCGGTCGCAGGAGCGGTTTCGGTGTCCAGCATGGATCGTGACTCTCCCCGGTGTCGGCTCCCCCTACGCCGTGGATGTGTTGCCGGCGCGATGCCGGGCAGCGGCCATGCTATCAGCGCATGGACATGAACGACCGTGATGGTGGTTCGATCTCAGGCCGGCTCGGTCTCAGGCCGGGCCAGGAGGCGGGGAGAAGTTCGACCGGGACAGGCGATAGCTGCGCAGCGCCAGGAACACCACCGGCGCGCTGGCGATGACCAGCAGCGGCGGCGCGACCGCCAGCCAGTAGCGGGTGTGCCCGCTCTGCGCGGCCAGCGTGTGGTCGTAGCCGACCATCTGCAGCATCCAGCCGCTGGCGGCGATGCTGACGCTGCTGCCCAGCTTGTAGGCGAAGATGTACATGCCGGTGTAGCTGCCCGACACCGAAACGCCGGTGTCGCGCTCGCGGGCCTGCGCGCAGTCGCTCACCATCGCATAGGGCAGGGACCAGAACGCGCCGGTGCCGGCGCCTGCGAGAATCTGGAACGGCAACAGCGTCAGCACGACGCTGTCGGCCGGCGCCAACGGAAACCAGCCCCACGCGACATGGCTCAGCGGGCCGCCCACGAAGCCCACCATGGCCACGATAGTGGCGGCGAACAGCGCCGGCTTCTTGTCGAAGCGTTTGCTCAGGTGGATCCAGATCGGCTGCGACAGCGCGGCCGACGTCAGCAGCGCCAGCCCGAGGATGCCCATCTGCGGACCCGACAGGCCGTAGGTGTAGGTCTGGATGTGGCCGCCGAGCGTGATCCCGATCTGGAACGTCAGTTCGATCGCCAGGATCATCAGCGTCAACGCACGCAGATCGCGATCGCGCAGCAGGGCGGCGATCAGCTGTCGCTTGCTGTGGCCGGTGGGCTTAGCGGCGCGCAGGCGCGGGATGTATCGCCACGTGCCGGCCAGCGTGCTGAGCGTCGCCAGCAGGACCAGCACGCCGCAGGCGAGGCCCATCGGCATGTAGGCGTGCGGGTTGAGCTGGCCCTGCGGATAGGCGTCGGTTGGCCGGAAGAAATAAACGCTGCTGCCGACCAGCGCGAAGATCATGCCGACCACCTGGAACGCCGCGCGATAGCCCTGCACGACCATGCGCGCGTCGTAGCTGTCGACGATCTCGCCGCCCAGCGCGGTATGCGGCACCACGAATGCGGCGATCGCGGTTTTCAGCAGGATGGTCGACAGCGCCAGCCAAGCGACCGTCAGCGGCATGCCCAGGCCTTGCGGAATCGACCACAGCGCGATGGTCAGCACCGCCACGCCGATGCCGCCGATGGCGAGAAACGGATGGCGGCGCCCGTAGCGCTTCGAATCCAGGCGATCGGACACCCAGCCCAGCGGGATATCGATCACCGCATCCCACAGCGTCGACACCGCCATGATCAGCCCCGCGATTTCGGGCGGAATGCCGAGGATCGCGGTCGCGAACAGCAGGAACGACCCGCTGATCAGGTAGTACGCGGCCATGACCACGCTGCCGCTGCCGTAACCGATCAGATTGCGGAGGCGGATCCCGTGTTTGTTCACGCGGCGCTTCCGATCGCACCGCTCTCGATGCGTTCGCGCACCTCGCGATGCAGCAGTTTCGCCAGGAAGCTTCGTGGCAGTTCGTCGAGGATCAGCATGCGCTCGGGGCATTGCCATGGCGGCAGCAGCGATGCCAGATGATCGCGCACTTCGCGTTCCACGACGACATGATCCATGCCGCGACTGGCGAGGCGCAGCGACACGCACAGCCAGATCTGGCCGCGCGCCTGCACCAGCGCGGCTTCCTTGATGTGTCCGCATTCGTGGACCCGCTCTTCCACCATGCGCGGATAGATGCGGCCTTCCGGGCGATCGATCAGGTTCTGCTGGCGATCGAGCACATGGATGCGCTGCGATGCGTCGAAATAACCGTAATCTCCGCTGAAATACCAACTGTCGCGCAGCACTTCGTCATTGAGGTCGGGTCGGTTCACATAACCCTCGAACACGGTCGGGCTCTGCACCCAGACGCGACCGATTTCGCCGACGTCCGCCGCGCTGTGGTCTTCGCGCCGCACCTGCAGCCCGACCCCGCGCGCGACGCGGCCCGAGGACGACAGCACGCTGGATGCCGGCGGCAGGCCGTCGTCGACATGATCGGCGGGCGGCAGCATCGAGATCGGCGGCAGCGCTTCGGACATGCCGTAGCCCTGCTGGAAAATCCGTCCGAACCGGACGAGGGCTTCCTTGAGTTTCGCCACCGGCATCGACGCCGAGCCGTAGATCACCTGTTGCAGGCAGGCCATGTCTTCCGTCGTCAGCGCGGGATGGTCGAGCAGATCGATCAACAGGCTCGGGGTCAGGAACACGTGCGAGGGGCGCTCGGCGCGCAGCGTCTCGATCAGGGCGTCCGCGGTGTAGGCGCGCGGCAGGATCAGCTGGCCGCCGCTGAGCATCGTCGGCAGGACCAGGCCGCTGCCGGCGCCGGAAAGCGGAATGCCGACGAGGGTCCGCGAGCGGTCGCGCGGCGGATCGCTGAGATTGAGCAACAGCAGCCGCACGCTGTGCAGATACGGCGCGTGCTTCAACGCCAGCATCTTCGGCGTGCCCGAGGTGCCGGAGGTGAATCCGAGCGCGAGCGTATCCTCCGGGCCGATCCGCTCATCGCTGAGGATGGGATCGACCGCCGCGAGCTTCGCTTCCAGATCGCCGCCGGGGTTGCAGTCCCAGATCGGCGCGCCGCCCGCTGCGGCATGCTGCGCGGCGAAACCCTCGGGCATCAGGGCAAGATCGATCATCAGCAGATCGGGCGCCAGATCGTCCATGGCCCGCGACATCAGCGCGGCCGAGTGCGCAGGATTGAAACCGACCAGCACCGCGCCGGATTCGGTCGCGGCGAAGCGCACGATCAACTGCGGCCATTCGTCCGGCAACAGCACGACCACGCGCGATCCCTTGCGGATGCCGGCCGCGCGCCACGCCGCGACCAGGCGCAGGGTGCGGTCTTCGATTTCGCGATAGCTCAGTCGCACTGCTGGCGTCGTCAGTGCGGGTTTGTCCGCGTGCCGATGCATCGCGATGCGCTGGATGTCGCGCAGGCTTTCGGCGCGGGCCACTTCCCGTGTTACCGCTTTGATCCGCAGTCGGGTCAGGAATCTGGTGAATGCATTCATCAAAATTCTCAAAGAGCGAACGTGATCACTACGATTTCCCGGATGAGCGCAGGCACTGGTTTCCCGCCTTCAGTGCGATGCCTCCCGATGCGATGCGCCTATTGCGATGCATCGTCGGCAGTGGGCAGCAGTTGGAAACCGGCTTCGTTGAAATCCTTCGACATGGCCGCGAATTTCTTTCTGGCGAGCCACAGTTTGATGCGCTGGATCGGACCGCGATTGCCCCAGCGCAGGCGGCCCCGCCAGTATTCGCCCAGATACGCGTCGAACTGGCAGTAGCGCGGCGCCGCCATCAGCGGCCGACGCTTGAGCAGGGCCACCAGCACTTCGGTGCAGACCATGCCGGTGATCAGGCTGATCGCCGCTGCCGACGACGGCCCCGCCTGCGCTTCGGGCTCGACGTTGCTGGCGTCCATGTAGGTCCAGTGCCTGCCCTTCGGCGCCAGCCCCACGATGAACCGCATCATGATCTCGAACGGCGCCATGCCCTCCTGGATATCGAAATAATCCTCGTAGCGCATGCCGTCCGGCGTGAACACGCCCAGCGTGCCCGACAGACCCAGCGGCGCGCCGAAAATCACCGGTTTCCCCAGGCGCCGCGCGGTCTGGTACATCAGCAGCCGCGCCGGTTGCGCGAAGACATCGATCGCATCCAGCACCACGTCCGCATCGCGTATGAATTCTTCGATGTTGTGCGCACCGACGCCAGCGTCGTACTGCCGGATCTGCACGCCGGGATGGATGTCGCGCGCGATCTCCGCCATCGCCTGCGTTTTCGGGCGGTCGATGGTGCTGCGCATCGCGCCCGCCTGGCGGTTGATATTGACGACGCTGAAGGTATCGAAGTCCGCGATATTGAAATTGCCGATGCCCATGCGTACCAGCGTCGTCAGATAGATGCCGCCCGCGCCGCCCATGCCGATGATCGCGATGCGCGCGTTGCGCAGCCGCTCCTGCTCGTCGCGGCTGACGATGCCGATGTTGCGTTTGGTCGCCTGCTGGTAGTACTCGTCGGGTGTCATCTCGTCGGGAGTCATTGCGCGTCGCGTTCCTTTCGATGCCGTGGTCAGAATTCGTAACGCATGTCGATGCCGAACGAACGCAGTTCCGGCGCCGACACCAGCGGCTGGAACAACTGGCGGCCGGGACGCTGCCGGGTCGCGAATTCGAAAATCGTCGCAGGGCTGCTGATGAACACCGCCGATGCCGGCGCTTTGTCGTTCAGCAGATTGTTCACCCACAGCGTGAATTCCAGATGGTCCTTGCGCAGCCCCGTGTGGATGTTGAATTTTGTCGATCCGGGAATACGCGCAGTGGCGGTCTGCACCGCGACCATGCTGGTGCGGAACAACATGTCCGTGCGCGTGAACCACTGCCAGCCGTTGTCCAGCGTGCGCTTGTTCATGGCGCTGAAGTTGGCGGTGTACGTCGGCCCGTATTGCAGGCGTTTGCCGGACAGGTCGGGATCGCCGCCGATCGCGCCGACCAGCGGGAAGATGTATTCGTCGTAGACCGCGCTGTTGTAGCTGCCGCCGCCGCGAAGCGTCCACTCCGGCGTGGGACGGAATTCCAGGCTCGTCTCGATGCCCTTGGATGTGGTCTTGCCGGCATTCACGTTCAACGTGGCGCCGAGCGCGCCGATGCTGCGCACGATCTGATCGTCCCATTTGATCATGTAGACGCTGGTGTCGAGGAACATCCGGCCATCGAGCAGGCTGAATTTCCCGCCGACCTCGTAATTCATGCTGCGCTCGGCGTCGTAGCTGCGCTCATCGGGCGTGATCGCGCCGTTGGTGATGATGGTGTTGAAACCGCCGACCTTCACCGCCCGCACCGCGTTGCCGTAGAACGTCGCGTCCGGCGTCGCCTTGTAGGTGAGGGACAGGCCCGGCGTGAACGGCTCGAATGTGCTCGACAGGTGGATGTTCTCGGTCGAGCCTGCCGGGGCGGTCGCGCTGGGAAGATTGACCTGGGTGACGTCCACGGATTTGGTTTCCGTGGTGTAGCGCATCGCCAGCCCCAGCCCCCAGCGGTCGGTGATGTGCCAGGTGGCCTGGCCGAACACCGCGCTGCTGCGGGTGCGTTCGCGGTTGTCGCTCAGCACGCCGCCCAGCGGCGCCGCCGTCGCGATGAACCGGCTGATGTCGTCGCGCGTGTCCTCGAAATCGTAGTGGTACACGCCGGCCAGCCAGTCGATGCGGCGCTCGCCCTGCGATGCGAGATTGAATTCCTGGCTGAACTGCTTCTGCGTGCCGCTGGTCCCGGCCTCCGCGATCCGTGCCGCGCTGTAGTCGGAGTCGTAGAGCTGGTCGAGCTTCAGCCGGTTGTAGGCACTGATCGATGTCAGCTTCGCGAATTCCATGTCGTAGTGCAGCGACAGCGACGCGATCAGATTGTCGCGATCGAAATGCCCCGGGGTCACCGCGAAGCCTTCGGTGAGGATCGGCACATTGCCGAGGAACTGCTGGCGGTCGTTGAAGCGCGCCACGAAGCCCGCGTTGTTGGAGATGTAGCGCTGCGCCACATCGCCGTCGCGCAGTTGCTCGTAGACCAGACTGAGCTGGCCGTCCAGGCGATCGCTGGGGTATGCATTGAGGGTCAGGAACCCGCTGCGTCTGCGGCTCCAGTCCAGCCGGTCGCCGGTGAGTTCGTTCTCGTACTGGCCGTCGCTGTCGTGCGCTGCAACGCCGGCACGGTAGTAGAGGCTGTTGCCGATGATCGGGCCGGAAATCGTCGCTTCGGCCTTCCGGTCGCCATCGGAACCGATACCGACGCGCGCCGATCCTTTCCAATCGTCGCCCGGCGGACGGGTGACGAAGTTGACCGCGCCGGCGAAGGTGTTGCGGCCGTACAGCGCGTACTGCGGGCCGCGCGCCACTTCCACCCGCTGGATGTTGTCGCCGAGCATGAAATCCAGGCCCGCGCGCGACGGCATGTACACGCCATCGATGAAGAAACCGACGTTGGGCTCGCCGATGGCGGTCGACAGGCCACGGATCACCGGGTTGTAACCCGACGAGCCGAACAGCGGCACCATCACGAATCCCGGCACCATCGGCGCGATATCGGCCGCACTGTCCAGGCCTGCGGTGTCGATGTCGTCGGCGCTGATCACGCTGATCGCGACCGGCACATCGCGCATCAGTTCCTCGCGTTTGGTCGACGTGACCACGATGGTGTCCAGCTCGGCAGGCTGCTCGGCAGGCGCAGGCGCGGCGGCTTCCGGCGCGTCGGCGGTTTGCTGCGCATGCGCGGGCAGGTTCAGCGCGGCGCAGATCGCGACCGCCAGGATTCGGGCTTTGACTCGCATTCAAAATATCCTTGTTGAACGAACGAGCCAGCGTAGCCAAGGGGTAACGTGACCACCACTCGCAGAAACATTAGGTCACGCGGTGCGCCGGTCACAGTTCCGGCCGAAATCCACTGCAGCGCACAGAAAGGACAACTGTCCTGCAGCGGAGCGCCACGCATGGCGGGTGCGCATGGCAAGATCGACAGTGAACCCGGACCGACGGATCCTGACGTGATGAAACATCTTCGTACCTGGCGATCTCTGGCTGCAGTCGTGGTGGTCTCGATGCTGTGCATGGGCTTGATCACGTCGTCGATGGCGGCATCGGCTGCCGGCAAGCCTGCAGCGCCGATGGCCTATCCGCCGAACTGGTGGGTCGGCATGCGCGATGCGCGGCTGCAGCTGATGGTGCAGGGCGCGGGGATCGGCGCGGCCGACGCGACGCTCGACGACACTCCGCGCGCGAAGATCGTCAAGCTCACGCGCGGCGACAGCCCCAACTACCTGTTCATCGATCTGCGGATCGCCGCCGACGCCACGCCCGGCGAACTCGTCTTCCGCTTCGCGCGCAGCGGTGCCGAAAACGTCATCCGCTATCCACTGCTGGCGCGCGCGCCGGGCTCCGCGCAGCGGCGCGGCTTCGACAACCGCGATGTCATCCTCAATCTCATGCCCGACCGTTTCGCCAACGGCGATCCGCGCAACGACCGCGTCGCCGGCTACGCCGAAGCCGCCGATCGCAGCAAGCCCGGCGGCCGGCACGGCGGCGACCTGCGCGGCATGACCCAGCATCTCGATCACATCGCTGGCATGGGTTACACCATGGTCTGGCCGACGCCGCTGATCGAGAACGCCCAGTCCAATGACTCGTACCACGGCTACGCCGCCACCGATCTGTATCGCATCGATCCGCGCTTCGGCAGCAATGCCGACTACCGCGAGTTCGTCGCTGCCGCACGCAGCAGGAACATCGGCGTGATCCAGGATGTGGTGCCGAACCACATCGGCGATGGACACCCGTGGCTGAAGGACCCGCCGACCGTCGACTGGATCACTCAACGTGGCCGCTTCGAGCCCACGCGCCACGGCCGCACCGCCGTCGCCGACCCGTATGCCGCGCAGATCGATCGCGACAACTTCACCCAGGGCTGGTTCGTGGCGGCCATGCCCGACCTCAACCAACGGCAACCGCTGCTCGCCACGTATCTCACCCAGAACACGATCTGGTGGATCGAATACGCCGGCCTGTCCGGGCTGCGCGTCGACACCTTCGGCTATTCGGACAACGCCTTCCTCGCGGAATGGACGCAGCGCATCCGCAGCGAATACCCGAAGTTCTCGATGGTCGGCGAGGAATGGAGCGCGAACGCATCGGTCGTCGCCCGCTGGCAGAACGGCTGGGTCGACGGCAAACCCGGCATGCCCAACATGATGGATTTCCCGCTCAGCGAAACCCTGCGCACCGCGCTGGCCGAACCCGAGAACGACTATGCCGGCGGACTGCGCCGACTGTACGAGGCGATGGTCAACGATCGCCTGTACACCGCGCCCAACGCGCTGGTGGCCTTCGAAGGCAACCACGACATGCCGCGGCTCTACAGCGTGCTCGGCGAAAACCTGCACAGCTACAAGACCGCGCTGGCGTATCTGGCCACCGTGCCGCGCATCCCGCAGCTGTACTACGGCACCGAAATCCTGATGACCAGCCCGACCACCCGCGACGATGCCGCCGCACGTCGCGACTTTCCCGGCGGCTGGCCCGGCGACCGCATCAACGCCTTCACCGGCGAAGGCCTGACACCGCTCCAGGCCGAAGCACAGACCTGGCTGCGCACCCTGCTCAACTGGCGCAAGACCGCCACCGCCGTGCACCACGGCCGCTTCCTGCACTACCTGCCGCGCGACGGCGTCTACGTCTACTTCCGCGACGACGGCGTACAGCGATTGATGATCGTGCTGAGCCGCAACGATGCACCGGTCGAACTGCAGCTCGACCGTTTCGCCGAAGGCCTCAAAGGCGCCACTGCCGCACGCAACGCGCTCACCGGCACGCCTGTCGCATTCGGCGCAACGCTTGCCGTGCCAGCGCACGCTGCCCTGATCCTCGACCTGTGCACGCCCGCGCGGGCCTGCTGAGCCCACAACCTCCTGTAGGAGCGGCGCAAGCCGCGATGCCCTCGCTTTCTGTAGGAGCGACGGAATTCGCGGCACCCCCTCGCCGCCGCATCCGTCCCGAAAGCCCTCCTACGGGTGCGCCGGGCCGCGCGGGCGGCGGCGCGGTTGCCGCGACTGTTATCTCGCGTAGGCCGCGCGCGGTTCGTTGACGCTGCCGTCGGTATCCAGCACGAGATGCGCGCGCAGCCATGCAGCGAGTTCGTCTTCGGTGAGGCTGCCTTCGGCGAGCTTCAGCATCGTGATGTATTTGTCTTCATCCGATGCGATGAGCCGGGCGTCGTTGAGCGCGAGGAAGACGCGATAGCAGACGTGTGCGGTGCGTTTGTTGCCGTCGACGAACGGATGATTGCGCGCGAGACCGTAGGCAAGACTGGCGGCCAGCGCGGCGAGATCCGGCGGTGGGTCGCCGTATGCGAACAACTGCTGCGGTCGCGCCAGTGTGGAGTCGAGCAGGGCGTCGTCGCGTACGCTGGCGCCGCCGCCGTGTTCGGCAAGCTGGCGCTCGTGGATGGCCAACGCGAGGGTCTTTTCGATCCAGACGATCATGATGTCCCCCGTCTTATTGCGCGAGCTTGTGGAGGACGTGGCGGTCCTCGCGCATGACCTGCTCGGCCACTTCCATCTGCGCGGCAAGCTGCGGGTCGTAGCGGGTCAGCTTGATGCCGTCGGGGGTTTCCAGCGCATAGAGTTCATCGCCTTTTTCCAGGCGCAGACGGGCCAGCAGTTCTTTGGGCAGGATCACGCCGGCGGAATTGCCGATGCTGCTGATCTTCAGTTTCATGGCGCGCTCACAGAATGTAGTTATAACAAACGTAATACTACTGGTGATCTCCGCAATTGCAAGCCAGCGCGAGGGGTTTCATTGTGACGGCGATCCTGACCAACCAACGCCGGATCGTGGCCGGATGAAACAACATGAAATGAAAGATTCGATTTTATTTCGACGGCAAGCCATTGATCTGGAAGACGTGACCGGTGGCAGTCCTGCGGGGATGGCGCGCTGCGCGATCTCGCGATGGGTCTGGGCCCGTACCCCGGATCGAGTCTGGGCAGGGCTCTACAGCCACTTCACCTTTTTGAGATACCGGTACAGCGCGAAGCAGAAGACGGTGACGCCGCTGATCAGCACCCAATAGCTGTGCTGGCCGGCGAGTTCGGGCATGTGCCTGAAGTTCATGCCGTACCAGCTGGTGACGAGCGTCGGTGCGGCGAGCAATGCGGCCCAGCCGGCGAGTTTTTTCACCACTTCGCCCTGGTTGATGGTGACCAGCGACAGGTTGACGCTCATCGCGGCGCTGAGCATTTCGCGCAGGGTGTCGATGGCGTCGTTGAGGCGGACGACGTGGTCGAGCACGTCGCGGAAGTAGAGTTTTGCTTCTTCCGTCACCTGGGTCATCTGGGTGCGGGTGAGCTGGGCGAGGATGTCCTGCAGCGGCGCCACGGCGAGTCGAAGCTGGGTGAGTTCCTTCTTCAATTCGTAGAGTTTGACGATGGTTTCGCGGCGGAATTCGGCGGCGAAGATGTCGTGTTCCAGCACGTTCAACTCGTCGCGGAATTCGTTGACGATCGGCTGGTAGTTGTCGACGATGAAATCGAGGATGCCGTACAGCGCGAACGCCGGCCCTTGCGCCAGCAGCTCCGGTTCGCGCTCGAAGCGCGCGCGGACATGACGGTAGGACAGCGACGCGCCGTGACGCACGGTGATGAGGAATCGCGGGCCGACGAAGGCATGGGTTTCGCCGAAGCGCACGTGACCGTCGAGCAGTTGCGAGGTATGCACGGCGAGGAACAGCGAGTTGCCGTAGGCCTCGATCTTCGGGCGCTGGTGCGCGTGCTGGGCGTCTTCGATCGCGAGATCGTGCAGGCCGAATTCTTCCTGCAGCTTGTCGAGCAGGGATTCCTCGGGTTCGTACAGGCCGACCCAGACGAAGCTGCCGTCGTCGATGGCGAGGGCGTCGCTGATGTGGTCGAGGCTGATATCGGCGCGCACGCCGTTGCGGTACACGGCGCAATTGACGACGCTCTGCGGCAGCGTCGGAGCGGAGGCGGGGTTGGTCATGGTGGGCATCGTGCCGGGATTGGCTGGCCCGGGCAAGCCGCGCTGCGGTCAATCCGCGCGGTGCGCACGCAACCAGGCGATGCCGAAAGCGGCATGGATCGGCAGCAGCAGCGCGATCCAATGCGCGTTGGTCTGCGGGACGGCGACGATCCAGTGCAGGAATGGCGCAAGCATCGCGAGCGTCACCGTTGCCGTCAGCGCCAGTCGAAACAGATGCCCCGGCGACCGCCCGCGCGCGAGTCGCCAGCCGCCGGGCAGCATCAGCGACGACAGCGGGCTGAGCAGCATCAGGTTGTGGTTGGCCCAGCCGAAGCGGTGCTCGGTGCCCAGCCAGATCGCCAGCATCAGCGTGCCGAGCAGGGCGGCGACGCTCCAGGACACCAGCGCGAGTCCCGCAGCGATGCGCGGACGGCGCCGCTGCAGCCACGACCACAGTGCGGCGATGGCGAGGCCGGCGAGCAGCCATTGCCACCATGCGCGCTGATATTCCGGTGGCTCGGGTGCGATCCGGTGCGGTGCGACCGTTTCCTCGCTGAGCACCAGCGGGCGGCCGTCCGGGCGCTTGGCTTCGCGCAGGCTGGCGGCCAGGCGCATCGGTACGTAGGCCTCTTCCCAGCGCGACATCGGCTGGTCGGACGATGGGCCCAGGCCGATATCGAAACCCAGCCACATCCATGGCGCGGGCGATGCCAGCCGCACCGCTTCGCTGCGGAAGGTGTTGCCCTGCGAACGCGCGGTGAGCTGCGGTTTCAGCGTGCCGCCGATTGCGCGGTCGATCGCGTCGCGCACGCGCGTGGCGCAGTTGTCGATGAAATAGTCGTAGCGATAGCGTGCGTTTTCGGGCCTGGCATTCTCGGCCAGCGCGGCGGCCATCGCTTCGGCCTGCGCGTCGTCGAGATCCAGCCACTGGATCGACACGCCGCGACCGCTGTCGAGGTAATACTGCAGGTCGTCGCGCCAGCGCAGCCGGGCGAGGTAATAGCGCATGTCGCCCTTGACGAAGCGGCTGGTGAAATCGGCTTCGCCCATGTCGAAGAAGCCGAAGTTGTACGACAGCGGTTCGCCCCGCGAAATGCCGGCGGCGGAGTCGTCGACGACGATCGCGTTGTGGCCGAAGCGTTCGAAGAAGATCTCGCCGGGCTGCATGGTGGCGATCCCGATCCGCGGCGCGGCCGATACCGTCGATGAAACCGCGAACAGACAGCAGACCAGCATGCCCAGCAGGAAACGGATGGTATGGCGCCGGTGCATGGCGTCGGCGACGCGCGAAAGGATGGCGTGGGTATCGATCATGGTCGCGCACTATGCCATGCGGCGGCCTCGCGATGATCGCCGCGAACCGGGCAGGCCGGATTCGCGGCGTGGTTCAGACAGGATCGGGCGCGGGTTACAGTTGGCCGTTGCGCCATGCCTGATTGAGTTGCGCCAGCGTCACGCGGACGTTCTCAAGGCTGCCGACCGCGATGTAGGTCGTATAGGACAGAGTGGTTCCGGCGGTGACCGGACCGGTGCGATAGACCGCGTTCCATTTCATCGTCGCATTGGATTCGATATTGGCCGGGAAACGGAACTGGCCGTACCCGATGCCGGCAATTTGCGGCAGGGTTGGCGACCAGACGCCCATCGCGTGACTGCCGTTCGGCGTCGAGAGCACCAACGGTTTGCCCTGTTCGCCCATTGGCAGCGTGTTCGACAGAAGCGTCAGCGATTGGGTCGCATCATCGTAGGTGTAGAACGCGGTCATGTCTCCGGTTAGATAGCCGGTCGGCGCTTCGATCGTCAGGCTGTTGACCGCTTCGGGAATATAGACTCTCGTCACGAAGCGGATCGCATGCTGCATGCTGCTGACGCCAACCTGGACGGCGGTATTCGTCCGGTATGCGGAGCGCACGGTCGTATTGACGACGCTGCCGCAGTTCGGGTCGGTGGTGAACGGTGCCAGCCAGAATGCCGGCAGGGTTTGCGTGGAGAGCAATCCCTGGCTGACGGACGCCGACTCGAGCAAGCTGCTGGTGCCAGTGCCGAGTCCATCGGCTGCACTGCCGGCGAAGGTCGGGTTGTAGCATTCGCCCAACCCGTTCTTCGACAGCGCCGCTTGCAATTGACGGCCGTGATCGTAGGAGTTGATGAATTCCTTTCCGTTCCAGAACACGCTGTCGATCGCGCCTGCGACACGTCTCGACGCGGTGACGGAAATGATGTTGTTGCGCGCTGTCCAGCGGGCGTAGGTGCCATTGGCCTCGTTCGGGCCATAGCCGATCCGTCCCTCGCCGATGCCGTGGACCAGATAATGCCGCAGCGATAGCGCGTAGTTGTTGCCGTAAGCGGAAGTTAGGTCCGGGTAGCGGCCAAGATATTGAGTGGAGTGGAAATTCGGGTGTGCCTGCCTGCCTTCGCAAAGACCATAGGCCCGCCAGTGGTTGCGCGCGCCGATCGCGGAATTGATTCCTGCCGCGCCGAGATCGGCATTCTGGTTGAGGTAGTACTGCCAATTGAATGTCCGCGCATCGTAGATGTCGACGTCGTTCGCGTTGTCCGGATGGCATGCCGCACTGGCGCGGCCGCAGAGCAGGAGCGCGAGCATGGCGAAGAGTGTTGCGATCGATGTTTTCATGTGGAACCTCCGTGTATGTTGTTGATTGCTTGCCGCGACAGATGGCGGTTTGCAGTATCTGCCGGGTTTTGCCTACCTTGGACGCAGTGGCATAACGATGGCGTTTGGCGCCGCGAAAGTAGCGCCAGACAACTGCTGAAGATGGATGGGAATGCTAAATCATTCAGTGTTGCAAGAGTGTTGCCATGCGTCCACGCAGGCGACACTCGCGCCGGAATTATTTGCCATGCACGCTCACATGAAGGGTGTGCAGGCGGCGTGCATCGGCGCGTGCGACGCGGAAACCGAAGCGGCTGAGCGTGAGCTCTTCACCGGCTTCGGGCAGATGACCGATGGCGGCGGTGATCAGCCCGCCGATGGTGTCGTATTCGTCGTCGTCGAAATCGGCGCCGAACCGCGCGTTGAAATCGGAAATGGGGGTCAGCGCGTCGACCAGGTACTGGCCGTCGGCCTGGGCCGCGATCAGCGCGTTCGGGTCTTCGGCATCGTCGTGTTCGTCGTCGATCTCGCCGACGATCTGCTCCAGCACATCCTCGATGGTGACCAGGCCGGCGACGCCGCCGTATTCGTCGATCACGATCGCCATGTGGTTGCGCGACTGGCGGAACTCGCGCAGCAGGATGTCGAGGCGCTTCGATTCGGGCACCAGCACCGCCGGGCGCAGCAGTTCGCGCACCGTGCTGGGGCCGTTGTCGGTGACCACGCCGCGCAGCAGATCCTTGGCGAGCAGGATGCCGAGGATTTCGTCGCGGTCTTCGCCGTGCACCGGGAAGCGCGAATGGCCGGACTCGACCACTTCCTTCATCAGTGCAAGGAATTTGCCGTCGACCGGCAGCACCACCATCTGTGCGCGCGGGATCATGATGTCGCCGACGCTCATGTCGGAAATGCCGACCGCGCCTTCCATGATCCGCAGGGTGTCGGCATCGATCACGCCGTCCGCCTGCACGTCGCGCAGCAGCTCGACGAGATCTTCCTGATTGTCGGGTTCGCCCGAGATCGCCGCGCTCAGGCGCGACAGCCACGAGCGGCGCTTGTCGGCCTTCTTCTCGGCGGGCGCCTTGTCGGCGGCTTTCGCGCTGGCGGCTTTGGTGCCGTCAGGCGCGGGGGTCGTACTGTCGTCCTCAGGCATTGCAGTCTTGGCGTCGCCCAGCGGGGCGGAGGCGTCAGTTTAGCGTGTCCGGGCGGGTGCGGGCTCGGGCACGCGTCCGAAAATCGCTCAGTCCTGGACCCGGTAGGGGTCCGCGATATCCAGTTCGGCCAGGATCTCCCGCTCCATCTGCTCCATGCACTCGGCCTCGCGCTCGTCCTGGTGGTCCATGCCCAGCAGGTGCAGCACGCCGTGAACGGTGAGGTGGGCGTAGTGGTGCGCCGCCGGTTTGCCCTGTTCCGCCGCTTCGCGGGCGACCACCGGCGCGCACAGCACGATGTCGCCCATCAGCGGCAGGATCACGCCCTTGGGCAGTTTCACGCCCTCGGCCATGTCGGCCGGGAAGCTCAATACGTTGGTGGCGTAGTCCTTGCCGCGATAGTGGCGGTTGAGCGCGCGGCCCTCGTCCTCGTCGACCACCCGGATCGCCAGATCGGCTTCGCGGATGCGCCCCTGCAGCGCGGCGGCGACCCAGCGCCGGAAACTCGTGGCGGCCGGAACGCCGGTCCGCGGCGCGGCGTAGCCCACGGCGACATCGAGGCGAACGGGACCTTTGGTCATTGCGATCTCTCTGCCGTTGCGATTTGCTCGGCGCTCTGTTTTTCGTAGGCCCGCACGATCTTCGCGACCAGCGGATGGCGGACCACGTCGCGGGCTTCGAAGAACGTGAAACTCACGCCTTCCACCTCGTGCAGCACGTCGATCGCGTCGCGCAGGCCGGATTTGATGTGCTTCGGCAAATCGACCTGGGTGAGGTCGCCGGTGACTACGGCTGTGCTGCCGAAGCCCAGGCGGGTGAGGAACATCTTCATCTGTTCGATGGTGGTGTTCTGCGCTTCGTCGAGGATCACGAAGGCGTCGTTGAGCGTGCGTCCGCGCATGTAGGCCAGCGGTGCGATCTCGATGACGTTCTTTTCCAGCAGTTTCGCGACCTTGTCGACGCCCAGCATTTCGTACAGCGCGTCGTACAGCGGGCGCAGGTACGGGTCGACTTTCTGCGACAGGTCGCCGGGAAGGAATCCGAGTTTTTCGCCGGCTTCCACCGCCGGCCGCACCAGGATGATGCGCTGGATACGCGCGGTGTTCAGCGCTTCCACCGCCATCGCCACGGCGAGGAAGGTCTTGCCGGTGCCGGCCGGACCCACGCCGAAGTTGATGTCGTGGGTGGCGATGAGATGCAGGTATTTCTGCTGGTTCGGCCCGCGTCCGCGCACGGTGCCGCGTTTGACCTTCACCGCGACTTCCTGCGGCCGGTAGCCGGGATCGGCGGCGTGGCTGTCGTCGTTGCCGAGACGCAGGTGGATCGCCTGCGCGTCGAAGGTGATGTCGGCGGATTCGTCGTACAGCGCGCGCAGCAGTTTTTCCGCATGCATGACGGCGGCACCGTCGTTGCCATCGACGCGGAAGAGGTTGCCGCGGTTGGCGATCTGCACGCCCAGCCGCAGTTCGATCTGGCGCAGATGGGCGTCGAATGGCCCGGTCAGATTGGCCAGCCGCTCCGGATCGGCGGGGTCGAGCGCGAATTCGCGGCTGTGGGGGCTTCGTGCGTTGTTTTGCATCGCCAAAGCGTAGCGCGCGCAGCCGCGCATGGCCATTCCGACCAGCGGCAGGGTGGAGAGATGGACATTAATTAATCGATCAATTAAATTGAAGCCATGTCCCGAACGAATCCCTCGACAGCGTCCGCTGGCTCGCCAGGAAAAGCGCGCGATGCC
>JBAQRU010000169.1:0-3254 GCA_049296025.1 Lysobacteraceae bacterium | reverse complement strand
ACGCTGACCGGCTCCACTTCACCCATGGTTTCGAGCCGTTCCAGCGCGATCTGGGTCACCACCGGGGACTCGCTCAGACCCGGCCAGAGTATCCACCAGCGATGGATGCCATCGAGCGTATCCGCGCTGCCCGGGCGGGCGGCCAGATAAGCGCGGATGGCATTCTCAGCGAATACAACGAGTTGTTCATCCATAGGGCGGATTCGAAAGAAATGTGTCGACGGATCGTACGGCAAGAATACCGCGCGACACGGCGGATTCGGGGCGATCCGGATCAAAATCAGCGAACAGCGTGCAACCGGCCCGCCCGGGAGCAGCCGGATATTCACGGGCACTCGCGCCGCGCGAAACTTCGGGGAAAATACCGGGAGAAATACTGCGGGTGACAACCCGAACGCCCACGGCGAAACGGGCGCGCAAGCGATCGATTCGTCCGCGGCGAATCCGGGCAGGCGCCGGATTCGCGAGGTGCACGCGATGCGCGCGCGATGTGGAGGATCGCTCTCGGCGGCGCGCTAGGCCACCCGTCCTTCGAACCCACCCAGCTTGTACTTGCGCACCAGCTTGCCGAACGCGCTGCGCTCCTGTTTAGACAGCCGCGCGGCCTGCGAAATATTGCCGCCGGTACGCGCCAGCATCGCGCGCACGTAGCTGCGCTCGAACTCGGCCACGGCATTGGCCTTGGCGTCGCGGAACGGCGCATCGGTGCCGTCGCTATCGACCTGCGGCACGACCGGACCCATCAACGCTTCGCAGGATTCGCGCAGACGCAGTTCGGTATCGTCGCTCATCAGGAACTCGCGATGGATGATGTTTTCCAACTCACGGACGTTGCCCGGCCAGCCATAGTGCTGGATGAACGCCAGGCCCTCTGCATGCAGCCGTTTCAGGGGCAGACGGTACTGATGGCTCAACCGCTGCAGCGCGGCCCGCGCCAGCACTGCGGCATCGCCCTCGCGGTCGCGCAGCGCCGGCAGATGCAGCGACAGCACATTCAGGCGATAGAGCAGATCCTGGCGGAATTGACGCTTCTGCACCAGTTCGGAGAGGTCCGCATTGCTCGCCACCAGCACGCGCACGTCCACTTGACGCAGCGTGCCGCCGCCGACCCGCCGATACGTGCGGTCCTGCAGGAAACGCAGCAGCGCCGCCTGCGCCTTGGGGCTCAGCGTGTCCACCTCATCGAGAAACAGCGTGCCGCCCGCGGCCTCGCCGATCAATCCATTGGCGGCGGTCTTGGCATCGGTGAAGGCGCCGCGCTCGTGGCCGAACAGCTCGCTTTCGATCAACGATTCGGCAAGCGCGCCGCAGTTCACCGGCACGAATGGCTTGTCGGCCCGACTGCTGAGATAGTGGATCGCGCGCGCCGCAAGCTCTTTGCCTGTGCCGGTTTCTCCGGACAGCAGCACGGTCGCATCGAGTGCCGCCAGCTTGTGGATTTTCGCAAGAACTTTCTGGAACTGCTCGGATGAGCCTAACAAGTTGAATCGCGAATACGCTTCCATCGTACTCCCCCGGATATTGTGATCGTCATGACCGGCGCGACCGCGTCGCAGCGGCACACGCGCGACAGACACCCCATGAACGCAATCCATGATCTGCACCGGCCTGCTTTTCGAAAAAAACCGCCGAAGCCCCTGTTCCGCCTGTGTTCCGCATGCGTTCCCTATGCACTACCACCTCCCTGTCACACCCGATCGCCCGCCACCCGCGCTGCGCGGGCGCATGTCAGGCAATCGCCGACCATCGATCGGAGAACGCATCGATCAGACGAACGACGCGTGCCGGACCCGCTGCAGGCCGACGATCAGAAAAACGAAATGGCGCTGCCGGACTTCAGACGGTGCGCGTTGCGATTGATGTGTTTCAAGTTGCCCGACGCGCAATGCATACGTTTGCGGACGGTCTGCCCGACGGCAGGATGATGAAGATCGAACCGAGGCATCGCACCATTCCCTGTTCCTTTGCCAGCGGCCGATCTTAGGGCAGCCGATTTTCAGATACAAGCGTGCCCGCACGCGACGCGATGCCTGTTGTGCGAGGCGCAACGCGAGCAAAGCAGGACAGATTGAGCCGAGCGATGCCCAACATGAGTTGGCAAGGCAGGATCGATTGAGCCGCACAATGGCCATCGCGGGTCGGTAAATCCCATGTCTCGCGTTCACCATCAAAGTCGCAAATCATCCCGCCGCGCAGGAAGAGATTGGCCAACACAGCAGGATGGGTTGAGCGAAGCGATACCCATTGTGCGTCGGAAAACCGGATGCCGGTCGTTCGCCACTGAAAGCGATGGGTATCGCTTCGCTCACCATCCTATTTTGCTACTTTGCTATCGTCTGCAGATCGGACACCACACCGCCCGCGCGCGTCGCTGGCTGGACAACAACAGGCAAGCCTTGAGCCGGAACGACAACGGGCCGCCCTGAGGCGGCCCGTTGTTCGCATGGAACGCATGAAACCCGGCGGTTGAAGCTCAGCCGCCCTGGGTCAACGGCACCACGCGGATTTCGACGCGGCGGTTCTTGGCCCGGCCGTAATCACTGTTGTTGTCGGCGACCGGATAACGCTCGCCCATGCCGACCACTTCGAAGCGTTCGCGCATCAGGCCGCGACCGGAAAGATAGTTGGCGACGGCATTGGCGCGCTGCTCGGAAAGGCGCTGGTTGTATTCGTCGCTGCCGACGCTGTCGGTGTGGCCGCTGACTTCGACGACGGTCTGGTTGTACTCGGCCATGGTCGACGCGACCTGATCGAGTGCGGGGTAGAACTGCGATTTGAGATCGGCGCGGTTGAAATCGAAGGTCACGCCATCGGGCAGATTGAGCTTGATCACGTCCCCGTCGCGGCTGACTTCGATCCCGGTGCCGGCGGTGCGGCGGCGGAGCTCAGCTTCCTGGCGGTCCTGATACACACCGACCGCGCCACCGGCGACTGCGCCGACACCGGCGCCGACCAGCGCACGCTGACGACGTTCGAGGGCGTCGTCGCCGCTCAGGATACCGGCCACCGCGCCGATGGCCGCGCCGATCAGGGCGCCATTGCGGGTGCGGTTCGGGTCATCGGGGGCCGTGGTCTGACCGGTGTAGGTGGCACAGCTGGCGAGCAGCAGGCTGGTCGCGATGGCGACTGCGACCGAGGCATGGGAGGACTTGAACATGGGGGACTCCTGTTGACCGGCATGAAGGCACCGGTGGGCGGAGTCACCTTAGGCCCGGGAAGCTGACAATGGGCTGTCTATGCGAATTGCGCGGCGC
>JBAQRU010000168.1:0-7007 GCA_049296025.1 Lysobacteraceae bacterium | reverse complement strand
GCCACGCGCAGGTCGCGGGCGGCTTCCTCCAGTTCCCGCGCGGGTGCCTGCAGCACCGCCAGCGCGCCGGTGGTGGTCTTGCATTCGGCCAGCGCATCGCGCGCCACTTCCACCAGCGGCCGCGCGCTCAGGCCCTCGCCGAAGAACTGCGCGGCGAGTTCGGGCAACTGGTGCGCTTCGTCGACCACGAAGACCTGCGCGCCGGGCAGTATTTCGCCGAAGCCTTCCTGCTTCAGCGCCAAGTCGGCGAGCAGCAGATGATGATTGACGACGACCACGTCCGCCGCCTGCGCGCGCTGCCGCGCCTGCACCACGAAGCAGTCGTCCCAGAACGGGCATTCGCTGCCGAGGCAGTTGTCGGTGGTCGAGGTGACCATCGGCAGCAGCGGCGAATCCTCGGGCAGCGCATCGAGTTCGGCCAGATCGCCCATCCGCGTGCGCCCGCTCCAGGCGACGATGCGCTGGAAGTGGGTGATCTGATCCTTTGAAGTGAACCGGGGTTCGCCCTTGCTCTTTTCCAGCCGGTATTTGCACAGGTAATTGGCGCGGCCTTTCAGCAGCGAGGTCTTGATGCCGACGCCGAGCGCATCGCGCACGCGCGGCAGATCGCGGTGATACAGCTGGTCCTGCAGCGCACGGGTGCCGGTGGAGACGATCGTCTTCAGTCCCGACAGCAGCGCCGGAACCAGATACGCGAAGGTTTTGCCGGTGCCGGTGCCGGCTTCGGCGAGCAGCACCGCGCGGTCTTCGACGGTTTCGGCGATCGCCATCGACAGCTGTTGCTGCGATCCGCGCGGCGCGAAGCCTTCGATCTTGACCGCGAGCGCGCCGCCGTCGCTGAGCGCATCGCGGCACGCGCGGGCCAGCGCGGATCGCGACGTGGGTATCGTGTCGTCGTCGGCGGCATCGTCGCCGCTGCGGACATCGGAAGCCCGGTGCATGCCGTCAGTACCGCGGCGGGCCGGTGAGCGTGCAGTCGGCCTGATGGCGCGCGGCTTCGGCGATGGCGACATTGGTGTCGGACTGATCGCGTTGCCACTGCGCGATTGCGTCGCTCTTGAGTCGCTTGCCGCCCTCAGGCAGCTCCAATCGGCGCTGGCGGAGCGCGAGTTGCTGACGGATCGTCGCCCAATGCCGCCGGCACAGCGGGCCGACCTTGGCGCCGAGCGCGTAGGCCTTGCTCGCCAGCGCCCCTGCTTTATCCAGATCCTTCTGCAGCACCGCGATTTCGGCGCGCTCCTGCAGCAGCGCCGGGTCCTCGGGCGAAAGCGCGAGCGCCTTGTCGAGCGCAGCGGCCGCATCGGCATAGCGCTGCTGGCGTTCGAACTGCGTCGCCTGCACGCGCAGATCCTCCACCATCGGGTCGCGCAGCGGCTGCACGTCCAGTTCGCCCGGCGCGGGCGCGCCGGCACCACGGATCCCGGCGACCAGTTGTTCCGGCGACGGGCCGCGCCATTCCTGGACCGGCGAACCGCTGCTGCAGGCGGCAAGCAGGGTCACGCATGCACAGAGGACGAGACCGCGACTCATGCGCTGCGCACTGCGACAGCGGCATGCGGATCGAGCATGCCCTGCGGTTGATCGCGCCGCTCGCGCTCGCGGCGCTCTTCTTCCTCGCGCTCGCGACGTTCGCGGTCTTCGCGTTCGCGCGCTTCGCGATAAGCCTCGTCGCGCGCCTGCTGCTCGCGATAGCGTTCGTCTTCCGCGTCCTGGCGTTCCTGCTGTTCGCGCTGCTGTTGCTGGCGACGCTGCGCCTCTTCGTCGCCGCTGTCGGCGGCACGCTCGCCCAGGCCGAAAATCCGGCTCCAGAAGCCCTGCTGTTCTCCGGCAGCTTCACCATCCACCGCTTCGCTGCCGTCGGGTTCCGCGAGCAGACACGGCTGGTAGGCCGGCGCGAAGCCCGCCACGAAGCCGAGCCGGCGCGCGCCCGGACAGCCCGGGTCGGTAGTGTGCGCACCGGCGACCCACTGCACATCGATGCCCTTGCTGTTGACCTGCAGCGGCGCGCTGGGCAGCCGCGAGAACAACCCCGACCACACCCGCATCGCGCCGGTGGCGCCGTAGAGGCCAGTCGAAGCGTTCTGATCGTTGCCGACCCAGATCACCGCGAGATGATCGCCGGTCCAGCCCGCGAACCAGCTGTCGCGGCTGTCGTTGCTGGTGCCGGTCTTGCCGGCGGGCTGCAGGCGACCGAGGCCATCGCTGACCAGCTGACGGCCGGTGCCCGAGCTGACCGCCTGCTGCAGGGCCGAGGTCACCAGTCGCGCGGCGACGGCATCGCCGGCCTGCGCCGGCTTGGGCGCGTCGTCGTAGCGGTTGAGCGCCTTGCCGTTCGCGTCGAGCACGCCGCGCACCGCGTGCAGCGGCTGGATTTCGCCGCCGGAGGCGAGGAACTGGTACAGCTGCGCCATCGCGTACGGGCTCTGGTCGAGCGAACCGAGGATCAGCGAAGGGTTCCGGCCCGCGTCGATCCCCGCGAGCGTGCGCAGCAACTCGCCGAGGCGCTGCGGCCCCACCGCCATGCCCACCCGCACCGTCGACTGGTTGTAGGAATGCGCCAATGCGTCGATCAGATGCACGGTGCCGTGGCTGCGCCCGTCGGAGTTGCGGGGACTCCAGCGTTTGCCGTTGTCGAGGGTGATGGTGACCGGCGAGTCGTCGACCGGCGTCGCCAGCGAAAACTTGTCCGGCTGCGCCAGCGCCAGCAGGTACACGAACGGTTTCAGCAGCGATCCCACCGGGCGCTGCGCCTGCACCGCGCGGTTGAAGCCGTGTTCGTCGAAGCTGCGGCTGCCGATCACCGCCACCACTTCACCGGTGTGCACATCGGTGACCACCACACCCGCCTGCAGCGGCGGACGGCGCGAGGTGCCGAGCGATTTCATCGTCCGGGTGACCGCACCTTCCGCGTAGGCCTGGGCCGACGGCGACATGCTGGTGAGCACGGTGAGACCGGCACCCTGCAGTTCCTCTTCGGAGTAATCGCGCGCCAACTGGCGGCGGACCAGGTCGACATAGGCCGGAAACCGGTTCGCGACCATGCTGCCCGGCACGTCGGTCACGCCCAGCGGCGCCTTGGCCGCGCGGTCGTGTTCCTTCTGGTCGATGATCCCGGTCTCCAGCATCTTCGCCAGCACCCAGTTGCGCCGCCCGAGCGCACGCTCAGGCTGTTTGCGCGGGTTGTACCAGGACGGCCCCTTCACCAGCCCGATCAGCATGGCGATCTGTTCGGTGCTCAGGTCGTCGAGCTGGCGGCCGAAATAGAACTCGGCGCCCGACGCGAAGCCGTGGATCGCCTGCGAACCGCGCTGACCGAGATCGACCTGATTGAGGTAGGCCTCAAGAATCACGCCCTTTTCGTAGCGGGCGTCGATGATCAGCGCGTACAGGATTTCGTTGAACTTGCGGGTATAGGTCTGTTCCTTGCCGATGCCCAGCAGACCGGAGCGCGCGAGCTGCTGGGTCAGGGTGCTGGCGCCCTGCTTGATCTCGCCGAACGAGGTCACCCACAGGAATAGCGCACGCGCCATGCCGCTCATGTCTATGCCGATATGGCGCGCGAAATCGCGATCCTCGACGGCCTGCAGGCTGTCGGTGAGCATCGGCGGCACTTCGGCGATCCGCACCAGTCGGCGCTCTTCCTGCTTCTGGCCGTACAGCGTGGCGATGCGCGCGGGATCGAGCTTGGCGGATTTCACCGCGCGCTTCCGCTGGAGGTCGCGCACCGACGACACCCGGCCGCCGGAGACGGCGACTTCGATCCGGCTCGGCCCGATCAGGCCGCCAACGTCCTGATAACCGCGATTGGCGATTCGCCACCGGCCGCCCTTGCTGACGTATGTGCCGGGGCGCTCGCCCTTGCCGTCGTCGCGATAGGACGCGGCGTCGAGTTCGGTCTTCAGGGTGCGCGCATCCATCGCCATGCCCTGCGCGAGATGCAGCGGGCGGGCGTAGACGCGGGTGGGGACCTGCCAGCGCAGCTGGCCGAAGCGCAAAGTGACCTGGTGATTCAGGTACAGGGTGTAGGGAATGAGAAAGCCCATGCCGATGGCGACCGCCACCAGCACCCAGCCTTTCAGCCGCCGACGCCAACCCGGGCCTTCGCCACCGGCCTCGTCGAGCGATTCGTCCTCGTCCTCATGATCGTCGTCCCGGTCCTCGGAATCGTCATCGATGTCTTGGTTTCGGGCCATTCGGGCGGGAATCGTGCCTGTGGTCGTGGGGGATGCGAAAATGCGACCGTGCGAGTCTAGCAGGGTGCCGAGACCGGCACGCCGCGCCCTGTCGCATCCGCCGTCCCGCCCGCAGGAGTCTCTTCAGCATGTCGTTTTCGCCGGCCGATGCGCGGTTTTTCCTTCACCGCGGACTCGGCCTGATCCGGCGAGGCTGGGCCAGCCTGCGGACACGCGGTTGGCGCACCACCCTCGACCGCGTCCGCGCCCAGTTCCGCCGCGCCGCGCCGCTGCCCGCCGACCAGCTCTATCTGCCCGCACAGGCTGCTTTCGCGCCGTTCGCGGTAGCGACCAGCGACGCCCCCGGCGCCAGCATCGTTATTCCGGTCTACAACCAGTTCGCGCATACCCTCGCCTGCCTGCGCACGCTCGCCGCGCATCCGCCGGCGATCCCTTTCGAGGTGATCGTGGTCGACGACGGCTGCAGCGACGAAACGGTGACCGCGCTGCCGCAGATCGCAGGCGTTCGCTACCACCGTCGCGTGCAGAACGGCGGCTTCATCGCCGCCTGCAACGACGGCGCGTCGCTGGCGCGCGGCGACCATCTGGTTTTCCTGAACAACGACACCGTCCCGCAGCCGGGCTGGCTCGACGCGCTGCTCCAGACTTTCGACGCGCATCCGGACGCCGGGCTTGTCGGTGCGCAGCTGTTGTATCCCGACGGCCGCCTGCAGGAAGCCGGCGGCGTGGTCTTCGCCGACGGCAGCGGCTGGAACTACGGCAAGTTCGAATCGCCGGAAGATCCGCGTTTCGCCTATCTGCGCGACTGCGACTACGCCAGCGGCGCGGCGATCGCGATCCCGCGCGCGCTCTTCGCCATGCTCGGCGGTTTCGACACCCGCTACGCGCCTGCGTATTACGAGGACACCGACCTCGCCTTCGCGGTGCGCGCCGCCGGCAGGCGCGTGCTCTACCAGCCGGCATCGCGGGTGATCCATGCCGAGGGCGGCACCGCCGGCACCGATACCAACGTCGGCATGAAGGCCTACCAGGCGCGCAACCGCAGCGTCTTCGCCGAGCATCGCCGCGAGGCGTTGACGCAACAGTTGCCGGCGAACACCGTACCGACGCCCGCACTGCTGCATCGCAGGCAGAAACAGATCCTGATCGTCGATGCGATGACGCCAAAACCGGATCACGATTCGGGCTCGCTGCGGCTGGTCAATCTGATGCGGCTGCTGCGCGAGGAAGGCGCGCACGTCGTGTTCCTGCCGGCGGATCGGCATCGCGTCGAACCGTACACCACGCAGTTGCAGCATCTGGGCGTGGAAGCCTGGTCGGCACCGTTCGTGGACGGCATTCCGGCATGGCTGCGCGAACACGGCCCACGCTTCGACGCCGCGATGGTCAGCCGTCATTACGTGGCCGACGGCTTCCTGCCACTGCTGCGCGCGCACGCGCCGCAGGCGAAACTGATCTTCGACACCGTCGACCTGCACTATCTGCGCGAACGTCGCGGCGCGGAAGTTGCCGGCGATGCCGCGTTGGCACGCGCCGCCGAACGCACGCGCGCGCTGGAACTCGATGTCATCGCGAAGTCCGACGTGACCCTGGTGGTCAGCGACATCGAACGCGATCTGCTGCGCGGCGATGCGCCGGACGCGCAGGTCGTGCTGCTGTCGAATCTGCACCGGATCGCCGGTATGGGCCTGCCGTTCGCGCAGCGTCGCGATCTGGTATTCGTCGGCGGCTTCCGGCATCCGCCGAATGTCGATGCGGTGCGCTGGTTCGTGCAGGAGGCGTTTCCGTCGGTCCACGCCCGTCTGCCCGATGTGCGCTTCCACTGCATCGGCAGCCATACGCCGCCGGAAATCGAAGCGCTGGGCACGCTGCCGGGCGTGATCGTGCATGGCCATGTCGCCGACATCGACCCGTACATGGGCGGCGGCCGGGTCGCGATCGCGCCGCTGCGCTACGGCGCGGGCGTCAAGGGCAAGGTCAATCTGAGCATGGCCCACGGCCAGCCGGTGGTGGCGACCTCGTGCGCGGTGGAAGGCATGCATCTGCGCGACGGCGAAGACGTGCTGGTCGCCGACGATCCGCAAGCCTTCGCCGATGCCGTCGTGCGTCTTCACGAAGACGAAGCGCTGTGGAACGCATTGGCGCGGAACGGGCTGGACAGCGTCGCGCGGAATTTTTCGTTGGAGACCGCGCGCGAGACGGTGCGCAGCGTGTTCCTGCGGTAACGCACGCAAAAACGAATCATCATCCGCAGGCCCCTGTGGGAGCGGCGGAAGCCGCGAAGCCAGCGGAAATCACCAGCGATGCAATGGCAGACAAGCGCTGATCGAAGCTTTGGATTGCGGTTGCTGCGATGTCTGTTTGCGATGTCTGTTGTTGTGCGGGCTTCGCGGCTCCCGCCGCTCCCACAGGGGCAGATGAAAACGCGCACCCGGCTCATCTCAACGCTGGAGACCACCTGCCGCGCGCAATCGCTCGGCGAACGCCCCCAGTCCCGCTAGGCGTGGTTCCAATCCACGTGCAGCGTCGTAGGCAGCCCGCGCCCCCTCAAGTTCCCCCGCGCCCAACCGCTCCTCGCCCACCGCCACCCAACGCTGCGCGAGCCGGCTGCGCGCGTCTTCGATGGCATGGCGGTCGTCTTCCAGCGCGATGCGTGCATCGAGGCAGACGCGCGCGCGCTGCAGACGGTTGTCGCGCAGTTCGTTTTCGAAACACTCGCGCACGCGCGGCAGCATCCGCGCGCTGGCGCGACGCACACCGGCATCGTCCGGTGCGAGCGCTCGCGCCGCGCGCAGTTTGTCGTAGGCGCTGTCG
>JBAQRU010000167.1:0-2566 GCA_049296025.1 Lysobacteraceae bacterium | reverse complement strand
GTACGGGACGCGGCACAACTACGACCTGGTGGGCCGTCGCATCGAGAGCATCGATGCGGCGGGCAACCAGACCTGGATCTTCCACGATGCCCAGGGCCGTCCGACGTTCGTGGTGCGGGGCGTGCACGACAGCGGCAACGTGGCCAACGCGCAGGGCGAGGTGACCGAGACGCGGTACGACGCGTTCGGCCAGGTGATCGACAGCATCGCCTACACCGGCCGGATCACGCTGGGGGTGCCGGGCAGCCGTGCGAGCGCGCAGAGCGCGATCGCCACGCTGGGCGCGATCGGCGCGAGCGACAGCCGGGCGCAGTACGCCTACGACCAGCGCGGCCTGTTGACCCAGCTGACCGATGCGGAGGGGTATCGCAGCACCTACACCTACAACGCGTTCGGGGAGAGGGCGACGCAGCAGGACTGGGAGCTCGACAACAGCCTGCGCCGGACGGTCACCTCGACCTGGGACAAGCGCGGCCTGCTGACGGGTGTGGCCGAAGCCGGCGGCGGTCTCAACCGCAGCCAGGGGACCACGTACGATGCCTTCGGGCGGGTGCTGACGCGCACCGATGCGCGCGGGATCGTGAGCACGGCGAGCTACGACCGGATGGGGCGCCAGATCGGACAATCCACCGATCTGGGCAATGGCCGGATCGAGGGCACCAGCACGAGCTACGACGCGTACAGCCGGGTGCTCACCCGGACCGATGCGGTGGGCAAGGTCACCACCTATGCCTACAGCGATACGAATCGCACGATGACGGTGAGTTCGGCCGAGGGCGTGGTGGTCACCACCGCGTACACCCGCCTGGGACAAACGCTGACGGTGAGCCAGCTGTTGCCGGGCGGCGGGACGGCGGTGAGCAGCTTCAGCTACGACCGCGACGGTCATGTGACCGCGCAGACCGATGCGCTGGGCAAGACCACGACCCACACCTACGACGCGCGTCAATTGTTGACGACCACGACCGATGCGAGCGGTCGCAAGATCGAGTACCGGTACGACGCATTGGGCCGGACGCTGCAGCGGATCGAGGATCCGGGTGCGGGCAAGCTCAACCTGACGACGACCACGGTTTACGACGGCCAGGGCCGCCGGATCACGGTGACCGACGCCAGCGGCCGGGTCACGGCGATGGTCTACGACCGCAAGGGGAACCTGATTGAGACCACGCGCGACCCGAACGGGTTGGCGCTGAAGACGACGTACAGCTGGGATCGCGATGGTCGCCAGCTGACGGTGACCGAAGGCGCGGGCAGCGCGACGGCGACGACGACGGCGTATGGCTACGACGCGCTGGGCCGGCGGATCAGCGAGACGCGCGGATCGGGGGTGCTGAACCTGACGACGAGCTACGAGTACGACGCGAACGACAACGTGACCCGCGGCATCGATGCGAGCGGTCGGATCACGCGCTACAGCTACGACGGTGCGAACCGGATGCGGTTCAGCATCGACGGTGCGAGCGGCGTGATCGAAGTGGCGTACGACCTGGCGGGCCGGGCGACGATGACCCGGGCGTACGCGAAGGCGCTGGACGCCAGCACGCTGGGGGTGGCGCCGAGCGAAGCGCAGGTGTCGGGTCTGGTGAGCGCGCAGTCGCTGGCGAACGATGCGCTGGATGAAGCGACCTACCGGCTGTACGACGGCGACGGGCGGGTACGTCTGGGCATCGACGGCACCGGCGGTGTGAGCGAGACGGTGTACGACGTGGCCGGTCGTGTGGCGCGGCAGACGCGCTACGCGCAGGCGGCGACACTGACGACGACGCTGCGCAATGCGCTGGTCGCGGGCACGGCGACGGTGGCCGGCGTGGGTGTGCCGGCGAGTGCGTCCGACGAGAGCGTGCGTTACGTGTACGACGCGGCGGGGCAGACGACGTTCAAGATCGACGGAGGCGGGCAGACGACCCAGTTCGCGTACGACGCGGCCGGACGGGTGGTGTCGGATCACCGTTACATCGCGCCGATCGTGCTGACCCCGGCGCTGCTGGTGAAGCTGGACGCGGGCACGGCGACGGCGACGGATATCGCGGGCGCTGCGGCAACGAATGCGACCACGCCGCCGTGGAGCACGGGGTTCGAGAGCAGCACGCCGGCCGGGTTGAATGTGAGCAGCCTGGATCCGCTGAACAATGGCGGCGGCAAGATCGAGAACGGGCGGCTGGTGTTCGGTCGCGTGGCTTCAAGCACGACGACGGGCTGGCCGACGGTATGGACGAACAGCAGCTACACGCTGGCCGACGGCCTGACCTATCGCGCCGAGATCGCGACGGACACGACGCAGACCAACAACAACCTGATGTTCCTGCTGAGGAATACCGCAGGCGGCGTGGATGAAGGCATCCATATCGGCAACGGCCAGCTGTATCTGTACCGCAAGAGCGCGGGCGTGGCGGGGACCTTCACCGCGCTGGGCGCGCTGAACGCGAACACGACGTATGTGACCGAGATCGAGACCACCGCGACGTCGATCGTCACGTATGTGTACGCGAAGGGCCAAAGCCGCACGAGCGGGTACAGCGTGTCGCGTGCGGTGACCTCGGCGCAGTTCGGCAGCTTCCAACTG
>JBAQRU010000166.1:0-12956 GCA_049296025.1 Lysobacteraceae bacterium | reverse complement strand
GCGTGGACGGACGCGCATCACCGCGCGCGAAGGCAGCTTCAGTCTGGGTCCCGGCGAATGGCTGGCGCTGGATCGCGATTCCGCCCCCGAACTGCAGGCCGGCCGCCATGGTGCGACCCTCGGCGTGATGATCCCCGCCGATACCTTCGGACGCGGACGCGGCGAATGGCTGCCGGGCCACGGGCGCATGACCGCGCGCGATCTGCGCATCGCGATCCGGCTCTGGCGCAACGGTGCCGATGCGGTGCATCCCCATCACGGAGACGAACCCATCGGCCGCGCACTGCAGTCGATGCTGCTGCATCTCGTGGCCCTGCAGCGCGATCTCGATGGCGGCATCGCGCGCTGCCCGGGGCGTTCTGTCCGCCGCAAGCGACAGGTCTTCGGCCGGCTGCAGCGCGCGCGGCTGTTTCTCGAAGGCCATCGTCACCGCGTCGTACGTCTGAGCGAGTTGGCCGAACTCACCAGTTTTTCCAGCTGGTACCTGTCGAAGACCTTTCACGAGATCTACGAGGAAAGTCCGCAGGCCGCATCGGTGCGATTGCGTCTGGAGCATGCCTGCGAACTGCTCGCGGGCACCGATTGTTCGATCAGCGAAGTCGGCGCGTCCTGCGGCTTCGACAACAGCTGCAGTTTCGCGCGCGCATTCCGCATGCGCTATCGCACCACCGCTACCGCGTATCGCCAAGCGAGGCGGATTGGCGCCAAGGCCGGCACAGGCACGAGCCCTGCGGCGCAAAGCCAATGCAGTCCGCGAAACGTAATGTTGTCGAACCTTTAACGGTGCCATCACAAGCCGTCGCGCGACGCGCCGATGCGGTCCTGCGACGGATCGCAGTGCGGCGTCGACAGCCGCCGGCCCGCTTCTTTTCGCCTAGCTTCCTTTCGCTTCGCTTCAACACTACGGAGAGCATGATGATCGATCACAACAACCCGCATCCGATGAAACCCGCCGCATTGCCGCTGGCGGTCGCGGTCGCGTTGATGCCCGCGTTGGGTGTTGCCCAGGATGCGCCATCCGAAGGCGAACTCGATGTCGTCACCGTCACCGGTTCGCGCATTCCGCGCAGTTCCGAAGTCGAAGGCACTTCGCCGGTGCTGACCATCGATCGCGCGGCGATCGAAGCCACCGGCCTGACCTCGATCGGCGACATCCTGTTCAATATCACCGCCAGCGATGGCGGCGCGTTGCGCAACGTCACCACCACCACCAACGGCAGCGACGGCACCCAGAACATCTCGCTGCGCGGCCTCGGTGCGAATCGGACCCTCGTGCTGGTCAACGGTCGTCGTTGGGTGACCGCAGGCATCACCAATGCCGCGGTCGTCGACCTCAACTCGATCCCGATCTCGGTCATCGAGCGCATCGAAGTGCTGAAGGACGGCGCTTCGGCGATCTACGGTTCCGACGCGATCGCGGGCGTGGTCAACGTCATCACCCGCAGGAATTTCGACGGCGCCGAAGCCAATGCGTATCTGGGCGGCTATACCAAGGGCGATGGCTTCCAGCAGTCCTACGACTTCACCGTCGGCGCCGACAGCGACCGCTGGAATGCGGTCGTCAGCCTCGCCTACCAGACCCAGGAGCCGGTGTATGCCGGCGATCGCGAGATCTCGTCGGTGCCGGCGTTCGGTGGCGGCGATCTGGCGTCGGGTGGTCTCTTCGGCTCGGGCAGCAATGCGCGCGGCAACTTCACGCGCTGCGCCGGCGCGTTCACCACGACCTCGGCGGGTTTCCGCACCTGCACGCCGGTAGCCGGTGGTCCGTTCACCCTCAACCCGGGCGACGATGGTCGCCAGGCGAGCGACTTCCGCCCCTTCGTCAGTTACACCCTGGACGGCTCGGGCAGCTCCGACCGCTACAACTTCGCGCCGGTCAATTATCTGCTGCAGCCGATCTCGCGCTTCAACATCTATGGCCAGGGCAGTCTTCGCCTGACCGACCGCATCAATGCGAATGCGCAGGCGGTCTACGTCAAGCGCGATTCGAACCAGCAGTTGGCCGAAGTGCCGCTGACCATGGACACGCGCGGCGTGAACGGCCCGCAATGGGCGTTCGCGCCGACCGCGGGCAACGTGTTCAACCCGTTCGGCCAGGATCTGCGCGGCACCAACTTCCGCGCGCTCGCGATCGGTCCGCGCAAGCCGTACTTCGACAACGACAACACCGCGATCACGCTGTCGCTGGACGGTTCGTTCGATCTGGCCGGTCGCGACATGTACTGGGATGCCGGCTATTCGTTCCTGAACTCGCGGACCAACACGCGCGGCGAGAATTTCATCAACCTGTTCAACCTGCGTCGCGCGGTCGGCGATTCGCGACGCAATCCGGTGACCGGTGCGCTGGAATGCCTGGACGGTGCCGGCGCGGTCATCAGCGGCTGCGTGCCGTACAACGTCTTCGGTGGCCCGGACCTGGGGCTGGCGGCGGGCGTGATCACCCAGGCCGAATACGACGCGATGAACCGCTACATCGGCTACACGCTGAATGCTTCCCAGGAAATGACCACGAAGGATTACTTCGCGAATCTTTCCGGATCGATCGTCGAACTGCCGGCGGGCCCGCTGGGCTTCGCTGTCGGTCTCGAACACCGACGGACCGCCTACAACAGCTCGCAGGATGCGCTGGTTGCCGGCGGTGGTTCGTCGAACAACTTCACCGAACCGACCCGCGGCAACGTCAATGTCGACGAGGTCTACGCCGAGTTGAACATACCGATCCTGGCCGATATCCCGGGCTTCAAACTGCTGGAGCTGAATCTGGCCGCGCGCAAATCCGACTACGAGTCCTCCGGTTTCTTCGGTGGCACCACGGTCACGCCCGACATCGGTGGCGACACCTCGAAGAAAGTCGGCCTGAAGTGGCAAGTGTTCGAGGATCTGCTGTTCCGCGGCACCTATTCCGAATCGTTCCGCGCGCCGGACGTGCTCGATCTCTACCTCGGCGGCGGCGAAAGCTTCCCGCCCGCGATCGATCCCTGCAATACGATCAACATCGGACTGGCCACCACCGATGCGACGCGTTGCATCGCCGATGGCGTTCCGGCCGTCGGCGTGGCCCAGCCGAATGCGCAGATCCGCTCCCTGACCGGCGGCAACCCGGGCCTGAAGCCGGAGTTCGGCACCACCAAAAGCTTCGGCGCGGTCTACAGCCCGAGCTGGGCACCGGGCCTGAATCTGACGCTCGACTGGTACAACATCTCGCTGGAGGACGTGATCACCTTCCGCAACTCGCAGAGCATTCTCACCGCGTGTTACGGCACGCCCGGGACACCCGGTGCCGCGACCAGCACCGCCCAGCGCGATCTGTTCTGCTCGTTCATCGTCCGCGATGCGACCGGCAATATCCTCGATCTGCGCCAGAGCCAGTTCAATCTGGCGCAGGGCGAGGTCGAGGGCTACGACTTCCAGGTCACCTACGCGCTGCCGGAGACCGCATGGGGCAAGTTCGCGTTCCAGTGGGACAACACCTACTCGACCAAGAACACGCTGTTCGGCGTGATCGGCACCTACAACGGTGCGCCGGCATGGCGCCTGCGTTCCAATCTGAACGCTTCGTGGCGCAAGGGCGATTGGAGCGCCAATTGGGCGGTGCGCTACTACTCGGGAATGGACGAAGCCTGTGCGGGCGGCAACTACTTCGAGTACGGCATCACCCCGCAGGAACAGTGCAACCACGACATCTTCGATGCGAACGGCAATTTCCTGCGCTTCGAAAACCGGATTCCCTCGGCGACCTATCACGACGTGCAGGTCGGCTGGAAGACGCCGTGGAACGGCAAGATCACGGCTGGTGCGCGCAACGTGTTCGGCAAGGAACCGCCGATCACCCGGGGTTCGTTCGCGCATTCGTTCGACGGCGCTTACGACCTGCCGGGTGGTGGTTTCTTCTATCTGCAGTACAACCAGAAGTTCTGATCCTGGCGCCAAACGGCCCTGCGCGTTGCCCCGTCGCATGACCGTGGTCTCTCCCTGCTGAATCCCTCGCTCTTCGAGGCCCCGCGATCCGGGGCCTCTTTTTTTGTCCGCACCGATGTTGTCCGGACCGATCGCAGGACTGACCGCTGGACTGACCGCACTCAAGATCGAAGCGGCTCGACGGCCTACAATCCGTCATCCCGTCGATTGCGCAGGTCCGAGCCTTGAAACTCCAGGTCCCTTTCATCCAGCTGCCGCTGCTGTTCGACGCCGCCGCGCTGGCGCGGGAAATCGAAGCCTTGGGCGAGTCGGTCTGGAAGCCGCATCCGCAGGGTTTCGCCGGCAATTCGATGCTGCCGCTGCTGGCGGTGAACGGCGACCCCGACAACGAAGCCTTCAGCGGGCAGATGCGCCCCACGCCGCACCTGCAGCGTTGCCCGTACATGCTGCGGACGCTGGCCAGTTTCGGCGCCACCATCGGCCGCACCCGGCTGATGCGCCTGGCGGGGCAGGCCGAAGTCGCCCGCCATGCCGATCAGGGCTATTACTGGGCCGAGCGCGTGCGTGTGCACGTGCCGCTGGTGACCCAGCCGACGGTCGCGTTCGAATGCGACGGCCACACCATCCACATGGCGGCCGGCGAATGCTGGATCTTCGACACCTGGCGCCAGCATCGCGTGCTCAACGATGCGGTGCAGTCGCGCATCCATCTGGTCTGCGATACCGTCGGCGGCGATGCGTTCTGGGAGATGGTCACGCACGGCCGCGCGCACGATGCGTCGCGCGACGGTTGGATGCCGAAGCGCATCGTCCCGGACGCCTCGGCGCCGCGCGAATTCGCCTGTGAATCAGTGAACGTACCGGCAGTGATGAGCCCGTGGGAGCTCAGCCAGCATCTGTCGTTCCTGATCGCCGAAGCCTTGCCGCATCCGCAGCTCGTTTTTCTGCAGCAGCGTGCGGGCCAGCTGATCCGGCAATGGAAAGGGCTGTGGGCGCAGTACGGCGATGCAGCGGAAGGCCGCGCGAAATTCCGCGCAGCCTTCGATGCCTTCGCAGTCTCGGTGCGCGGCCCCGGTCAGGGCGTGATCCTGCGCAACGAGATGCCGTGGTTCCAGGTGATGATGGTGATGATCAACCGCGTCGCGGTCGCGCCTGCGGATGCGCGCGCGGCGGGCAGGGCGGCGGGCGAATACGTGTGAGCGAGAATCGCTATAGAAAAAATCAGGTTTGTAGGTCGCAGATCGCCGGATCTACTTGTAGCCCGTATTGTTGATAAACGGCTGCACCTCCGTTGGCGGAAGTCCCATATACCCAAATTTCGTTGCCCCATGTGAAGGCGCTGTTTCCGCCGAGTTGGGTTCCATTTGGGAATGCAGGGCCGGTGTAGGTGCCGTGCAGTTTCTTGCACCTTCCGTCAGTCGTGATTCCGCCCACTTGGTTAGATGTATTGGAATGCCACGGCGAAGGGCAGATCCATTCTTTGTGAGGCGATGCTGGTTTGTTGATCAATTTCAAGGCCACAGTGTCGAAATAAGGCCGGGTCCCCAGCGTATGATTAATGTGTATCCAACTGTCGTTGGCAATATTTCTTGCGCAGGCAGCTGCAGCAATTTGGGATTTTTCATTTATCGCTACTGTTCTGCATGTGTTTCGGCAATCGCCCATATTGGCTGGCACATGGGCGACTCCGAAGCTGCCAGTGAAAGTCAGCGCTGCAGACCCAGTCATATCGTAAATGACTGCACTGGGGTTCGGCTGAAACGACTGAGGCGCGGAAGAGGCCTTGCAGAAACAGGTCACTTTGGTGGTTTTGATGATGCCTGCTGCCAAAACAGGAGGCGGGCACGCGATGAGTGCGGCTAGAAACGCCGTTCCGATGGCTTTTTTCATGAGCATCCTTAGCTGATTGAGTGAGAAAAGCTGACGACAAGCTTTGAGTGAAAAAGCGCTGTTTCCAAGCAAACGCAAATTCGTGTTGGAACCGGACAGCCAGAAGTGTGTGCTTATAGCTGGTCAGTGGGATGTGCGCAGCAACTCAAGAGTGCTCTTTGTCTCTCTCCATCGCATTTTCTTGCTGTTCGAACACCTGCTGCCGGCTTTCCGCCGCCGCCGCGCACTCGCGCTCGGCATGCACGAAGAAATCGCGCTGGATCCCGGCAAAGCTGCGATAGCCTTCGCGTGCGAGTTCCAGGATGCGTTCGCGCGACTCGGGTCGATAGCGTGCGGCCAGTTCCAGCGCCTTCATCGCTTCGGCAAGATGTTCGGCTTCGACGCCCTGCGATTCGAAGGTGGCATGGATGGTGATCCAGGCATAGGCGTGCACGGGTTTTCCGCCCAGTTCGACCCGGTAATCGCGTTGGCGCAGATAGTCGTAGAAGCCTTCGTGATGGCGCTCGGCGCGGAACACGCGGTCGATGATCGCGTATTCGCGGTCGGCCATCGATTCGGAAGCGATGTGGGTACCGATCGAACGGATCAGCGCTTCGGCGTCGTGCGCCACGCTGCCGTAGCACATGAAGGTGCGGGCAACGACACCCTGCAGCCATGCCGGCGGTTCCGACAGCGCGTTGCGTTCCGCTGGCGACAGCCCGGCGTAGTCCGCAGCGGCCTTGCGCATGGCCTGGGCGAGGGTGCGGTGCGGCACCCGGTGGCCCTTGTCGAAGTGTTCGTCGACGGTGGCGTCCAGCACGTGCCCGGCGACGTCCATGCCGCGCACCGCCTGCGCCCGATCGGTTTCGTTGGGGTCGAGAAAGAGATCCTGCGATTCGCCGATGTTGCCCGACAGTTTGGCGACCAATGCGCCGGCATAGCCATTCCAGCGCGTGTAGCGATCGATGAACAGGAACTGCGACAGCGGATCGCGCACGGCGGCATCGCAGGCGCGGCGCACCGTGGCTTCCATCGCGGTTTGTTCGGCGGCGGTCTGGAACTCTTCGAGACGAAACATCGGTGCTCCGGGCGTTGATCGAGGCAGGGGAGAGGCTTTTCAGTAGCCCGGTGCGCTCGATCCTGTCAAGCGTCGTGCCTGCACGGTGGCGGCTGAAACGAAAAACCCGCGCATCGCGCGGGCGTTTCGTTCGACAGATGCGGAGCGTCGATTCGGAACTTCGACCACTCAGAACTTCGGCTTGTCCGCTTCCGGCGTCTGGTTGTAGCGCTCGATCGATTCCAGGATCAGCCGCTTCGCTTCCTCGGTGCCACCCCAGCCGTCGAGCTTCACCCACTTGCCTTTTTCCAGATCCTTGTAGTGCTCGAAGAAGTGGCCGATGCGCTCCAGCCAATGCGGGCTGACCTGGCCGATGTCGGCGATGTGGCTGTAGCCGGAGAACACCTTGTCCACGGGCACCGCGAGCAGTTTCTCGTCGCTGCCAGCTTCGTCCTTCATCCGCAGCACGCCGACCGGGCGGGCCCGGATCACCGAACCCGGCACCAGCGGCAGCGGCAGGATCACCAGCACGTCGGCGGGGTCGCCGTCGCCGCAGAGCGTGTGCGGCACATAGCCGTAGTTGCAGGGGTAGCGCATCGGCGTGGACAGGATGCGGTCGACGAAGATCGCACCGGAGGCTTTGTCGACCTCGTACTTGACCGGCTCGGCGTCCTTCGGGATTTCGATGATGACGTTGATTTCGTCCGGCGGATTCTTGCCGGTGGGGACGAGGTCCAGACCCATGTCGGGGCTCCATTCGATGCGGGAAGTCGCCCATTCTACGTCGGCGGATGTTGCATCGCAGCAGCGATGTGCGGCGAGCGACGGGCCCAAATGCGCACGGCGACCCGAAGGCCGCCGTGCGTGTCGTTCGAAACCAGCCGTACCTGACTTACTGCACGCTGATTTCCACCCGGCGGGCTTCGTCGGCACTGCTGCCTTCGCCCGTGGCCTGCGGTTTCTGCAGGTCGATCCGGTCCTCGGCGATACCGGCGTCCACCAGCGCCTTCTGCACTGCCTGCGCACGCTCCTTCGACAGCTCGGCGTTCTTGGCGGGGTCGCCGCTCATGTCGTGGTAGCCCGAGATCGTGGCCTTGGCTTCGTTGCTGCCCTTGAGCGTCATCAGTACGCGTTCCAGCGTCGCGGCGGCGTCGGCGGGCAGCGTGGCCGAACCCGAAGCGAAGTAGATCTTCGCCATCCGGCTCGCGTCGCTGGTGGGGTCGGACGCAGCGGCCTGGACCTCGGCGGCCGAGGACATCCCGGTCTCTCCGGTATTGGCGGCGGCGGTCGCTGCGGCCACGGCAGCGGCTTCGGCCGCAGCAGCGGCTTCGGCGACGGCACTTTCGTGGCCGGCTGGCATGCCGCCTTCGACCTTGTTCACCGGCAGCAGCGGCACCAGCAGCAGGGCGACGATGTTGATGATCTTGATCAGCGGGTTGATGGCGGGGCCGGCGGTGTCCTTGTACGGGTCGCCGACGGTGTCGCCGGTCACCGCAGCCTTGTGGGCCTCGCTGCCCTTGCCGCCGTGATGACCGTCTTCGATGTACTTCTTGGCGTTGTCCCAGGCGCCGCCACCGGTGGTCATCGAGATCGCCACGAACAGGCCGGTGACGATCGTACCGATCAGCAGACCGCCCAGCGCTTCAGCACCGAGCAGCAGGCCGACCACGATCGGCACCGCCACCGGCAACAGCGATGGCACGATCATTTCCTTGATCGCCGACTTGGTCAGCATGTCCACGGCCTTGCTGTAGTCGGGCTTCGCGGTGCCGTCCATGATGCCGGGGATGTCGCGGAACTGGCGGCGCACTTCTTCCACCACGCTGCCTGCCGCGCGGCCCACGGCTTCCATCGCCATCGCGCCGAACAGGTACGGGATCAGGCCGCCGATCAGCAGGCCGATGATGACCTTGTGGTCGGACAGGTCGAACGCGAAGGTCACGCCCGGATTGGCCGCCTGCAGGTTGTGGGTGTAATCGGCGAACAGCACCAGTGCGGCCAGCGCGGCCGAACCGATCGCATAGCCCTTGGTGACGGCCTTGGTGGTGTTGCCGACGGCGTCGAGCGGGTCGGTCACGGCGCGCACTTCCGGCGGAAGCTCGGCCATTTCAGCGATACCGCCGGCGTTGTCGGTGATCGGACCGTAGGCGTCCAGCGCCACGATCATGCCAGCCATCGACAGCATGGCGGTGGCGGCGATCGCGATGCCGTACAGGCCACCGAGCGCGTGCGCGCCCCAGATCGCGATGCACACCGCGATCACTGGCAGCGCGGTGGATTTCATCGACACGCCGAGGCCGGCGATGATGTTGGTGCCGTGGCCGGTGGTGGACGCCGCAGCGACGTGCTGCACCGGCTTGTACTGCGTACCGGTGTAGTACTCGGTGATCCACACGATCACGCCGGTCAGCACCAGACCGATCAGCGCGCAGTAGAAGAGATTCATCGCGCCGTGGCTGTTGTCGCCCATCAGCTGCATGGTGATCGGATAGAACGCGATGGCCGCCAGCACGCCGGAGACAATTACGCCCTTGTACAGCGCGCCCATGATCGAGCCGCCTTCCTTCACCTTGACGAAGAACGCGCCGATGATCGAGGCGATGATCGACACGCCGCCCAGCACCAGCGGATAGAGCACCGCGTTCTTGCCCGCTTCGGCCAGCATCAGGCCGCCGAGGAGCATGGTCGCGATGACCGTGACCGCGTAGGTTTCGAACAGGTCGGCCGCCATGCCGGCGCAGTCGCCGACGTTGTCGCCCACGTTGTCGGCGATAACGGCCGGGTTGCGCGGGTCGTCCTCGGGGATGCCGGCTTCGACCTTGCCCACCAGGTCCGCGCCGACGTCGGCGCCCTTGGTGAAGATGCCGCCGCCGAGGCGCGCGAAGATCGAGATCAGCGACGAACCGAAGGCCAGACCGACCAGCGCGTGCAGCGCCGGCTCACCGGTGATGCCCATTTTGCCGAGGATGACGTAGTAGCCGGCCACGCCCAGCAGGCCCAGACCGACGACCAGCATGCCGGTGATGGCGCCGCCCCGGAAGGCCACGTCCATCGCCGGACCCATGCCCTTGCGCGCCGCTTCGGCGGTGCGGACATTGGCGCGGACCGACACGTTCATGCCGATATAACCGGCCGCGCCCGACAGCACCGCGCCGATCAGGAAGCCGATCGCGGTCGGCCAGTTGAGGAAGATGCCGATCAGTGCGAACAGCACCGCACCGGCGATGCCGATGGTGGTGTACTGACGGTTGAGGTAGGCGCGCGCGCCTTCCTGGATGGCGCCGGCGATTTCCTGCATGCGGGCATTGCCTGCAGGCTGGCGATTGATCCAACGGGCCGAAATGATGCCGTAGAGAATTGCCACGACCGCGCACGCCAGCGCGATCATCAGTCCATATTGCTCAAGCATGAAACCCTCCCCAGAGTCGTAAAAGAAGTACCAAGAAACCGCATGTGGACGCATAACCGACTGCATGTAACGGATTGCATGAAACAGGTTGCGGGGAAGCGCGCGTGGAAAGGCGACACCACCGGGCCTCGGCCGCATTTAGCCGAACGACTATGGCATAGGGGCCGCCCCCATTGGAACCGGCCAGCGCCCCCGTCTGCCGGCCAGCCGACATGCGGCAGTGCGGCAGTCGGCCGCCATCCCCTGCCGGCCCGGCCATCCGGGCAAGCCAGCGCGGGTTCACGCGGAATCGGGCAGTTTGCCGAAGCCTTCCCGGCCTTTCCCGGCCCCAGAGAACGTCCATGCGCGCTGCAACCGTCGTCTGCCTGTCGCTGATCCTGTCGTCCGTCGCGGCCCACGCCGCCCAGACCGCCGTCGCCCAGCCCCACGCTGCCCACCTCCCCGAAATCCAGCGCGAGCCCTTCCCGCCGCAGGCGCCCGGCAAGGTCCACACCATCCGGATCATCCCCGAGGTCTGCGCCTATCTGCAGGGCAGTTTTGCGGTCGATGCCGCCGCGCCGTACCGCTACGGCGCCATGCGCACCGGCAAGCGCTGCCAGCCGCGCGCGCGGTTGGTCGACCCGGCCAAGGCGAACCCGTCCGTTGAGACAGGCTGGGTCCTCAACGACCTGATCCGCATTCCCAATGCCGGCTGCCCGGCGCGGCAGGCGGTGATCCGGATCTGGCGCAAGCCGACGAACAACGCGCCCCAGCTCGACGGCGAAGGCCGGCCGAGGATCTATCTGGAAGACGCCAAGCGCCAGGCGGCGGCCGGAAAGATTCCGGCACTGCCGCAGTACGCGGCGGTGCTGACGATGGAAGGTCGCGCTTGTCCTTGAGGATGTGAAGCGCGGATGCCGTGAGCGCGCCTCAGCCCCGCAGCGGCACGCCGACACCGCGCAGAAACGCTTCGACCTCGCGGGTGTAGTCGTTGTCTTCACCCAGGTCGCGGTTGATCTCCATGTGCGACAGCGGCTTTGGCAGCAGTTCGGCGTGACCGCCGAGGCCACGGGCCCTGTCGACGAAGGTGCGGTTGTTCGGACAGGAGTCGGGACGCTCCTGCGCGCAGACCGCCAGGATCGGCGCGGTCTTCGCCTGCAGCCGATGCAGCGGAGAGGCGGCGCGCCAGAATGCCGCGTCGTGGCCGAACGCGCGCTCGAACAGCGGTTTGTCGAGCGGCTTGTGCATCGTGGCCACGACGTCGACCGCGCCGGAATCGAGCAGCACGCTCGCCCGCCACGGTGTCGCGCCGGACTCGCGCGCCATCGACGGCGACGCCGCGAGCAGCGCCACCAGATGCGCACCGGCGGAATGTCCCATCAGCACGAATGAGGTGGGGTCGCCGCCGCGTTCCGCGACCAGCGCCTGCGCCTTCGCGACCGAGCGGGCCACATCGCGGGCCTGTTCCATCGGGTCGGCGTCGGGCACCAGGCGATAGTTTGTCGAGATCACGATCGCGCCAGCGGCGGTCCAGCGGGCGGCCTTCGTGCCGATCCCGGTCGCCTTGTCGCCGTGCTGCCAACCACCGCCGTGAACGTAGAAGATCGTCGGCGCATCGCGCGGATCGGCCGGCAGGAACACATCAAAGACCTGCTGCGGATGCGAACCGTAGGCGACATCGCGCATCGCGGCGGCATCGGTCGTCTGTGCTGCGGCTGGTGTCGGATCGCGCAGCAGCGCGCCCGTGGTCAGTACGAGCATGAACGCGAGCGACGGCCACGGATGTCTGCGACCGGACGCGTTCACGGCGTCGTCTCATCTTGCCGACGATGCGTGCGCAGCCATTCGCGGCGTTGTTCGGGCGTCATCGTCCGCAGCTGATCGCGTAGCGGGCCGCGCTGTTCCGGTGGCATCGCTTTCAACTGCCCACGCATGGTTGCGCGCTGTTCCTTCACTTGCCGCCGGCTCTGCTCGTAGGTCGTGCGCACGCGCTTGCGCTGTTCGGGCGACATCTCTTCCCAGCGGCGCTGGCCCGCTTTCGCGCGCTGCCGCTGTTCCGGCGTCATCCGCTGCCAGCGTTCCGCGTGCTGCAGCATCTGCGTGCGCTGTCCAGGGTTGGCGTTCCAGCGTTCGCGCACCACGGCCATGATCGCGTCGCGCTGCGCCGGGGTCAGGCGTTCCCATTCCGGCGCCTGCGCTGCGCGCTGCGTCGAGGGCGGGGTTGCGGTGGGCGCTTGCGCGAACGCCATGCCCGAGAGGGCGAGCAGCGTCGCGCAGACCAGGATGAAAAGACGGTTCGAGCGGTTCATAGCGACTCCGTGACATCGGCTTGCGACTCTTCCGAGCCCAGCCACAGATAGAAATCGGGGCTTTCCTGCAGTGCGTCGAAGCCCATGGTCTCGTCGGCGGTACCGAATTCCGCAGCGAGCAATTCCTCGGGCAGCGCATCGTCCTCGATGACGGTGTTGTCGGCGGAGGCGCGGTCGATCGTGATGCTGTCGATTGGCGCGTGGTCGACAGTCGTATCCGGCGTGTCGGTGCTGGCGATGGCGGGCGACGGTGTCGTGCCGGTGTCTGCTGCGGTCGTGGTCGTGGTCGCGGTCGCATGCGCTGTCGTGCCGGTGTCCGCTGTCGGCGCCGTGGCGACCGTTGCCGCTGCTTTCGGCGCGTCGTCGTCGGTGCCGCGCACCACGAACAGCCCGACCGCGAGCGTCAGCGCGGCGG
>JBAQRU010000165.1:0-7974 GCA_049296025.1 Lysobacteraceae bacterium | reverse complement strand
CGACAGCGACTCGTTCAACTCCTTGACGCTGGAGGCCACCAGTGCGACACGATGTTCCATCGGCTCCGTCGCCAACTGGGTGGTGTATGCCAGGTCCTCCAGATCGGTGGCTTCGATGCCGGCACGGACACGGTCGACGTAAGCCTGCAGATATTCCAGCAGCGAATCGCGGGTGCGCGCGGAGAACAAGAACAACTGCGCGCCCTGCGCTGCGGGTTCCGCGTCGCGCGGCTGCCGATATTCCTCGAACACCAGGTGTACGTTCACGCCGCTGTCGGAAAAAGAATTCACGCAGGCGCGGATCGGCTCGTTGTGACGACGCAATTCCTCGAACGGCAGCGCACGATCGGCGATATACAGCGGATGCGAGCTGGATTCGATATCGATGAACGCACTGAGCTTGTGCTTGGTGATGGTGGCCGGGAAGCGCCCGTGGTGCAACGAAAGCGCGACCTTGATCGCACTGGCGACGCCACTGGCCGGTTCGACATGGCCGATGTTGCCCTTGATGCTGCCGAGCGCGCAGTACTTGCCGTCGTCGGCGGCATGCTGGAACGCATTCCGGATGCCTTCGAACTCGAACGAATCGCCCCATTTCGTGGCGTATCCATCGACTTCGATATAACGCACCGAATTCGGCGCGATCGAATGCTTCTCGTAACATTCCGCGATCACCTGGGTGATCGCCTCGTGCTTGATTTCCGAGGGGAAAGCGGCACGGCCGCGATTGCTCTGGTAGGTGGCGGCGACCTTGGCGAAGACACGGTTGTTGTCGCGCTCCGCGTCGTCCAGTCGCCTCAGCACCAGCAAGCCCAAGCCCTCGCCTCGGGTGAACCCATTCGCTTCGTCGTCGAAAACCGCGCAGCGGCCGTCGGGCGAAAGCAGGCCGTAGCGGGCGATCGCCGCATAGTCGTCGGCAAAGAGATTGAGCGAAACGCCGCCGCAGATGGCCAGATCGCATTCGCCCTGCGCCAGCGCGATACAGGCTCGATGGATGGCCAGGCCCGAGGATGCGCAACTGGCGTTCACCACTTCGCTCGGTCCCTTGAAATCGAACAGGAACGAGATGCGATTGGCGAGGTAGTAGATCGGGCTGGAGGAACTGAATGCCGGCGCCGCTGGAATGCGGTGCAGATTCCGGCGCATGTGATGTTCGTATTCCGAATACTCATAGCCCAGGAACAGCGCCGTGCGCGAACCCCGGAGCTTGTCGGCGCGAAGGCCCGCGTTCTGCAGCGCATGGTAGACCGATTGCATCATCAGTCGTTCCTGCGGGTCGCACATGCGGGCTTCGTCCTCGCTCAGGCCGAAAAATCCCGCGTCGAACAGATCGACGTCTTTGACGCGTGCGCCCCAACGCTGCGCGGCGAGCGCTTCCGCACTCTGCGCGCCGCCCCAACGGTCGCCGCCCAGCGGCTTGATCGCACTGCGTTCCTCGGACAGGTTGCGCCACAACGCCTCGGGCGTGGCCGCATCTGCGAAGGCGCATGCCATGCCGACCACCGCGATTTCCGGCGCACCGGCCGGCACCGACGAAGCACCGATCCGCGCAAGATCGTCGGCTTCGTCCCCGGCCAGCCCGTAGTAGTGCGTGAGCGCGTCGGCATGGTGTTCCAGCAGATGATCGACCAGCACATCCTCCGACGCGAAGCGTTCGCCGTGCAGATCCACGCCGTATTCGTCGCGGACGAAGCGCAACAGGCGCGCGACGACATCGTCTTCGTCCCGCGTCCGCACCGGGCGACGGCGGGCGGCAACGGCAGTCGCGCTCCGGGCCGGCACGGACGATGGTGATGGCGCGGACGGTGGCGCCGCTGCAGGTGGCTGCATCTTCGCCGCAGGCGTAGCGGCTGCGGGGCCGGAAGATTCGCCGATCGCACTGGCCAACTCGCGAATGGAGTTCACGGCGGTGAGTTGCGCGGGCGTGATCGAAATCTTCAACCGCTTGCTCAGGTTGGTCATCAACTCGATCGCGATGATCGAATCCATGCCGAACGAATCGAAGTCCGCGTCGACGTCGAGACGTTCGACGGGAATTTTCAGCGTGGAAGCCACCGTTTCGACGATGGTATCCAGCAATGCGGGTTCCGCGACGGCGCTCATTTCATACTCCATGTTGTTCTTGTGCCGATATCGGGCCTGCGGGCAGCAGCGCCCGCAGGCGTCGGTTTCAACCGCGCGCTGCGGCTGTCGAAGGCGCAGATTGCAATCTGCATGTCGACATCCTTCGACGGAGTCTTGCTTGAAACATCTTCAATAGAGATGCGCATGACGTGATCCATACGGCGGTCCTTAGAATTGGTACTGATATCTGATCACGAACTGTTTCTGATCCCGATACGGCCATGTGCCGCTACGTTCATCGCGCTCGTCGGGGTAGAAGAATTCGAAGTATACCGTCGAGTGGTCGTCGATCAGATAGGAGCTAAGGAATTTGTGCTGGTAACCCGTGTAGGGTCTGGTGTAGATCGTCAGCCAGCTGAGTGTCAGGTCGTTGTGGAAGAACTGATTGCTCAACGAACCGATGAGTGAATACTCGCTCTGTTCGCGTCCCAGGATCGTGCCCTGCCAATCGAGGAGACGACTCCAGACGACCTCCGCGCTGTACGTAAGCGGGCGACCGCCCGGCGAGTAATCGAAGCCCAGACTCGAGTCCAGCTGATCGCTTTCGACAATCGAAAGCGCGCTGTCGGTCGCCGACTGAGCGAAAAAAGCCCGCTTGTGCTTCAACGCGATTTCGGCCCTGTACAGCAGGTTATCCCGGGCGATGTTCGCGGTCAGCCCGTACATCTGTAACCGCTGCTTGCGGATGAGATAGTCGTTGTCGATGAGCGATGCCGCCATCAGGCTGAAATCGCTCTTGCCGAATGTGCGCTTCCAGCGCAGGCCATACTCGAAGTCGTCGGGGTCGCTCCAACGTTGCTGCGGCTTCGGGGTGACGAACGCGCCGGGTATGTCGTATTCGGTCCCGGCCTTCGGATACTCGTTGTAGGCTGGTCGAGGAACGAAGAAAGCGCTCCATTCGCCGAAGGAACTGAATTGATCGACCGTCAGCATCGGTTGTCCGATGCGGGATTCCTCCAGCGACACGAAAAAGAATTCAGACGAATTCCGCGGACTGACCTCGTCGGTGATCGCGCCGCCTTCGGAAACGCCCCACGGCAGGATCTGATAGCCGAGGCGTACGCTGGTCTCGCCGAAGCTGCTTTGCAGAAAGGCTTCGCGGGTGATCGATTCGAAGAGGACGCTCTTGTCTTCCGCCTTGGCGCGATGATCGTTGCCCCAGTGCGCGTTGAGCTTGGTGTCCAGGCGGACGTAATACTTGTCCGCGAACAGCTTGGAGTACTCCAGACGCACGGACGAACGATTGTTCACCACGCGCCTGGGATCATCGAACTTGTACGAGACCTCGTGCTTCAGGCTGACGCGCAGCGATTTCAGCAGTTCGGAGAACCTGCCGTTCCGCGCATCGTCGGATGTCATGTCGATATCGCCTTCCGTGGGCGACGTGTCGGCGCCCGGCTCCGCCACCTGGGACTCGTCGAACGCGAGCGTTTCCGGCGCTTCCAGCGTGCCCGTTTCGGCCCCCATGGACGCTTCCGGATCGGAAACGATATCGGGATCCCCTGCGACTGCCGACGCGTCGATCGCCGGATCCGCGTCGCCGATGGGCGCGGGCGTTCCCGACGCATCCGCGTCGATCCCACCGGGCGGCGGGGTTTCCGTTGCCTGGGCATGCGCGCAGCAGGTGATGCCCAGCATGAGCGCCGACGACAGCATGGATTTCAGCGGCCACCGGAACCCCGATGGCGACACGATACGGGGCGGACGCGGAAAGCGCGCCATTGATGGGATCGTCGTCATTCAGTAGATCTCATCGAGCATGTCGCTGAACTCGAAGCTCGCAGCGCGCTGCGAGGCTCCGCTGGTGGCGAGGATTCCCTTCGAGTCATAAATCGATTCCAGCAAGTGCTCGAATTCATCCTTGCGCATGCGTCGCATGTCGGCGTAGGCGGGGCAGTCGAATGTCAGGCCCTTGATCCTGATCATCACGCGACCATCTGGATCGATGACGTCGACATCCATGGCGAGGCGTTCGTCCTTCTCGCCGGTGCTGCGCGCCATCCGTACCCAGATGCTGCCCTGCCGGCTGGCGCTCGGGAAGAACTGAACGCGGTCGAGCGATGCGATCGTTGCGGCGGCAGAGGTCGAGAACGTCTCCGTCATCAGACTGAGGCACGCCAGGTGCGCGAGCGACAGCAGCGAAGCGGAATCCAGTTCGTTGCGCGTTGCCGGAGCGGCATCGTCCGCGCGTGTCGGCAGCTGGAATTCAAGCAACTGCTGCCTGTCGCCGGGATGGCAGGCATCGACACCCCGCGGCAAGCGGTCGCGACGCCATCCGTCCTGCGCCAAGGCGTCGTGGAACGCAGTACTGTCGAGGCGCTCGGTGCGGAACTGCTTCTGCAACTGCAACAGGTCGATGCGGTTGGGCTCCTCGCCCGCGTCGTAGCTCGCCGTTCCCTCGCACACCAGCAGCTCGGATGCCTGCGGATCCATCTCGGCGCCGACGCCGAGAATCTCGAAATCGACAGCTTTTCCGGCCAAGGGATAGACATTCACTTTGACCCTGCCGTCCGCCGACAGGGGAACACCCTGCTCCCAGTTCAACGAGCGCAGTTCCATCCGCATCGGGCCGGGTTGGCGCGCCAGCGATTCGTGTATCGCCAACCGCGCCATCTCGACCGACAGCAGTTCCGGCAAACCCGCCTGCGGCTGCACGAAGGCTTCGCGGATGGGCTTTTCGAGGCCGCCGAGATCGGAAACGAAGGATTGTTGGCCGAACACGGAAACATTGCGATGCAACAACGTGTGCACGGTCGCCTGCGTCCCCGCCAGGGCGCCCGGCGTCTGCGCGTTGACGTTGAACCAATAGCGTTCGCGCGCGAAGGCGTATGTCGGCAGCGGGCAGCGCCGCACATCCTGCCCGGCATGCATGGATTTCCAGTCGGGTTCCTGACCTTTCAGCCAGACGTCGAGCAGCGAGGACAGATCGCGGTCGCTCAACCACTGCTTCATGGTTTCGGCATCGGTGGTGCCGATATCGGCCTTGCGACGGACACTCGCGAGCTTGACGTTCGCGCCTGCGGCATCGCCGTCGACGTATGCGCGCAGGCGCTCGATCAGTTCATCCTTGCTGTCGACGATCAGGCCCATGCGCTCGGGCATCACATCGCGGCCGATCTGCAGCGTATAGGCGATGTCGGCGAGGTTGACCGCATCTTCCTTTTCCAGGTGCGCGAGCAGTCGCCCGGCATTGGCGCGTAGGCGGTCTTCATGCTTGGCCGAGACCAGGATGAGATACGGACCTTTCGGGCTCCGGCGCAGGGAAGCGTCCGTCTCCGGAAACTCTTCGAGCACGATATGCACGTTCGCGCCGCCGAAGCCGAAGGAACTGATGCCGGCCCGGCGGGGATACGGCGTGCCGTTGTCGTCGAGGATCACATCCCACGGCTTGGTCTTTTCGACCGGATAGAACGGCGTGTTGTCGAGATTGATGTACGGGTTCAATTTCTCGAAGTGCAGCAGCGCCGGGATCTGCTTGTGCTTGATCGACAGCAGCACCTTGAGAATGCCGGCGATGCCCGCTGCGGTTTCGAGGTGGCCGATATTGGTCTTCGCGGAGGTCAGGCCGATATGCGGCTTGGCCGGCACCGGCAACTGATGCTTGCGGTAGAGATCCGAGAACGCTTTTTTCATCGCCTGGAACTCGATCGGATCGCCGAGGCTCGTGCCGGTGCCATGGCATTCCAGGAAGCCGACGCTGCGCGGGTCGATTTCGGCCCGCTCGTAGGCTTCGACGAGCAGATCGGCCTGCGCGTTCGGATTGGGGGCAGTCAGCATCGTCGCCTTGCCACCGTGATTCTCCGCCGTCGACTTGATCAACGCGTAGATGTGATCGCCATCGGCGATCGCCTTGTCGAGCGGCTTGATGAAGATCGCGCCCGAGCCTTCGCCGCGCACGTAGCCGTTCGCGCGGGAGTCGAAGGTTTTGCATTTGCCGTCGCTCGCCAGCATGCCTGCCGCGCCGAACGAGATATGACCCGCCGCCGTGAGCATCACCTGCACACCGCCAACGATGGCCATTTCGCAGCTGCCGGTGTGGATCGATTCGATCGCGCGATGCAGCGCCACCAGCGAACTCGAGCAGGCCGTGTCCAATGGCGCGCTTGGGCCGTGCAGGTCCAGCAGGAAGGAAATACGGTTGACCAGGATCGCGTGGGACGTACCCGAGGCCGAATAGCCGTCGAGATCGACATGCTTCATCGCCATCAGGTCGATGTAGTCGCGCGTGGCGGCGCCGACGAACAGACCGGTTTTCGTACCCGCGAGATCCGACACCTTGTGGCCGGAATCCTCGACGGCGCCCCAGACGGTTTCCAGGAAGATGCGCTGCTGCGGGTCCATCATTTCCGCTTCGCGCGGCGAGATGCCCCAGAACAGCGGGTCGAACTTGTCGACCTCGCGCATGAAGCCGCCCCACTTCGACAGCGTCTTGTTTTTCTCCACCATCGGGTCGCCGTAACACTCTTCCCAGTCCCAGCGATCCGCCGGCACCAGGGTGACCATGTTGTTTTCGGCGTTCCGCAGTTTTTCCCAGAACTCTTCGACGTTGTCCGCCTGCGGCATCACGCCGCTCATGCCGACGATCGCGATGGGCCGTTCGATGAAGCGACGTCCGGGGGAGAAACTGCCTCCGCTCCTGGCGACCGGTGCCGCCGCCGTCTCGGGCGCGTCGTCGGGGCTCCATTTCTTCTTGAAGGCCAGCGGCGCTTCGAGCGCGATCGGCGCAGCGCCGGATGCCGGTGCCGCGGATTGTCCGGCAGCCGCGGAAGCCGCCGACTGGCCATGCACGCGTTCGATCTCCTCGCGATGTTCGCGGGCGAGGTACTTGGCGATTTCGCGAATATTCGGATATTCGAAGAACAGCACCGGGGTGATGTCGAGGCCGTACTTTTCGTTCACCACGTTGCTGAAAGACGTCAGACCGATCGAATCGAAGCCGAGGTCCAGCAGGATGGTGTCCAGATCGACATCGTCGGCATCCAGCTTCAGGAAATCCATGACGATGAGCGACAGCGCGTCCTGCGCCACCAGCGCCAGATCGTCGCCTTCGACCGCAGCGGAGGCGGCCACCGCCGTCGCTGCCGCTGGCGCCGCTTCGACCGGCTTTTCGACATCGACCGCGCCGATGCCCCATGCGCGTTCGACCTTCTCCTTGACGCCCTGCACCACGGCCAGATGCGGCAGGTCGCCGTGCAATCCGAGCATCAGCGCCTGGATGCCGACCTCGCGCTCGAGCGGCTTGATGCCGAGATTGCGCTCGAAGAACAGCGCGGTCTGCTCGTCCAGGCGCATGCCGCCTTCGGCCCAGATCGACCAGTTCACGCTGAGCGCCTTGCCTTGCCTCAGGCCGCGATCCGCATACGCATTGCGATGCGCCGAGAACGCATCCATGAAGTGATTCGCGAACGAATAGTCGCTCTGCCCGGCATTGCCGGCGAGCGCCGCCAACGAGGAGAACATCGCGAAGAAATCCAGCGGTTCGTCGCGCGTCGCTTCGTCCAGCAACAGCGTGCCGAGGATCTTCGGCGCGAACACCGCCTGCATTTCCTCCCGGGTCTTGTTGCGGATGTAGGAATCGCGCAGCACACCGGCGCTGTGGATGATGCCGTTCAGGGCGCCATAGCGCTGCCTGCAGGCTTGCACGAGGTTGTCGATATCTTCGCGCTTGGCGACATCGGCCTGCACGTAGAGCACTTCGGCGCCCGCTTCCCGCAACGCTTCCAGCGCCGCTTCGGTATCGCTCTTCAGCGCGCTGCGTCCGGACAGGATCAGACGCGCCTGGAACTGCTTCGCCAGATACTCGGCGAAGATCAGACCCAAACCGCCCGCGCCACCGGTGATGAGGTAGAC
>JBAQRU010000164.1:0-5085 GCA_049296025.1 Lysobacteraceae bacterium | reverse complement strand
CGCCGGCGCCGCGCCGGCTGCTGCACCGACGACGGGCGCGTCGCCTGCGACGACAGCAGCACCACCAGCGCCAGCGCCGGCATCCAGCGCGGCACCGACCAATCATCCCGAGTCCGCACAACCGCAGCCGACGGGAGGAGCCGAGTCGTGAAAAAGAAGAAAATGTCGCTCAAGGAGCTCGACTTCAACAACGCCGGCTCCTGGCCGCGTGAATGGCAGTTCGGCTTCTGTATCGCACTCGGACTGCTGATCCTGTTCCTGCTGTGGAACTTCCTGACCCGTCCGAAGAGCGCCCAGCTCGAATCGTTCGAGGCAGAAGAGGTCACCAAGCGCACCGACTTCGAGCGGTTGCAGGGTCAGGCCGCGAATCTGGAGCCGTTGAAGCAGCAGCTCGCGCAGATGGAACAGCAACTGCAGCAGATGCTTCGCCAGCTGCCGAGCAAGACCGAAATGCCCGATCTGATCGTCGACATCTCGCAGACCGCGCTCGCCACCGGCATCACCAACGAACTGTTCCAGCCGGGCGAAGAAACCGGGCTCGAGTTCTACGCCGAAAAACCGATCGAGCTGAAAATGGTGGGCAGCTATCACCAGTTCGGCGCTTTCGTCAGCGGTGTCGCTTCGCTGCCGCGCGTGGTCATCATGACCATGCACGACATCGAGCTCACGCCTCGCGTTGATGCCAACGCGGACAAGAAAAAGGTTGTCGGCATCGGTCCGAATTCCACGCTCGAACTCAAGGGCACGGTCAAGACCTATCGCTACCGCGACGAGGAAGAAAGCGAATCCACGACCGGAGCCGCAGTCCCGGGCGCACCCGCAGGTACAACGCCGGTTCCGGGCGCGGCTACAGTCAGCGCTGCCTCGAACAAGAGTGCCGCTGCGGCGAACAACGCTGCGAACGGAGGTGGCCGCTGATGCGCAGACTTCTCAACGGCGTGACCGTCGCACGAGTTGCGTTGGCCCTCGTGGCCTTCGTGATGCTGCCGGGTTGTGGCCGCTCGATCACCAGTACTCCGGGCGAAGCTCCGAATCTCGAGGAGTGGGTCGCCGAGGTCAAGGCGCGGCCCGCGCCGCCGCTCGATCCGCTGCCGGTAATGCAGCAGTTCGAGACGTTCGAATACTCCGCGCAGTCGCTGCGCGATCCGTTCAGCAGTGCGTTCGCCGCAGGGTCTTCCGCTTCCGGGCCTCGTCCCGAAGCGAACCGGCGCAAGCAGGTGCTGGAACAATTTCCGCTCGATAGTCTCGACATGGTCGGGACGCTCGGTAAAGGCGGATCGCTGATCGCGCTGGTGATGGTGCCCGAAAAGGTCACCTACCGTGTGCGTCCAGGCGATTACATGGGCCAGGCCGATGGGCGCGTGACTGGCGTGTTCGAAGATCGTATCGAACTCGTCGAACTGGTTCCCGATGGTGCAGGCGGTTGGCTGGAGCGGCCGGCGACGGTCTTGCTCGATGACGAATAAGACGAGGGGATAGCGAAATGATCGTACTCAACGCGCATAGCCAGCAGCAGGGCCGTCGCACAATGCCAATGAAGGCCGCCATGTACGGCTTGGCCGCCGGTCTGTTGTCGGCGCTCAGCGTCGTCAACGCGGCTCCGCCAAGCCCGCCCGCGTCCGCACCCGCAGTCGCGGCCGTGCCCCAGACCCCACAGGTCGGTGCTGCGGTCGCTTCGATTACCAGCATCGACTTCAAGCGAGGCGATGGGGGTTCGGGCAAGCTGGTCCTGCACTTCGACAAGGATGGGGCGACGCCCGACATGCGCGCCAGCGAAGCCGGCGTGGTCGTCGATATCGGCAACGTCACGATGCCCGCGCACCTGCAGCGGATGTTGAACGTCAGCGACTTCGCCACGCCCGTGCAACAGGTGCAAGCCAGCGGAAGCGGCGACAAGGCACAGGTGGTGATGAGCGCCAGGGGCGCATTCGAGCCGCTGGCGTACCAGACCGGCCGCGACTACATCGTCGAACTGGTGCCGCGTGCCGCGACACCGACCCGCGCGGTCGGTGGCGCGTCCGCCGTCGCCGGCACCGCGCAGAAAGCCGCGACTGCGGCTCGCCCGTTCAACGGCCGCCCGGTGACCTTCAACTTCCAGGACGTGCCGGTGCGTACGGTCCTGCAGCTGATCGCCGAAGAGTCGAACCTCAACATCGTCGCCAGCGACACCGTGCAGGGCAACGTGACGCTGCGCCTGATCAACGTGCCGTGGGACCAGGCGCTGGATATCGTGCTGCAGGCGAAAGCCCTCGACAAACGCCGCAGCGGCAACGTCGTGTGGGTCGCTCCGCAGGCCGAAATCGCCAAGTTCGAACAGGACAAGGAAGACGCCCGCATCGCGATCGAAAACCGTGCGGAAACCGTCACCGAATACATCCCGGTGAGTTACGGCAATGCCGAAGACATCGCCAAACTGCTCACCGACGAAAGCAAGGGCAACCAGGCCAGTGGTGGCGCGCAGGGTGGCGGTGGTGGTGGTGCTTCCTCCCAGCAGAGCCGCGGCTTCCTGTCTTCGCGCGGCAGTCTCAGCTTCGACCGTCGTACCAACACGCTGCTGGTGATCGATATCCCGGCGCGCGTCGCCGAGATCCGCCGCCTCGTCGCGCAGCTCGACAAGCCGGTCGATCAGGTGCTGATCGAAGCCAAGATCGTGATCGCCACCGAGGACTTCGCCCGTGAACTGGGCGCCAAGTTCGGCATCAACGGTTCCAGGAACAACGTTGCATTCGGCAACAACACCACCAACACCGCCGGTACGCTTAACTCAATCATCAAGACCGATTCCGACTACGCCACTGCCTACAACACTTGGCTGTCGAGCACGAACCGCTATGATCCGGTCACCAATCCTACCGGTGTCCGTCCGCCCTTGCGTGGCAATCCCACCATTTCGAGGGGCAACAACGTCGATCTTGGCGCTGCGGTCGGCTCGCTGATCACCAGCAACCCCGCGTCGCTGGCGTTCACCATCCTCAACGCCGGTTATGCGCTCGACATCGAACTGTCGGCGATGCAGGAAGAAGGTCGCGGCGAAGTGATCTCCAACCCGCGCGTCGTCACCAGCAACCAGCGCGAAGCGGTGATCAAGCAGGGTCGCGAAATCGGCTACGTCACCACCACCGTGTCCGGCGGCCTGGTCACCCAGACCGTGAACTTCAAGGACGTGGTGCTGGAACTGAAGGTCACGCCGACCATCACCAACGACGGTCGCGTCTTCCTGAACATGGCGGTCAAGAAGGATGAGCTGGAAGAGTTCATCAATACCGCCAACGGTTCGGTGCCGCTGATCGCCAAGCGCGAAGTGAACACCGCCGTGCTGGTCGAGGACGGCAACACCGTCGTCATCGGCGGCGTGTACGAGTTCTCCGATCGCAGTCAGGCATCCAAGGTGCCGTTCCTGGCCGATCTGCCGATCCTCGGCAATCTGTTCAAGAAGAAAGGTCGCGGCAAGACCAAGGCCGAACTGCTGATCTTCGTCACCCCGAAGGTCATGACGGTTTCTCCGCGGATCTGAATTGCGCGATCTGACCCACGCGACGTCCATCGCCATGAATACGGAAACGGGGGCTTCGGCCCCCGTTTTCTTTTGAGGCGGCGCACTGCCACGACGTGCCTGTCGTGGCAGTGAACATTTCCAGCAAAGATCGGTCAAACTGCGGGTCGAATCGCCGAGCCGACGGATGCCTGCCTGAGATGGATACCCCCGCTGCCCCTTCCCGATTGCATGCCGTCTTCGCGCAGCTGCGCGAACAGTTGTCTGCGGAGATCGTCGGCCAGTCCGCGCTGATCGAGCGGCTGTTGATCGCGCTGCTCGCCGACGGCCATCTGCTGGTGGAGGGCGCGCCCGGGCTGGCCAAGACCACCGCGATCCGCGCGCTTGCCGACCGTCTGGAAGCCGATTTCGCCCGGGTCCAGTTCACGCCGGACCTGTTGCCTTCGGATTTGACCGGCACCGAAGTCTGGCGCCCGCAGGATGGCCATTTCGAGTTCCAGCCCGGGCCGATTTTCCACTCGCTGCTGCTTGCGGACGAAATCAACCGCGCGCCGGCCAAGGTGCAGTCGGCGCTGCTCGAAGCGATGGGCGAACGCCAGGTCACCGTCGGCCGCCAGACGTATCCGCTGCCGCGACTGTTCCTGGTGATGGCGACCCAGAATCCGATCGAACAGGAAGGTACGTTCCCGCTGCCCGAAGCGCAGCTCGACCGTTTCCTGATGTACGTGCGCATCGGCTATCCCGAAGCGTCGATGGAAGCGGAGATCCTGCGTCTGGCGCGCGACCGCGCCCGCAACGAGCACGCGGGAACGACGCCGACGGCCGCGCCGCTGCTGCGGCTGTCGCAGGCGGATGTCTTCGAAGCGCGCACCGCCGTGCTGGATCTGCACGTGGCGCCGTCGCTGGAGCGTTATCTGATCGAGATCGTGCTCGCGTCGCGCGATGCCACCCGCTACGACCCGGCATTGGCGCGCCGCATCGGCTGGGGCGCGAGCCCGCGCGGCTCGATCGCGCTGGAACGCTGCGCACGGGCGCGCGCTTGGTTGGCGGGGCGCGACTTCGTGACCCCGGACGACGTGCGTGCGGTCGCGCTGGATGTCCTGCGCCATCGCGTGCTGCCGAGTTACGAAGCGGTCGCCGAAGGTTGGGATGGCGAGCGCCTGGTGAAGGCGCTACTCGACAAGGTGCCGTTGCCCTGAGCTCCGGCCCGGACCGCGCACCATGACCGAAGGCATCACTCCGAGCCTGGACGAACTCGTGGCACTGCGTCGCGCGGTGCTCGGGCGGCGTCCGCCGCGTCGCGGAAACCATGGCATGAGCGGTCAGGCGCAGTCGCAGATGCGCGGACGCGGGATGGAATACGCCGAGTCGCGCGAGTACGCGAACGGCGACGACGCGCGCCACATCGACTGGCGATTGACCGCGCGCACCGGGCGACCGCACACCAAACTGTTCCAGGCCGAACGCGAGCGCTTGACGCTGATCGTCGCCGACACGGCGCCCACGCTGTATTTCGGCACGCGCACGCGATTCAAATCGGTGCAGGCCGCGCGTGCCGGCGCGATCGCCGCGTGGGCGGCGGTGCGCGACGG
>JBAQRU010000163.1:0-10841 GCA_049296025.1 Lysobacteraceae bacterium | reverse complement strand
ACCCAGTACCGCGCCTACCACCGAGGTCAGACCGATCAGATCGAGCGCGATCAATACAGCCACCAGCATGATGGCGGTGCGCACGATCGTCCGTAGCAGTCCGCTCATGTACGGGTTTTTCGAACGGACCTTGATCAGATGCAGGCGATTGGCGATGAAGCGCGAGATCCAACTGGCGAACAGCAGCACAAGCAGCGCAAGGATCAATTGCGGTACCCGTTCCAGCAGCCGGATCAGTGCATCGTTGGCGTTATCGACAATCCGGTCGACGCACTCGCCGAGATGACCGGTATCGCAGCGGCTGAGGAGGGGCGCTTCGGCATCAGCGGGGGCGACGTCGAGCGCGGCGACCGTCTTGTCGGTGGGGTTGGATTGAGCCTGCGCGGGAAACAGCATGCCCAGCCACAGCAGGCAGCACAGTGCGATCGCGACAATCCGCTGCAGGAAAAGAGTCGATGCCGTCATGCGATCAGAAATACCAGGCAAAAAAGAATAGACCGAGCATGGCGAAGCCGAGCGCGAGTTTCGACACCACACCCAGAACGATGCCGAACCAGGTGCCGAGGCCGACCTTCGCGGCGTGGCCGACGTCGCTTTGATCCAGCTTGCGCCGATGCAGCAGCTCGCCGATCACCGCGCCGATGAAGGGCGCAATGAATACGCCGATGAAGCCGAAGAACAATCCGACAATCGTGCCGAGCATGGCGCCGACAATCGCCAGTCGGCTCGCACCGACGCGTTTGGCGCCCATCGCGGTGGCGATGACATCGATCACCAGCGACAGCGCTGTGAGCACGCCCAGGATCACAAGCGTCCACACGCCGATCCGTTCAAAACCGTCGACCCACGCGGCGAGCAGCATGCCGCCGAACACCAGCGGCAACCCGGGTAGCGCGGGAAGTATCACACCGAGGATACCGACGACAATCAGAACGGCGGCGAGAATATAGAGCAGGACTTGCTGTTCCATGGACGATCCGGTGGCGCACGCTGTGCGCGTGCGTAGCATGATGGCATGCTGGCGCGGCGACTGCATTTCGGGTGTCTGAACGACGACGGCCCGCCGTAGCGGGCCGTCAAGGAGCAATTGCCGGTGTTTCAGTTCTGTGCCGGCGTGTTCTCGGAGAAATACTCGTGATTGTCGGCGTTGTCCACTGCATTCGTGGGGTTGGTGGCCGCAAGATTGCTTGCGGCGCTTTGGCCGTAGACCCAGTCGTCGGTATCGGCCACCACAGTGAAATGACTCATTTCATGGATCAGCGTACCGGCCCTGGAATCGGTGCCGATCAGCGGCGCCGTCCAGAACGCGTTGCAGACGTAGATCTGGTACGGCTGGTTCTTGTAGACGTAGGCATAGTAGTTCTGCGTGCAACCGCAGTTGATGATGACTTGGCCGCCGGTCTGATCCATCGCGGTGTCGATCGCCATGAAGTGCTGCTGCGCGGTGGTGTAGCGCGTATTGACGTAGGCGCCGAACCAGGTGGTGTAGCGCGCGCCGGTGGTGCCTGCATTGAGATAGCCTTTGGCACGTTCGGTATAGGTCCGTGCCGAGAGGATGGCTTTGTCGATGGCGGTCTGCTGGGTGGCGCTGCATGCGGCGTAACTCACGCCGAGGACGTCCGACAGCTCCGGATTCGAAGGCAACACAGGGCGGAGGCGTCCGCCGCTGGGGAGTGTGGCCGGCTGGTCGAGCGTCATCCGGATCGGGGCGCCTTGCGCAACCATGGGAAAGCCGTTCTTTTGCTGCAGGCGGGCGCCACCGGACAGCGACGCGTACTGCAGCGGTGCCGCGTAAGTGACGGTGTAATGGCCAGCCTTCGAGAGGTCGTAGGCGCTGCCCAGCGCAACGACGCTGCGATAGCTGCGGCCCGGGCGCAGGATCGCGAAGTCCTCTGCGGTGGGAACGCCGCGTTTGACCACGGCGCCTTCGAAGCCGACTTCCTGGCCATCGCGGCTGATCCGGAAGAGATTGGAACGCTGGACTTCCGAGGGCAACTGCCATTTCGGAAGGCGCACATTCTTGCGGCTGGTGTTGGTGATCCTGACTTCGACCTTGTCGCCGCCGAGCGAAATCACGCTGATGCGTAGAGGATTGAACGATTGGACCGGCGGGGCGGCGGTGGCCACGGCCAGTGCGCCAGCGGCCATCGCAGTCATCGCGAGACCGGTGCCGAGAGTGTGCGGAAGTTTGCGTGTCATCGTGGAGTCCCCCTGCGCGAACGGAGGTTCGCTGATCAGGGTCCTATCATATCGATGCAGATCGTGGGCGTACACGGCCCGGCCTGTTCAGGAAACTCGCGACCTTCCCGGTGCCCGGAAAAGAAACGGCCCGCCGAAGCGGGCCGTTCTCAAATACACGGGAACCCGTTGCTCAGTTCTGCGCTGGCGTGTTCTCGGAGAAGTACTCGTGGTTGTCCGCATTGTCCAGCGCCCGGGTCGGGTTGCTGGTCGCCAGACTCTTGGCGGCCGACTGACCGTAGGCCCAGTCGTCGGTGGCTGCCACCACATTGAAGTGGCTCATTTCGTGGATCAGGGTGCCGGCCTTGGAGTCGGTGCCGGTATTCGGAGCGCTCCAGAACGCGTTGCAGACGTAGATCTGGTAGGGCTGGGTCGGGTAGACGTAGGCGTAGTAGTTCTGGGAGCAGCCGCAGTTGATGGTGATCTGGCCGGCGTTCTGGTTGATCGCCGTGCTGATGCTGGTGAAGTGCTGCTTGGCGGTGTTGTAGCGGCTGGAGGTGTATGCACCGAACCACGAGGTGTAGCGTGGACCGGTCGTGCCCGCGTTGAGGTAGCCCTTCGCGTTGGTGGCGTAGGTGCGCGCCGAATTGACGGCGGTGCCTGCGGACGTGGTGCGGGCGCTGGTGCAACCGACGTAGTTGACACCATTGACGACGGCGGTCGGGCTCACGTTGGCCTTTCTGGCTTCTGCGGCGGCCTGGTTCAGACGTTCGGTTGGCGTCGTTGCGCCGCCTTCCATCCAGACCCGCATCGGTGCGCTTTGGGCGACCATCGGCAGGCCGTTGGTCTGCTTCAACTGCGTGCCGCCCGACATCGAAGCGAACTGCAGCGGCGCGGCAAAGGTGATCGTGTAATCGCCGGCCCGCGACAGATCGTAGGCCTCGGCGAGGTTCAGCGTGACCCGATGGCTCTGGCCCGGACGCAGGATCGCGAAATCGGCGGCCGTCGGCGTGGTCCGCTTGATCATGCGGCCTTCGTAGCGGATCTCTTCGCCGTCGTGGGTGATCGCGAACAGGTTGGATTCGGCTACTGCGGACGGCAGTTGCCATTTGGGGATGCGTGCGGTCTTGCGGCTGGCATTGGTGACCGTGACTTCGACGTTGCCGTCGCCGAGCGCCAGCATGCCGATGCGAAGCGGATTTGCGTTCTGGACCTTCGGTGCGGCTTCCGCCGCAGCGAAAACACTGGCGATCGCTGCGGCGAGCACTGTCGTGGCGCCGATCATACTGATTGCGTTGAGTTTCATTCCTTTGCCCCGGATTCAAGTAAATGCCCGCGGATGCGGGCGACTCCGATCATAAGTGGCGAACGGGCCCGAGTACATATTGCTATGCAGCAGTGGCAGAACGCCTCTCGGGACCAAAAAAAGCCCCGCGTTGCTGCGGGGCCTTCGTGTCGTTCCGGAGCTGCGGTTTGCAGCGGCGTTCCGTCAGCGGAAATCCTGATGGCAGCCTTTGCAGCTCTCGCCGATCTTGGCGGCGACCGCATTCACGCCTTCGCAGTTGATCGGCGGCGCGGACAGTGCGCCATCAAGCGTCGCGCGCATGCCGCTGGCCTGCTTGACGAAGCGCTCGTCGTCGCTGAGATCAGGGAACGCGCGTTCCAAGTCGTCGGACAGCGTGCGCAGACCTTTGAGGTGCGGGATGATGTCGGTGGCGTTGCAGTGGTTATTGGCCGCTTTCTCGCCCAATTGCTTGAGATGCCATTCCTGTACGTACATCACACCTTCCGGGAAATGGTCTTTTCTCGCGTCCCATGAGTTCAGCGCTGCGACCAGGCCGATGGCGCCGAGCGCCGCGCCGAGCAGGAAGACGAAGAAATAGCGTCCGAAAGCGGAGGGCTTGGGGCGGGCTTGGTCGGGCGTGGTGGACATCGTGTGACTCCGTGCGGTTTCGCGAAAACATAACACGCCGGGCAAGCGACAGTCGCCAGCGCTCCGGGGGCGGGCGGTCCGCTAAACTGGGCGGATGCATCCGATCGCACTCGACGACAGCGTCCTCGACCACAGCTGGACCGAACGATTCGGCGGGATCGACCGCCTTTACGGCGCCGGTGCGCTGGCGCGCTTTTCACGCGGCCATGTCGCGGTGGTGGGGCTGGGCGGGGTCGGTTCCTGGCTGGTCGAGGCGCTGGCCCGCAGCGGCGTTGGACGGCTGACGCTGATCGATGCCGACGACCTGTGCGTCTCCAATACCAACCGCCAACTGCCGGCCTTGGCCGGCCAGTACGGTCGTGGCAAGGCGGAGGCCATGGCCGAGCGCTGCCGGGCGATCAATCCGGCGATCGAGGTGGAAGCGGTGGCGAGTTTCCTGACGCCGTCCAACCTCGAAGACCTGCTGGGGCGCGGTTACGACCTGGTGATCGACGCCTGCGACAGTTTTCGCACCAAGGTCGAAGCCATCGCCTGGTGTCGCCGGCGCAAGATCCCGATCATCACCGTCGGCGCTGCCGGCGGTCGGTTGGACCCGACGCTGGTGCGCGTGCGCGACCTGTCGCGCACCGAACACGACGCGATGCTGGCGCTGATCCGCAAGAAGCTTCGCAGCGAATTCAATTTCCCGAAAACACCGAAGCGGTATTTCAGCGTGCCGGCGATCTATTCGCTGGAGAACGTGCAGTACCCGCAGGCCGATGGGACCGTCTGCGGTCTGCGCCCGAAGCTGGGTGCCGATGCAGCGCTCAAACTCGACTGCGGCGCGGGCCTCGGGGCCGCAACGCACATTACCGGTGCCTTTGCTTTCGCTGCAGCCGGCAAGGCGTTGGAGATGCTGTTGAAGCCGAAGCCCGCATAGGGTGCGCCTTGGCACACCGCTTTGTATCCATCGCGTGAATCCTGTGCGTCCTGGCGCACCGTTTTGTATCCATCGCGAGAATCCTGTGCGCCAAGGCGCACCCTATGCCGTCCCCAGCCGGAACAAGTGCTCCGCATTCGCGGTCGTCGCATGCGCCACGACTTCCGGCTCGACGCCGCGCAATGCGGCGATGGTGTCGCGCACCGTCGTCAATCGCGAGGGCTCGTTGCGCTCCCCACGATGCCCGCTGTCGGGCTGGTCCGGCGCATCGGTTTCCAGCAGCAGGTATTCGATCGGCAACTGCGCGGCGAGCGTGCGCAGGCGGTTCGCGCGTTCGTAGGTCACCGGTCCACCAAGGCCGATCAGAAAGCCGAGGTCGTACAGCCGCCTGGCCTGATCGGCGCTGCCGGAAAAACTGTGGATCACGCCGCGCAGCGGGCCGAAGCGACGGATCGCGGCCATGACCGCATCCACCGCGCGTCGCGCATGCACGATCACTGGCAGCTCGAAGTCGCGGGCGAGTCGCAGTTGACCGTCGAAAAACAGCGACTGAAGGTCTGCATCAAGGTCTTCGACGAAGAAATCCAGCCCGCATTCGCCGACCGCCACCGGACGCTCGCGTTCGATCCATTCACGCAGCGCCACCAGATGTTCCCGGCGGTGTTCGGGTAGATACATCGGATGCAGACCATAGGCCGGAAACAGTCCGGCTTCCGCTGCGCACAGCGCCCGCAGTTTTTCCCACCCGGCGGCACTCACTGCCGGCACGATCTGCCGGGTCACGCCTGCGGCACGTGCACGTGACAGGACCAGATCTCGATCCGGATCGAATTCGTCGGCGTCGAGATGTGAATGACTGTCGACCAGCATGAGCTGCGCCGTCAGCCGGCGCGTTCGCCTTCGATCGGCGGCTTGGCCGTCGACACGGCGGGGTCTTTGCGCTTGCGGAAACTCGCCAGCAGCAGTGTGCCCATGCCCAGCAGCAGCTCATCGATGAACGGGATGAAATCGGGCACCACCATGTCCAATGCCCACAACGCAGCGGCCAGCATGAACAGGCGCGGGAAGCTGAGACGGCCAAGAAAGCCGAGGATCGGGGTAACGAGAGGGCTGGCCATGGCGAGGCTCCGACGATTGACGAATGTGAGAACGCTAGCACGTAGTGAAGGATTTGCGGGTTGAGATTCAGGGTTTCGTCATGCGCCAACGGCCGGGCTGTGGCCGGGTTCAGCTTGCCGGTGCTGCAATCCCTGCCGACAGCGGGGATTCGTCCGACGGAGGTTTGATATGAACAACAATACTTTGGCCATTGCGCTCGCTTCATTGCTGGTCGGCGGCGTCGCCACGGCGGCTTACATCAACAACACGCGTCCAGCAGCTGCCGACGCCGCAGCTTCCGAATCGGATCTTGCGCAGCCGATGTCTTCCGCGATGGTTGCCGAGGATCGTCTGCACGAAGCGGATATTCCGGTCGCCGGCAAGCTGGAATACGCCGAGGTGATCGCCGTCGAGCCGTTGACCAGCAGCGAAAAGCGCTATGCCACGGTGATCGGTACCGAGCCTGTACGCGAAACCGTCGCCGGCACCGCGCCGCGCGAGGTCTGCGAGGACGTGACGGTGCAGGACCGTCTGCCTGAGCGCGATGGCAACGTCGGTGGAACCGTGGCCGGCGCGTTGATCGGCGGCCTGGTCGGCAATCAGGTCGGCGACGGTAACGGTCGCAAGGCAGCCACCGTTGCGGGTGCTGCGGCCGGTGGTTACATCGGCAACCGGGTCGATCGCAAGCACGTGGGCGGCAAGGTGGTGACCCGTACCGAGCGCCAGTGCCGCACGGTTTCGGAAGCCACCAGCAGCAGCCGCACCGTGGCCTGGAACGTGACTTACCGCAATCCGGACGGCACCACCGACACGATGCGCACCGATCGCAAGCCGGGCAGCCGGATTCCGCTGGGTACCGAAAAAACCGTGATCGGCTACGACGTGACCTATCGCTACCGGGGTGAAGAACAGCATCTGCGGATGGACGACAAGCCGGGCGCGCGCCTGCCGGTGGTTGACGGTCAGGTCGTGACCCAGGTGGCATCGGCGGACAAAGGCGGACGCGGCTGATCCCTCCGCGTCGCTCTTTTCGTGACCCGTCCCTCGGTGGGTTTCGATTGGGACGGGGCCGGAGCGATCCGGCCCCGTCTTTCGTTCCGGAATGGAACTGCGGGGTGCCGGGCCGGAGTTCGCCCCGATACAATAGCGGGCTAACCCCTGACCTCCGGTTCCGACATGGCCCTGCATCCCTACGATCTCTACGACGTCCGTTCCCTGCTGAGCGAAGAAGAGCGGGCGGTGCAGGACACGGTGGCGCGCTTCACCGACGAGCGGGTGCTGCCGATCATCGGCAAAGCCTTCGATGAAGCCCGTTTTCCTCGTGAACTGGTCGCGGAGATCGCCGAGCTGGGCCTGCTCGGTTCGTCGCTGCCGGAACAATACGGCTGTGCCGGCCTCAATTCGGTCAGCTACGGCCTGATCTGCCAGGAACTGGAGCGCGGCGATTCCGGTATCCGCAGTTTCGTCAGCGTGCAGTCGTCGCTGTGCATGTATCCGATCTACGCCTATGGTTCCGAAGAGCAGCGCCAGCGCTGGCTGCCGGACATGGCCGCAGGCAAGGCCATCGGCTGCTTCGGCCTGACCGAACCCCACGGCGGCTCCGATCCGGCGAACATGAAGACCCACGCCAAGCGCGATGGCAGCGACTGGGTCATCAATGGTTCGAAGATGTGGATCACCAACGGCAACCTCGCCGATGTCGCGATCGTCTGGGCGATGACCGACGAGGGCATCCAGGGTTTCCTGATCGAAAAGGACATGCCGGGATTCACCGCGCAGGAGATCAAGCACAAGATGAGCCTGCGCGCCTCGGTCACCAGCGCGCTGTTCTTCGACAACGTGCGCGTGCCCGACAGCAACCGCCTGCCGAATGTGAAGGGTCTGAAGGGTCCGCTCGGCTGCCTCACCCAGGCCCGTTACGGCATTACATGGGGGCCGATCGGTGCCGCCATCGCCTGCCTCGACGAAGCCCTGCGCTACGGCAAGGACCGGATTCTTTTCGACCGCCCGCTCACCGCCAATCAGGCTGTGCAGCTCAAACTCGCCGACATGGCCCGCCGCATCACCATGGCGCAGTTGCTGTCTCTGCAGCTCGGCCGTCTGAAAGACGCCGGCAACATGCAGCCGACCCAGGTCAGTCTGGCGAAATGGAACAACGTGCGCATGGCGATCGATATCGCCCGCGAAGCGCGCGACATCCTCGGCGGCGCCGGCATCACCACCGAGCATTGCCCGATCCGCCATGCGCTGAATCTCGAATCGGTGATCACCTACGAAGGCACGGAAACGGTGCACCAGTTGGTGGTTGGCCGCGAGCTGACCGGCATCAACGCGTTCTGACCCCCCGATCCGAACGTCGCCGTCGTCGACAGGACATTCCGATGAGCACCGTGCTGTGGGCGAACCGTTTGATCGATGGCGCCGTGACTTCGGACCAGTCCGACAAGTACGCCATGCACAAGCATCTTTCGAAGATCGATGAGATCGCGCGCGGTGCGGGACTGATGGCGTTGTCGGATATCTGCGATACGACCGATTTGCGTTTCAACATCGAAGATCTGTCGTTGCCGGAGGGCATGGCGTCGACCAATGAATGGATGGCGATGCACGGCGTCTGGGTCGACGCCGAGGCCGCCGCGTCGCAGCTCGCGGCGTTGATCGATGCGATCGAAACCCGCAAGCCGCGATTCGGCCTCATCCGGAACGATTACGAAGCGGTCGTCGCCGAACTGCGCGAAAGCCTCGCGTTCGCGCGTGAGGCGGCAGCACAGGCGGCGAAATTCAATTTCGCGATCGTGATGTGATGCAGGCGAACGTGATCCAGAACATGCCCCGGCTCGAAACCGAACGCCTGATTCTGCGCATTCCGCAGATCGAGGACTTCGAGCGCTACGCCGAATTTTTCGCTCACGAATCGTCGCGGATCATCGGCGGCCCGCATGCGCGCGGAGACGCGTGGCGTCGCTTTCTGCAGATGCCGGGCGCTTGGGCAGTGCAGGGGTTTGCGATGTTTTCGGTGATCGAAAAAAGCAGCGGTCGATGGCTTGGACAAGCGGGCCCATGGCGCCCCGATGGCTGGCCCGGCACCGAAGTCGGTTATGCCTTCCATCAGGACGCGCACGGCAAGGGCTACTGCACCGAAGCCTGCGTCGCGGCGATCGATTGGGCCTTCGATACCCTCGGCTGGAGCGAGGTCATCCACTGCATATCGCCCGAAAACACCGCGTCGCAAAAGGTCGCAAAGCGTTTGGGGTCGCGCAATCGCGGTCCGGGTGCGCTGCCGCCGCCGCTGGACGCGCACGCGATCGATATCTGGGGCCAGACCCGCGAAGAATGGCGCGCACGACGCGCAGAGGTGCAGGGATGATCACGCTGTACGGCATGTCCAGTTCAGGCAACTGCTACAAGCTGCAGTTGCTGATGGCGCAGCTCGGCCGCGCCTACGAATGGGAAGAAATAGACGTCACCTGCGGCGAAAATCTGTCGCCGGAATTCCTGGCGATGAACGATCGCGGCAAGGTGCCGGTGCTCAAGCTCGACGATGGCCGCACGATGTCCGAGTCGAATGCGATCCTCCACTATCTGGCGCAGGGTTCGTCGTTGCTGCCGGACGATCCGTGGGATCGTGCGAAGACGCTGCAGTGGATGTTCTTCGAACAATACAGCCATGAGCCGTACATCGCGGTATCGCGGTTCGTCCGCACGTTCCTGCCGTCCGATCATCCGCGCCGCGCATCGCTTGATGCGCTGAAAGCCTCGGGCGACGAGGCGCTGGCGGCGATGGAACGGCATCTGCATCGCCTGCCGTGGTTCGGCGGCGAGCATTACACCATCGCCGATATCGCCCTGTTCGCGTACACCCATGTCGCCGAAGACGGTGGCTTCGATCTCGGCGCGTATCCGCATGTCGAGCGCTGGATCAAACACGTGCGGATGCAGCCCGGCTTCGTGCCGATGCGCGACGCGCAGGTCGACTGACTTTCACATCACAAGCACCGGCCTTCGCGCGCGAGGGCAGGGGAGACGCCATGTTCGCTGCAGTGCCCGATCCGATCCCCGCCCGCATGAAGGGCTTGAACCGCGCCGAGATCTGCGACGTCAATTTCCAGGAATTCGTGCGCGGTTGGGCAGGTAGCGCGCAGGCCAGGCCGGCGCCGCACGAAAACGTTCTCGATGGCAGCGCGCTCGATGCGCAGGGCTTCCGCGAACTGTTCGAGTCGCAGCTGATCAGCCGCCATCTCGATCTGATGGCGCGCGTGCTGCGCGTGCAGAACAAGGTGTTCTACACCATCGGCAGCAGCGGCCACGAAGGCAACGCGATGGTCGCGCGGCTGACGCGGCACACCGATCCTGCGTTCCTGCACTATCGTTCCGGCGGATTCATGGCCGAGCGCTTCCGCAAGATCCCGGGGATGGATCCGGTGATGGATTCGGCGCTGTCGTTCGCGGCCAGCGCCGAAGACCCGGCCAGCGGCGGTCGTCACAAGGTGTGGGGCAGCAAACCGCTGTGGGTGCTGCCGCAGACCTCGACCATCGCCTCGCACCTGCCGAAAGCGCTGGGTACCGCCGTCGCCATCGATCACGCCCGCCGCATCGGCCACGCGCTGCCGATTCCCGGCGACAGCATCGCGATCTGTTCGTTCGGCGATGCCTCCAGCAATCACGCCACCGCGCAGACCGCATTCAACGCGGCGGCGTGGACCGCGTATCAGA
>JBAQRU010000162.1:0-6556 GCA_049296025.1 Lysobacteraceae bacterium | reverse complement strand
GCGCTGCGCGCGGGCGGGCTCGCAGCGCTCGTTCTCGACGCGGCGGACGGCACCCAACTGCAACTCGCACCCTCGCAGCGCTGGCGTTTCTGGCGCGGCGCGTGGGCGATGCCAATACCATCGCGGCAGCACGCTGCAGATCCGACATGACTCGTTCCATCCGGCGCCGCGATGCTGCGGATGCACTCGATGAGCAGGGCGACTGGCCACCGCAGCTGTCGCCGCTGCTGCGTCGCGTCTACGCCGCGCGCGGCGCGCTGACCTATGCCTTGGCGCAACCGCGCCTGCCACAACTCTTGCCGCCGGACGCACTGCTCGGCATCAATGCCGCAGCGCGCCTGCTGGCCGATGCGATGGCGACCGGGCGACATATTGTGGTCGTCGGCGATTTCGATTGCGATGGTGCGACCGCCTGCGCGGTCGCGGTGCGCGGGCTGCGCATGCTCGGCGCGCAGCAGGTGTCGTATGCGGTGCCCAACCGCATGGTCCACGGCTACGGGCTGTCGCCAGCGCTGGTCGAAGACCTTGTTGGCATGGGTCCCGAGGTGCTGGTGACGGTCGATCACGGCATCGCCTGCCATGCCGGCATCGCGGCGGCGAAAGCGCACGGCTGGCAGGTGCTGGTCACCGACCACCACCTTCCGGGCGAACAGCTTCCGTCTGCCGATGTCATCGTCGATCCGAATCTGCCTGACGACACGTTTCCGAGCAAAGCCCTGGCCGGCGTCGGGGTGATGTTCTACGTGCTGCTGGCGCTGCGTCGGCAGCTGCGCGATGCCGGGCGCTTCGATGGCGACCCACCGGACTTGTCGGTGCTGCTGGATCTGGTCGCGGTCGGCACCGTCGCCGATCTGGTGCCGCTGGACGCGAACAATCGCATCCTGGTCGCGGCCGGTCTACGCCGGCTGCGCGCCGGTCGCGGCTGTGCCGGTCTGCGGGCGCTGATCGAAGTGTCGCGCAAACAGGCATCGACGCTGACCACCAGCGACATCGGTTTTTCGATGGCGCCGCGCATCAATGCCGCTGGCCGTCTGGAGGACATGGCGCTCGGCATCGAATGCCTGCTTTGCGACGACCCGCGCCGCGCGCGCGAACTCGCCGAAGTGCTGGACGGCATCAACGCCGAGCGGCGTGGCGTGCAGCAGCAGATGGTCGGCGATGCCGAGGCCGCGCTGACCGGGCTTTCGTTCGATATCGACTCCGGTCGCGCCACGGTCTGTCTGTATCGCGAGGATTGGCATCCCGGCGTCGTCGGTCTGGTCGCGTCGAAAATCAAGGAACGCGTGCATCGGCCAGCGGTCGCATTCGCACCCAGCGATGCCGGCAGCGATCTGTTGCGCGGTTCGGCGCGTTCGATCGCCGGTTTCCATATCCGCGATGCGCTTGCGGCGGTGGATGCGCAGCATCCGGGCCTGATCGAAAAATTCGGTGGGCATGCGATGGCCGCCGGGCTCAGCCTGCGTCTGACCGATCTTCCGCGTTTCCAGGCTGCGTTCGAGACCTGCGCCGCAGCGATGCTGTCGCCGGAACTGCTGCGGGACGTGATCCTCAGCGATGGCGCGATGCCGCCCGAGGCCTGCGGCATCGAGACTGCGCTCGCGCTGCGCGATGGCGGGCCGTGGGGGCAGGGCTTCGCGGAGCCGCTGTTCGACGATGTTTTCGAGGTCGTCGGCTGGAAGATCCTGGGCGAGCAGCATCTGAAGCTCGAACTGGTCTGGCCGGGCGTCGCGATGAAGCGCCTGAACGCGATCCACTTCGGTGGCTGGACCGGCGAACCGCCGGCACCGCGCTCGCGGATCGCCTATCGGCTGCAGCCCGACGATTGGCGCGGCGGCGATGCCGTGCAACTGGTGGTCGTGCATCGCGAGGCCGTTCTGGTCGAGCATTAGCCGCGCATGCCGGTGTCGGCGGAAGGTCGCTTTGGCCGAGCGTGCCCGCAATGCGACCAATGGCGGGAAACCCATCGGTTTCCCGCCATTTTTCTTGGCGGATGTGGCGCAGTGACGGGAATCTATTCCTCTTCGTGCCTCGGCTTGTAAGCGTCCACCAGTCGGTTCTGCACCTGCGGCGGCACCGGCTCGTAGTGGCTGAAGTCGAGCGAATAGCGGCCGCGACCCGCCGTGATCGATTTCAGCTCCGCCGCATAGCCTTCGAGTTCCGACAGCGGTACCTGCGCTTTGACCAGAATTTCGCCGCCGCGTACCGAATCAGTGCCGTTGATGCGCGCGCGCTTCGACGACAGCCCGCCGCTGATATCGCCCATATGCGATTCCGGCGCGGCGACTTCCAGGTCGACGATGGGTTCCAGCACCTGCGGGCTGGCTTTCGCGATCGCGTCGAGGAACGCCTTCTTGCCGGCGGCGACGAACGCGACCTCCTTGCTGTCCACGGGATGATGCTTGCCGTCGTAGACGATCACGCGCACGTCCTGCATCGGATAACCGGCGACCGCGCCGCTGCCCAGCACCTGGCGCACGCCTTTTTCGACCGCAGGCATGAATTGCCCGGGAATCGTGCCGCCTTTCACTTCGTCCAGGAACTCGAAGCCGGTGCCGCGCGGCAGCGGTTCGATGCGCAGGAACACTTCGCCGAACTGGCCGGCGCCGCCGGTCTGCTTTTTGTGGCGATGATGGCCATCGGCGTTCGCAGCGACGGTTTCGCGATAGGCGATGCGCGGCGGGCGGCTGGTCACCTCCACACCGTAACGGTCTTTCAATCGCTGCAGATTGATGCGCAGGTGCAGATCGGAGAGGCCACGCACGACGGTTTCGTTGGTTTCCACCTCATGCTCGACGTGGAAGCACGGATCTTCCTCGGCCAACTTGTGCAGCGCGATCGCCAGTTTCTGCTCATGGCCTTTGCTTGCGGCCACTACCGCGAGGCCGAACATCGGTTTCGGGAAATCCAGCGGCGCAAGATGGATATGGTCCTCGTCGTGGCTGTCGTGCAGCACTGCGTCGAAATGCAGCTCGTCGACCTTTGCCACGGCCGCGATGTCGCCCGGGATCGCCTGCGCGATTTCGACGTGCTCCTTGCCCTTCATCTTGAACAGATGCGCGACCTTGAACGGCTTCTTGCCGTCGTCGACGAACAACTGCGTGTCCTTTTTCACCGTGCCCTGGTAGACCCGGAAAATACCGAGCTTGCCGACGAAGGGATCGTTGACGATCTTGAATACATCGGCGATGACATGCGCGGCGGCATCGGGTGTCGAGACGATCGGCGCTGCGCTGTCGCCCACGCCCTTCACGAACGGCGGCGGATTGGCTTCGCCCGGATGCGGGAAGAGTTTCTCGGCGACATCGAGCAGTTCCTTCACGCCCACGCCGCTGCGCGCGGAGACGAAACAGACCGGGACGAGGTGACCTTCGCGCAGGCACTGCTCGAAGGCATCGTGCAGTTCCTGGCCGCCCAGGCCTTCCTCGCCGACTTCGAGGAAATGGTCCATCACGCCTTCGTTGATTTCGACCACCTGGTCGATGATCTTCTGGTGCCAGTCGCCGACCGGACCCAGATCGCTGTCGCCGGCATGCTCGCCGAAACAGTCGACGACCGCCTTGCCGCTGTCGGCGGGCAGATTCAGCGGCAGCACTTCGTTGCCGAAGGTCTCGCGCAGCTCGTCGAGCAGTGCGCCGAGCTTGCCGGGATCGTGATCGATCTTGTTGACGACGATCACCCGGCAAAGTTTGCGCGCCTGGGCGTATTCCATCATCCGGCGCGTGCCGTAACCGATGCCGGCGTCGGCATCGACCACCACTGCCAGCGTTTCCACCGCCGCCAGCGCCGACAGTGTGGGGCCGCGGAAATCCGGATAGCCGGGGGTGTCGATCAGATTGACGTGGATCAGCGGTTGACCGGGCGCAGTGTGGTCGATGCTGGCGATGGCGGTGTCGATGGAATGTCCGCGTTCTTTTTCGATGGCGTCGAAATCGGACACCGTGCTGCCGCGTTCGATGGTGCCTGCCGTCTGGACTGCGCCGCCGGCATGCAGCAGGGCTTCGAACAAGGTAGTTTTGCCGGCGCCGGGGTGGCCTGCGAGGGCCACATTGCGGATGTGTTCTGTGGAGTACGACATGAGCGACTCTCCTTTCGCGAAAGGCGTTGGGGTGAGCCGTCATGGCTGTCCGCGTTCGGGAAGCCTGCCGTCCGAGCAGGCGCTCGGCGGGCGGTCATGGCGGTACGTCCTGAGGACGCCCGCCAAGGATCGGAACTTCAGCGGCGCGGGTCAAGCCGCATCGCAGTACGACGATGCGTGTATTTGACTTCGGTCAATCGCAGCGCTGCATCCGTTGATGCGGATGCGCGTGTGCACATTTTCAGGCTGCGGCGAGCGCGTAGACTCGGTGCTCACCACTCGAACGGGAGTCGTCGTCATGGCTTTGAAGCGTATCGCGACCGCACGCTGGGAAGGCGACATCCAGACCGGCAAGGGTGGCATGAGCACGCCGCAGAGCGGGCTGTTCGCCGATCAGAATTATTCGTTCAAGACCCGCTTCGGCGACGGGGATACTCCTGAAACGCGCGGCACCAACCCCGAGGAACTGCTGGCCGTCGCGCATGCGGGCTGCTTCAGCATGGCGCTGTCGGCGGTGCTGGGGCGTGCCGGTTTCACGCCGACCCGCATCGACACCCGCGCCGAAGCGACGATGGAGCCGGGGATGGACCCGGGCCCGACCGTGACCGGCATGCATCTGATCGTCAGCGCGACGGTGCCGGGCATCGGCGCAGAACAGTTCGCCGAGATCGCCAACGCCGCGAAAGCCGGATGCGTGATCTCGCGTGCGCTGGCGGTGCCGGTGACGATCGACGCGACGTTGATTTGATCGCTGTGGGCGGATCGGCCGTGGCTGGCACCCTGCCGGCACGGCCGTCGTTTTGATTGCGCAGGCATCCGTAGACACCCGGGGTTTGTAAATAAATCGTTAATCCATGCTGCGGCGCGAGCACAAGTGCTGATCCGATATCGCCCGCATGCCTGGTTTTGGCCAGTGCTGCATGGCGCCACTTCCCTCCATCCCCCGGAGTTGCTAGCCTGAGGCCAATAGCGACCAGCGCGCGACACTGCTGATTGCCCGGAAATAACGAGTCAGGGGATCGGAAATCCAGATGGGACATGTTTTGCCATCGGCGCTGAAGGAAGCGCTTGCACCGGCCGGGTGGATTCCCGCCGATGCCGTGCAGACATCTCCTGCGACGATCCAATGCCGTGCGTCGATCGGGAATGCGATCGGTTCCCGCGAACCGCGAACCCGCGTTCCGCAATCCCATATTTTCTTTCACCGCAACAGACCTGTCATGGGGAATCGATGTCGTAAGGCATAGCCACCGCTGAGCGACACTCGTTGAATATCCTTTTGGAGCAGCTTGATGGCTGATATTCGACAACAGGCAGTGGCCACTGCCGAGCAATACCGACAAGGGAATATCGCGACATTGGACGACGCGATGACCCGCAGGCTGATCGCCTCGACCGTGATGAGCGAAAGTCACGGCGGCGATCTTGCCGCGACGAATCGTCTCGGATTCGTCGGACGTTACAAGGCCGGCGCGGAGTTCCTCGCCGAAGCCGGTTACGTCGACAGGGACAAGCTCGGCCAAGCGATGGCGGGGCAGAAGTCCGAGTGGGCGTGGGCGAAATCCGGCGCCATGGCCGCCTTCCTCGAAAACGCCTCCCACTGGAGCAGCGGACTCAGTCTCGACGCCTACAAACGCTCGCCGGAACTGCAGGACAACGCGTTCAAACTCAACGCCGAGAAGCATCATCAGCGCGCGTTGGAACAGGGGTTTCTGGGCGGGGACGAAAAGCCCGGACGTGTCGCCGGCTTTCTCAAGGCCGCGCACATCGTCGGCTTCAACAGCGCCCGCGAAGCCATGACCGGAGGTCGCGCCTACCGCGACGCCAACGGTGTCAGCAACTACGACCGCATCCACGACATCAGCCGCAACGGCGATGGCCTGGACAAGCTCATGACCGCCGTGCGGCAGGGGATGCCGGAGTCGTCGGTCGGCAAGACGGTCGTGCATCCGGACCATCCCGAGCATGCGCGCTATCGCGACATGTATGCAGCGCTGTCGGCGGTGCCCGGACTGTCCAGCGACCAGGAACGACAGCAGGCGGCAGCCTCGATGATGGTCGCAACCAGAGCCGCCGGGATGTCGCACGTCGACCATGTCGTTGCCGGCCCGGCCGGTGCGGTGTTCGCCGTACAGGGCGATCTGCGCGATGTCTCGCACAAGGTCCTGCCGCTCAATCTCGCGCAACTCGCCGCGCAGCCGGTCGAGACATCGACGGCGCAGCTTGGCGCGCTCGCATCGCAGACCAATCCACTCCCCGACCCGCACGTCGACGCTCCGCGCCAGGAGCGTGCGCGCGCCGTTTGATTTTTCGCCGCGACGCCGCTCTGATCCGTGGCGTTTTATTTTCTTTTTTGATGAGGAAGCACGTATGCGTTATCGAAGTGCATCGATCCTGACATTGATGTTGTTGGCCGCCGCCTGCAAACCGACCGCACCCGCGGCCGAGCCGGCGGCTGCGGTTGCGCCCGCCGTTGTCGCG
>JBAQRU010000161.1:0-2023 GCA_049296025.1 Lysobacteraceae bacterium | reverse complement strand
GACGACGGCCGCCTGCAGGTGCAGACCGGCGGTGGCGTGCGCGACGAGGCGGCGGTCGCCTCGATGCTCGAACACGGCGCGTCACGGGTGGTGATCGGCTCGCTGGCGGTGCGCGAACCGGCGTTGGTCGACACCTGGCTGCAGCGCTACGGCGCCGAGCGCATCACCATCGCGCTGGATACGCGCCAGGACGAGGCCGGCGTGTGGCAGTTGCCGATCCATGGCTGGACCGAACGCGCGGAACTCGATCTCGACGCCTGCCTGCGCCGCTATCGCGATGCCGGCGCGAGGCATCTGCTGTGCACCGATATCGCACGCGACGGGATGATGCGTGGCCCGAATATCGATCTGTACCGGATGATCGTGGCGCGTGGAGAAGGCTTTGCGCTGCAGGCGAGCGGCGGCGTGCGCGATGTCGCCGATATCATGACTGCACGCGAGGCTGGCTGCGCTGGTGCGGTGCTCGGCCGTGCGCTGCTGGAAGGCGGCATGGCCATCGAGGACGCGCTGACATGCTGAGCGTGAGGATCGTGCCGTGTCTGGATGTGCGCGACGGACGCGTCGTCAAGGGCGTGCGGTTCCGCGATCACGTCGACATGGGCGACATCGTCGAACTCGCGTGCCGCTATCGCGATGAAGGCGCGGACGAGCTGGTGTTCTACGACATCGGCGCGAGTCCGGACGGCCGCGTAGTCGATGTTGACTGGGTCGAACGCGTCGCCTCGGTCATCGATATTCCGTTCTGCGTCGCGGGTGGCATCCGCAGCGTCGACACCGCGCGGCGGGTGCTGTTCGCGGGCGCCGACAAGGTGTCGATCAATACGCCCGCGCTGGAACGGCCGGCGCTGATCACCGAAATCGCCGACGCCTACGGCAGCCAGTGCGTGGTGGTCGGTATCGATTCGATGCGCGATGCCGACGGCGTCTGGCGCGTGCGCAGCTATACCGGCGATCCGGACAAGACCCAGGCGCTGCGCAAGTCGACGCTCGACTGGGTGCGCGAAGCGCAGGCGCTGGGCGCGGGCGAGATCGTGCTCAACTGCATGGACAGCGACGGCGTGCGCAAAGGTTACGACCTCGAACAGCTCAAAGCGGTGCGCGCGATCTGCCATGTGCCGCTGGTCGCATCCGGCGGTGCCGGCGCGGTCGAACATTTCGTCGATGCGTTCCGCGAGGCCGATGTCGACGCCGCGCTGGCGGCGAGCGTTTTCCACTCCGGCGCGATCGCGATCCCGGAACTCAAGCGCGCGCTGCGCGCGCAAGGCATCGAGGTCAGGCTGTGAACGAGAATCCTCCCATCGAAACGTCGGCGCTCGATATCGAATCGCTCGCCTGGGAAAAACAGTCGGGTCTGCTGCCGGCGATCGTGCAGGACGCGGATTCGCGCCGCGTGCTGATGCTGGGCTACATGTCGCGCGAGGCGCTGGCCAAAACGATCGAATCGGGACATGTCACGTTCTACAGCCGCAGCAAGCAGCGGCTGTGGACCAAGGGCGAAAGCAGCGGTCATGTGCTGACGCTGGTGGGCCTCGAAGTGGATTGCGACAACGACACTCTGCTGGTGCAGGCGAGGCCGCATGGGCCGACCTGCCATCTCGGCACCGCAAGCTGTTTCCCGTGCGCGCCCGGCGATGTGCTCGGCGATCTGGATGCACTGATCGCCAAGCGCGCGATCGATCTGCCGGTGGGCAGTTACACCACGAAGCTGTTCGAAAGCGGCATCAAGCGCATCGCGCAGAAAGTCGGCGAGGAAGGGCTGGAAACCGCGTTGGCTGCGGTGGTGGAGGACGATGATGCATTGCTGGGTGAAGCTGCGGATTTGCTGTATCACCTGATCGTGCTGCTGAGGGCGCGCGGGTTGGATCTCGATGCCGTGAAGCGGACATTGGCGAAGCGCCGCAGTTGATGGGGTGTGGCTTCGGCCTGAGCTCTCTCCACTTCTTCGGGTATTCCAAAATAACGTCGTCATCCCCGCGAACGCGGGGATCCAGCGACTTTCAAGCTTCTGCGCAGAGTGTCGTTT
>JBAQRU010000160.1:0-2708 GCA_049296025.1 Lysobacteraceae bacterium | reverse complement strand
AGGGTGCGCCTCGGCGCACCAATGCTTGAAATCACCCAGAAAACCCATGCGCCAAGGCGCACGCCATGCGACGTTCGTCGTTCCCGCGAACGCGGGAACCCAGTGTCGTTGCGGTTTGCAAAGTGCTTTGAAGTCGCTGGATCTCCGCGTTCGCGGGGATGACGGTGATTGTTTGAAACACTCGAAGAAAGAACGTACGAAGAAAGCGCGTACTAAGAAAAAGAACAAGCCGCAGGCTCGTATCGTTATTCGGCCAAGGCACGCCAGCGTACGAACGCATCGGCTTCATCGACGAAAACATTGAGATCGACCGGACCGGCGATGCCATCGACGCGGCCGCGATTGTGGTATTGCCACACGCGCCACGGCGCGGTGCCGTCCGGCGTGCGCAGGATCGATCTGCGCCACAGCGCGCGCGCCGGCAATTGCTTGCTGTATGCATCAAGGAACTCCGGCGTGACGTAGAGGATCGCCGGTTTTCGGTATGCGCGCTCGACCGGCGCGAGAAACGCATCGAGTTCGCGACGCATCGTCGCGCCGTCCGGCGTGCGCCCGCAGTTGCCGCCGAATTCCAGATCCACCGCCAGCGGCAGCGCACCGGCTTCGACCGGAACGACGGCGAGGAAATTCGCGGCCTGATCCGCGCCCGGACGGCAGAACGTGAAGAAATGATAGGCCCCGACCGCGATACCGGCGTCGCGCGCCTCGCGCCAGTTGCGGGCGAAGGCGCGGTCGCGGAAATCACCGCCCTCGGTGGCTTTCAGATATGCGAACGCGACATCGTCGCCAGCGACTTTCGACCAGTCGATGCTGCCCTGATGATGCGAGACATCGATTCCCCGGATCGGGTAACGGTCGCGATCGGGCCGATACTCGCGAAACCACCACCACGCGGCGAGCGCAACCGCAGCACCGAGCACCGCCAGCAACAACCACCGGATCAGCCCGCGCCGCAAGGCGTCGTCACCAACCCGGCATGCGGCCCGGATCGAGCCCCGCGACCTCGAACACCGCGCTGCGCTTGCCCAGACCCTTCACCGGAAATTCGATTTCCAGCGTTTTCGCGCTTTTCGTCATCTTCCACAGCGCGCGCTCGTCCTCGATGAACATCGCGATGGCTTCATCGGTCTTCGGGCGCGAGCCCGGCAGCGATTTCGCGGGCTTGCCGTCGAGTGTGATCCGCACGCGGCAGCCGCCATAGCAGTTGAAGTCGCCGTTCTGCAGCACGAGATAGCTGCTGCGGCCCCAGTCCGGGTGGTCGCGGAAGATCAGCCGCACCTGGGTGGGGCCGGTGCCGTCGACATCGACGTTGTCCCTGGCGTAGATCGCCGACGACGTCTGCAGCCCGCCCTTCACGCTCTGGGTGCCGTAGCTCCACAGCGCGGCGGTGCGCGCGGCTTCGCGCGTTTCTTCGAGTTTCCGCTTGATGCCGTCGTATTCGGGGCGCACGCGTTTGGCGGCGGCGCTGTCGGGATACTGCGCGATCAGCACGTCGGCCTGCGCTTTGGCCAACGACCAGTTTTCTTTCTTCACCGCGTCGTCGAATGCGGCGGCGCCTTCCTGCGCTTTCGCTTCCTGCGCCGCAGCCTGCTCAGCGGCGGCCTTGGCGACTGCGGCGGGATCTTCGCCCGCGCAGCCACCGAGCAATGCGCATGCGAGCGCAAGCGCTGCGAATTCGATGCCCAGGGTTTTCACTGCAACTCTCCGGTCGGTGGCGCCTCACCCGGTGCGCCGCGCTCGATCATCATCGCGATCGCTTCGGCGGTTTCGCCGGGCCGCTCCATCAACGACATGTGGCCGCAACCTTCCAGCAGCACCTGGCTGGCCTGCGGAATGCGCTCGGCATACAAGGTCATCGCGCTGGGGTCGATGACCTTGTCCTGGCGGCACCACAGCAGCAGCGCCGGTTGCGAGATGTACGCGGCCTCGGCACCGGGCAGGAAGCGTTCGTCGCCGCGACCGATCTTGTCGAGCACGCCCTGCTCGAACGCGGCGTCGCGCTTGCGCTGGGCGATGTAGAGATCGCTCGCCGGCCATGGCGCCCACGGCCGCGCATCGCGGTTGTGGAAGACGGTGGCGAGGTAGTGCTCCAGCGAAGCGGCGTCGCTCACGCCGAAGGGATTCTTGCCGGCAAGCACATCGATGCCGAACGGGTTGTCCTTGAAACGGACGCCAGCGGCATCGAGCAGCGCGACCCGCGCGACCAGATTCGAATAGCGCGCGGCGGTCAGCGCAGCGATGCCGCCGCCCATCGAATGCCCGACGAGAACGACCGGCCGCTTCTGCGCGATCTCGGGTTTGCGCAGGAACGCGGCGACGCGCGCGCTCTGGGCGACGAAACCATAATCGGCGCCGTCCTTGCGCTCGCTTTGGCCCCAACCGGGCAGATCGGGGATGACGATGCGGTAGCGTCCGCGCAGTGCGCGCGCGACGCGATACCAGTTTTCCTTGCTGCCGGTGTAGCCGTGCAGCATCACGATGGTCGGTGCGTCGGGCTTGTCGGCCGCCAGTTCGACGTAGGTCCAGCGATGATCGTTGTCGACGACGATGTCGTGCGATTCGGCGCCGAGCCGGATCCGCTGTTTGGCGAATTCGGCGCGGATCACCAGACCCGGATCGAGCCACAGCGCGACCGCGAGCGCCAGCAGGATCGTGGCCGCGATCCAGTTCGCGGTCCTGGCCCAACGCGGCGCGAACCAGCGCGGCGA
>JBAQRU010000159.1:0-5649 GCA_049296025.1 Lysobacteraceae bacterium | reverse complement strand
GAAGAAGAGCGTCGGCGCCGTAGAGATCGAGCGTCTTCGGCAACGCGTCATCGCCAAGATCACGCAGCGACTGCCAATACGACTGCGCGCTGTCGGCGGTGTCGGACTGCGATTCGATGCGGCGGTTGATGCCGCGACCCTGTTCGGCGATCTCGGCGAGATAGCGCACGCGGTTGCCGGGGATCAGCACGGTGGCGCGCGGTTCCTTCAGCGAGGTGTCGATGGCCGGCGACCATTTCTCCGCCGGCAGCGACAGCTTCCCGCGCATCAACCGGCACAGGTTCGCGAACATCCAGCTGATGCCGGGGTCGTTGAACTGCGAGGCGATGGTGGGATACACCGGCACACCTTCGTCGGCGGTCTGGAACGCGACGCGGTTGCGCTTCCACTGTTTGCGCACGTCGCGCAGCGCGTCTTCGGCGCCGCGCTTGTCGAACTTGTTCAGCACGACCAGATCGGCGTAATCGAGCATGTCGATTTTTTCGAGCTGGCTCGGCGCGCCGAAGTCGCTGGTCATCACGTACATCGGGAAATCGACGAGGTCGACAATCTCCGAATCGCTCTGGCCGATGCCGGCGGTTTCGACGATGACCAGATCGTAGCCCAGCGATTTGAGGAAGCTGATGCAATCCTTCAGCACGATGTTGGTCGCCGCATGCTGGCGGCGGGTCGCCATCGAGCGCATGAACACGCGGGTGGAGCGCAGCGAATTCATGCGGATGCGGTCGCCGAGCAGCGCGCCGCCGGTGCGGCGACGCGTGGGGTCGACCGAGATCACCGCGATGCGCATCTCCGGGAAATTGGCGAGGAAGCGGTTGAGCAGTTCGTCGGTGACCGACGATTTGCCGGCGCCGCCGGTGCCGGTGATGCCGACCACCGGGGTCTTGCCGCCGGCCAGCTGCCATTCCTTGCGCAGGTGCGCGAGCCCGGATTCGTCGATCGCGCCTTCTTCGATCGCGCTGAGCATGTGGCCGATGGTGATTTCATCGCGGCCGTCGTCGTTGCCGATCTCGACGCGATGCGGCGTTTCCACCGGCTGGCGCGCGGCGCCAGCGCGACGCACCACGTCCTCGATCATCGCGACCAGGCCCATGTGCATGCCGTCGTTCGGGTGGTAGATGCGTTCGACGCCGTAATCCTGCAGTTCGCGGATTTCTTCCGGGGTGATGGTGCCGCCGCCGCCGCCGAACACGCGGATGTGGCCTGCGCCGCGTTCCTTCAGCATGTCGACCATGTATTTGAAGTATTCGACGTGCCCGCCCTGGTAGCTGGACAGCGCGATGGCGTCGGCGTCTTCCTGCAGCGCGGCGCGGACCACGTCTTCGACGCTGCGGTTGTGGCCGAGGTGGATGACCTCCGCGCCCTGCGCCTGGATCAGCCGGCGCATGATGTTGATGGCGGCGTCGTGGCCGTCGAACAGGCTGGCTGCGGTGACGAAACGCAGCGGCGAGGTTTCGCTCTGCAGCAACGGCGTGGTCTTGTTGGGAGCGGGTGCGGCTGGCGTGCTCATGGCGCGCTCCGTGCTGGAAAAGGCTGGTGCGTATTGTAAAGCGTGCGGCGCTCCGGCAGCGACCGGCGGGCGTTCGCGTCCTTGCTCCCGGGCCAGTGCGGCGTGGATACTGCGGCGGATGGGGAGACGGCCCAACCGGGTTGGTTTTCGAGGGGTTGGTTTTCGAGGGGGCGGTTTTGAGGGAATGGCTTCGATGCGTTCGATGACACGGTTCTGGCGGATCGCGCGATGGGGAGCATTTTCGCTCGCCGCCCTGATCGGCAGCGGCCTGCTGCTGACCAACCATTTCACTCCGCCCGCCAACGGCGGCAAGAGCCATGCGATGGCGGTGCAGGCCGACGCCACCGAGCTGGATCGCGAACTCGCCCCGCTGTTGGCCGAACATCCGGGCAAGACCGGCGCCCTGCTGGTCAACGACGGCGTGGATGCCTTCGCGGCGCGCGCGCTGTCGGCGCAGAAGGCCGGACGCAGTCTCGACCTGCAGTACTACATCTGGCACGACGATCTCACCGGGCGCCTGCTCGGACGCGAAGCCTGGCGGGCCGCCGAGCGCGGCGTGCGCGTGCGCATGCTGCTGGACGATATGAATGCCGAGGGCATGGACTCGAAGCTGCTGTTGCTGGACAGCCATCCGAACATCGAGCTGCGGCTGTACAACCCGTTCCGCAACCGCAGCGGCCCGGCCCGGGGCCTCGAACTGATCCAGCGGATCTTCAGCGTCAACCACCGCATGCACAACAAGGCGTGGATCGCCGATGGCCGCGTGGCGGTGGTGGGCGGACGCAATATCGGCGTGGAGTATTTCGGCGCAGGCGGCGAGGTGAATTTCCGCGACCTGGACGTGGTGCTGTTCGGGCCGGCGGTGGCCGAAACCAGCGCGATGTTCGACCGCTACTGGAACAGTGCGGCGGCGGTGCCGCTGGCCGGGCTGAGCCGCGCGCCGGCGGGTGCGTTCGACGACATCGCCGACGCGATCGAAACCGAAGCCAAGAGCGCCGACGCGCAGCGCTATCTGCAGCGGGTCACCGCGTCGCCGAGAGTGCAGGACTACGCCGGCAAGCGGCTCGAACCGTTCTGGAGCGATCGCATCCATCTGGTCGCCGATCCGCCGCTGAAATGGGAGGAGGACAGCCGCGACGAATGGCTGGTGCACAGGATCGAACGCGACCTGTCGGTGGCGAACGCCAAGGTGCTGCTGATCTCGCCGTACTTCGTGCCCGGGCCCGATGTCACCGCCGGCATGAACGGCCTGGTCGAGAAGGGCGTGACCGTGGGCGTCGTCACCAATTCGCTGGGTGCGAACGATGTCGCTGCGGTCTACGGCGCTTATCGCCCTTATCGCAACGACTTGCTGCGCGGCGGCGTGCATGTCTACGAACTTCGCGCGCAGGGGCATCCCGAAAGCAGTCTGTTCGGCAGCAGCGGCGCAAGCCTGCACACCAAGGCCTACAGCGTGGACGATGCGCGCGGCTTCATCGGCTCGTTCAATCTCGACGCGCGTTCGGCCTATCTCAACACCGAGATGGGGGTGATGTTCGACGATGCCGATCTGGCCAAAGCCGTGCGCGACGAATACCTGCGCCTGTCCGGACCCGAACTGAGCTATTGGATGCATCTCGACAAATCCGGCAAACCACGCTGGCTGGATCGCGCAGCGAAGCCGCCTTCGCTGGTATCGACGGAACCCGATACCGACACCTGGCAGCGCGTCACCGCGACCGCGATCTCGTGGCTGCCCTTGGAGTCCCAGCTGTGAATGCGTCCGTGCCACTGACTGAGTTGCAGGCCGCCGCCGAATCGGGTTCGGCCGAACACGCCTTCGCACTGGCGCTCGCGCTGGCCGATGCGCAGCGCATGGATGACGCGCAGCATTGGCATCTGCGCGCAGCCGAGGCGGGGCATGTCGAAGCGCAGATCGAATACGCGCGGATGCGGCTGTACGGCATCGCCGGTGCGCCCGCGCCGCAGACCGCGACGCAGTGGTTGCTGCGTGCCGAACAGGCCGGACATCCGCTGGCCAGCGACCTGCTGGTGCAGATCGCGCTGGGCGGCACGGCGTTGCCGCGCGATGGGCGCATCAACGAACGCCTGCATCGCGCGGTGCAGGCGAATTTTCCGCCGGCCCTGCTGACCGCTGCGATCCATTTCGGCCGCAAGTCGCATCCGGACGACCAGTCGCTGTGCATGCAATTGATGGAACGCGCCGCCGGTCGCGGCAGCGCAGTCGCTGCGATGCTGCTTGCGGAGCGTCTGGCGCATGGCGAGGGCTGCGAGGCACAGCCCGACGTCGCCGAAGATCTGTGGGCGCAACTGACCGCGAACGGTGCGGTGCGACTGCCCGACTTCACGCTGCCGCCGCCGGACGAAAGCGATGTCCCGCCGCGTCAGCTGTCGATCGAAGACGCACTGTCTTCGCCACCGATGCGGCCGCTGAGCGCGCAGCCGCGCATCTCGGTGATCGACCGTTTCTTCTCGGCCGATGAATGCCGGCTGCTGATCGCCTGCGCACAGCCGCATCTGCACGATTCGCAGACCGCCGATCCGCTTACCGGCGTGCCCCACACCCTGCAGGTGCGCACCAGCAGCGAAACGAGCTTCGATCCGCTGCTGGAGAACACCGCGTTGCGCGTGGCGCAGCTGCGCATGGCCGCCGCTGCGGGCATCGACCTGCCCAACGCCGAACAACTGACCGTGCTGCGCTATCTGCCGGGCCAGCAATATCGACCGCATCGCGATTACCTGCCGCCGGGCACCCTGCGGATGGATCGCCCGCACGCCGGCAACCGCATCCGCACCGTCTGTGTCTATCTGAACGCGGTGGACGCGGGCGGCGCGACCGAATTCCCGGTGCCGGAATTGCGCGTGGAACCGCTTCCAGGGCGCGCTGTCATCTTCGACAATCTCATGCCCGACGGCAGCCTGGATGCGGATTCGCTGCACGCCGGCACGCCCGTGGAAGCGGGCGTGAAATGGCTGTCGACGCTGTGGATCCGCCAGGGTCGATATCGCAACTACTGACGGCATGCGATTCACGGCCGCATCGAGGCCACACGACCGCTGCATACGATTCCATTAGACTACGCCGCCTGCGGTCTGCACCGGCCGCCACACCAAGCCGATGAGTCGAACAGATTCAACGACTTGCCACATACTCTGGCGTACTGGAAATATCCGGCGCTGGCGCAACGGAGCCACCGATGATCTTCGAACACATCGAAAACAACGGCCACGAGCAGGTCGTGTTCTGCCACAACAAGGACGCAGGCCTGAAAGCCATCGTCGCGATCCACAACACCGTGCTCGGCCCCGCGCTGGGCGGTTTGCGGATGTGGCCGTACAAGACCGAGCAGGACGCGCTGAAGGATGTGCTGCGACTCTCGCGCGGCATGACCTACAAGAACGCGGTGGCGGGCCTGAACATCGGTGGCGGCAAGGCGGTGATCATCGGCGACCCGTCGAAAGACAAATCGGAGGCGTTGTTCCGTGCATTCGGCAAATTCGTCGATTCGCTGGGCGGGCGCTACATCACCGCCGAAGACGTCGGCATCGACGTCAACGATATGGAATACGTGTACCGCGAAACCGAATACGTGACCGGCGTGCACCAGGTCCACGGCGGTTCGGGCGACCCCTCGCCGTTCACCGCCTACGGCACGCTGCAGGGCCTGATGGCCACGTTGAACAAGAAATACGGCGATGAGGAAGTCGGTCGCCACAGCTACGCCGTGCAGGGCCTCGGCCACGTCGGCATGGAGTTCGTGAAACTGTTGAAGGAACGCGGCGCGAAGATCTTCGTCACCGACATCAACAAGGAACTGGTCGAGCACGCGGTCGCGGAATACGGCGCCGAGGCGGTCGCGCCCGACGAAATCTACGATGTGCCGGCCGATGTCTATTCGCCATGCGCGCTCGGCGGCACCATCAACGAACACACGCTGCCGCGCCTGAAGGCCAAGATCATCTGCGGCGCGGCCAACAACCAGCTGGCCAACAACGCGATCGGCGACGAAGTGTTGAAGCGCGGCATCGTCTACGCGCCGGATTACGCGGTCAATGCCGGCGGCGTGATGAACGTTTCGCTGGAAATCGACGGTTACAACCGCGAACGCGCGATGCGGATGATGCGCACGATCTATCAC